>NZ_LT907975.1:2846952-3177440 GCF_900217235.1 Pseudodesulfovibrio profundus | reverse complement strand
CCGAAGTCCCCAGCACTTCCACCTCCAGAAAAACAGCCTCAGCCTCAAGAGCGATCTTGCCGTCCAAGGTAGCCATTTGGGCGAGCAGTTCTCCCAGCAACCTCCGGCATCTCCCGAGTTGAGTGAGGAGAACTTCCGCGTCATACCGGAATGTAGGCCACACTTGGCTTTGCCATATTACTTGAGTCATGATGTGCTTTCTCTTCCTATTCAAATCAAAATTTGATGAGAATATGGTAGGTTTTCTCATCACACACAAATTGGCATGGCGGCAACAATGGGTGCTCCTCCTAAAGACAATGCCACCGCCATGCCAGGCGGGTGTTTGCTATCAGATCTTTGACGCGCCGAATCTCCGAACCCGATATGGCGTATCCTCCTTCTGATTCACTTTTGCGAGATAACTTGCCCACTCATTACACCAATTCAGTTTGGCCCAGAAATCCTGTTCCAGAGCTGAACGATCTTCCCCAATCGCTCTACGAATAGGCCGTTGCAGGATGATGCCATTTCCGGTGTAATTACCAAACGAATCAAAATCACATCGATCAATAAGCCCTGCCGCATGACAGTTCAGCACATGGCCCCAAACCCTTGTGACCTCAGCGATAAACTCGATATAGTTGCTGGACCTGCTGGCATCGAGAAGCGCTATAGCATGGTAGTGAGGATTATCACTGCCAGCCTTCTCCCTGACCCAGACGAAATGGAAGGCTGTCTTTCTCGTCCTGGCATTCTCCTTCATCATCTTGAACAGATGGGACACCTCGTCGTTACCGCCTTGGGCCTGGTATCCACGGGGAAACCGAATATCGAAACGGACAAACATGACCCGGCTGTAACGCTCCGTCATTAATTTGATTCTTTCATGAATCTTCTGAAGAATGATATCGAAACAAAAAAATTGCTCTTGTCTTCCGTTGTTGATCGCCAGGTCTTGAAACTGAGGGGCATTGGTCGTTGATTGGTAGTTCATTAAATTACTCCTTAAGTATTTATTTTTTCACTATATAATAGCCCTCTGTGAATTATTCTTTACTCAAGAATTAACCTTCTAATGAACAACCCTTCCTCTTTATCTCTCTTTTCATTTCATCCATAAATACAATAATATAGGATACTACCAATAGCAGAATCCCAAATCGCACAGCAGGCTTAAACTGCGCAAGACCGCTCCCCGGAAAGTACGCATTCCGCCAAATCTGATTTCATCGAAAGTTATTTCTGACAAATCACAGGCTGTGTCGTCAGCATAAATTAGTCGCCCCTGAAAAACCCGTTTCCGCCCTTACCCAGCGCTGGTCAGCAGTCTTTGTCTTGAGTGTCCGGCGAAGAGCAGGAGTGCCAGGAGCGCAAAAAGTCCTCCCAACTTCCGCATCCATTTCCTGAAATTGAAGGCCGCAGCAGCCATGAACAGATTGATGGCGTCGCCAACCGCACCTTTGAGATAACTCCGAGCCATGCGGTGATCGTGCTTGAGGTGGCCGATGAGGGGCTCAGTGGCCGCTCGGCGACGGAAGCGCTGTCGGGCCTTGAAACGCTGATAGCGGGTGTCCTTCTTCTTGGGACGGCCTGGAATCAGTATTTGCGTGTCGCCGACTTGCTTCAGTCCCCTGTAGCCCCGGTCGCAGATCGCCACCTCCGGGCAAGATTTTGTGATCATCCAACATTGTTCGAGGACATCCGGCAAGGTGTGGCCGTCGTAAACGTTTTCATCGAAGCCTCATCGCGCCGACGATGATGCCCGTGGTCTTGGTGACGGCCACAGACGCCTTGCGACCAAACTCGTATTGCTTGTGCGCCTTGCCTTTGGATATGCAGAGGATGTCTGGCTCGTGCAAGCTGTAGACCTTGTTTTTGTCGCTCCGTTTCTGGCTCCTGACCCGTTCGAACAGATCGAGCCGTTCTCCATGGCAGGTCAGGGCTTCTCTCGGCAGCTTGCGACGAAGCTCCCGAATCAGTGCTCCGGCCATGGTGCGCAGCTTCTTTGCCTTTTTCGCCATCTTCATCCGTTTCATCCGCAGCTTGGGAAGCGTACGCCTGAAACTGCGACGAAACTTGACTCCCTCCCGGCCTGCTATTTTCCAGCAGTCCTTGATGATTTTCTCCATCAACTTCAGATCGGTGGGAAATGTGATGTTCTTCTCTTGGACCGTAGTGTCCACCGTAATCTCCCGCTCCATGGCGTCGTCGCCATGCAATTCCACGGAGGTCTCGAAGATCAACCTCGCTCCGTCCTCGCCGATGCGCTTGCGGAAGTACACCAGGTCCGTCGGGTCGCAAGGCAAACTCCATTGAAACTCCGTCATCCCGCAGAACGCCTGATAATACGGATTTTGCGTCCACACCTCCACGACCCTCTCGTCGCTCAGATTCTCCAACTGCTTGAGGAGCATCAGACCGACCATCAAACGGGTCGGCTTGGCCGGGCGACCCTGTTCGCTGTAAAGCGCGGAGAACTCTGCCTCGAAACGCTCCCAGGGAATTCTTCTCGCCAATTGAAGAAGTGAGTGCTTTGGATCGAGCTGGTCCAAAAGGTCTGGATAAAGGAAGGTTCCTTGCGGCTGTTTTTTGAGTTTTGCCTTCATAATTCTCCCACCAAATACTGCGTCGTTTCGACCGGGTTTCCGCGGAATTACTGCATTTCCTAGTCGAAAATACTACATTGTGAGCAAAGTATTGTTAAGTAAAATCAATGAAGTGTGAGTTTCTCAGGGGCGACTAAATTAGAGTGCATACTTCATATTGCCCAGCGTCCCGAGCACACTCCGACTGTAGGTCTTGTAATAGGAAAATTCACCAAGCAACAGCTTGGCCTGGAAGATTAGTGCACCACCTCAACCCAGCCAATAAGTTTTGAGCTATATGCTTGGTCATCCTTGGCTTTGCCGCGATGATTAATTTCCCGTTCGAGAAGAGTCTCTGCTAATGGCAACAGGTCAATATTGCCCTTGGCCTTCTTGCTTTGTTTCTGGAAAAGATCATCGACAAGGCGTTCAAGCGAAACAAGACGTTCCCCGGCATCAGTCATTCCGATTTTTATGACTGAACGAATGGCATGACCTTTTTCGTTGTGCGTCTCAATTTCCCAAATGGTAAGAATTCCTTGGGGTAAATCGTTTCCGGTAATCGTACATGCGATCTGCTCTGCCGGTAGCGTTCTGTATTCTCGAAGCCATTTCTCTATACGAGGATGATCCAGACCGAGGATCTCAACATTGTCATGTTCCAATGCCTGTTCCCGGTCAGTGGTGAACACAATCTTATTGGCCGAGGTGTCAGTAAAAACGTATGTTGCCGTATCTTTTTCAAAGCTACCCTTATCGAGTTCGGCACAGGCTGATGTAAAAAGGATCAACTGCTGCATGCTCTTATCAACATCGGATAACGGCTGATATTCATCGAGACTGAACTGATCCAGCTCCTGAAACAATTCCGACACCGCGTCACGAGCATCGGAGGCATTGGTCATGGCTGCATTAAGCTCAAGCTGGGTCCGTTTTAAGGAGGGATCGCTTAAGGCTTCCGCGTAGAGTTTCTGGTAATTGATGGTCTCCTGCAGCTGCCCTAAAATCTGTGAACGCAGGTCTTCAGCAACATTTCCTTTTTCATCAACCTTACCCAGCGCAAGTGCAATGTCTTTCAGCTTATCATCGAGAAGTAAGAAAATTTTCCCCTCGATTGTATCGCCAAGAACAAGGTTGTAGACCTGTGCTGTATCTTTCTGGCCGTAGCGATGAATTCGACCGATGCGCTGCTCCATGTCCATCGGGTTCCAGGGCAAATCGAAATTAAAAAGAATTCTGGCATGTTGGAGGTTGATACCTTCACGACCAGCCGCCGTACAAATCATGACCCTTGGCCCTTCCGGCTGCTTGAATCGCTTTTCAGCGGCTGTCTTACTGCCATGATCACCACCTTTGAGCACCACGACTCCCTGACCGGGGTAGGCTTGGTCAATTTCCTTCCCCAGCATTTCTACGGTGCCCAGATAGGTAGCAAAGATAACGACCCGTTCCTTGGGATTCTGATTCCACAAAATGCCGAGCGCAGAAATTAGTTTTTCGACTTTGGTTTCCTGAACATCTGGAAATTGTTCCAATAACTGCACGATGCGCTGCCGTTCCTCTGGAAGAGCATATGCAACCGCATTCATAGTGGCATCTTCAGCGGCCTGTGTGGTCAGTTCATCGGAAAAAGTATCAGAGGCAAACGCGAGCTCTTCCTCATTGATTTTTTTCAGCTGTTTTCGTTTTAGCTCGTTAAGAATACGCTCTGCTTCCAGCATGCTCATCTGATCATTCCCCAGCTGGAATTCCCGGCAGATGTAGTTTTTGGCCGCATTAAATGCTTCATCACGCAGATCGATATCCAGATTTTCATCATGGATCAAACCTTCATGAACGGTGAGCGCAATCAAACGACGGCGAAGAGTTCGGTGAACAGCGGCAAAACTTGATGCAGCAATCTTTTGGAAGATAGTCATCACAAAGCCCAGCGCCCGGCCTTTGCTTCCTTGTTTTTTGGCCAGCGCGAATCCATCACGAAGATATTCATTCAGCTGTTGATAGAATTGCCTTTCAACATCTGACATCGAGAACGCTTCGGTATGCACCCAGCGCCGGGCAAAGAGCGTGGAACCATCCGAACGGCATGCGTCTGCTTTCGTTCGTCGAAAAATATAGGGATTGAGCCGGTGCCGCTCCTCAACCATCTCCTTTTCGTTTCTAAACAGCGAAGGATCAAGAAGCTGAATCAATTTCCAGAATCGATAATGGTCACCCTGATGCGGAGTTGCTGAAAGAAGCATCAAATCGCGGGCATGGTCTCTGAGAGACTCCGCCAGCTTATAATTCTGCGTTTTCTTAGCTTTGCCGCCCTGCTTGTAAGCCGTGCAGTGATGAGCTTCATCAAAGACCACCAGATCCCATTTCGGGGCTTCTAGTAATTTTTTCACACGCGCTGGGCGTTTGAGTGTATCGATACTGGCAATAAGCAGATTATGCTTTTTAAAGGCGTTCGTTTTACGGTCGCTGACATCACCTTCGCTTCCGAAGACTTCAAAATTTAGGTTAAACACCTCATTCAGTTCCCGATGCCAGTTATTCACCAGCCCGGCAGGCACAACCATCAAGGCTCGATTCAGTTCACCGCGACTGGCCAGTTCCCTTAGAACCAACGCTGTTTCGATGGTCTTGCCCAGTCCAACTTCATCGGCAATCAGGAATCGTCTAGGACCAGCAATTGCAATTTTATGTGTCAGGACGACCTGATGCGGCAGCAGATCTATCCGGGCTGCCGTCATCGATGTCGCGTGATCCAAAAGCGGAAGCTCATGTGCTTTATAGCAGAGCCATGCCTTTTTCAGACGTTCATCGCCAGCCCCGAGGTTTAGAACCACAGTCTCGTTCCGGCTCAATGCCGGTAACAGCTCCGCTAACGGAATCCGCTTTTCACCGATGGAAAAGAAGACCGTAGCAAACCCTTCCGAGACCGAAAGAACGGCTCCCTGACCAAACTCACGGTGCTGTATCCGTGTACCAGGAAGAATCTTGTAACTCACGATCAACTTATCCTGTCCAAAAACAATCCTATCCATCGTCCGTCAGATTCAATCCTGCGAACACTGAGCTGAGCCCCGTTCCATATACCGCTCCCCAGCTCAATCTCTTTGCCACGGTCTTTGCCGTCGCAGAGCCAGGTGTAGCGGTTATTTTCCAGATGTTCCCTCCAACGGTCCTGTTTGCTCATCCAGAAGACAAGAGCGTACTGACCTTCCGCCCAGTTCTGGAAATCGTAGATCCGTTTGTACACCTCTTGAGTAACCCATTCTTCTGCATTCTGGGCCTCAAGAGTATCCAATGCGGCATCCAAACCAGCGACCAAAAGTAGGTCGTTGTTAATGAAGGGCATGTCATCATCCGGCCAGCTTTTCTCGTAATATGAAAAAAACTCGCGGAGCGATATAGCCCGGCTATCTTTCACCAGTTTTGCCAGCACGTGGTTATCCCAAATGACCGAGATCCCTTTGCGCTGCCAGACATCATCAAGCAAAATTGGATTCACCGCTTATACCTCCTCCGCAAGATCGAACAATGAAAGCTGCTTTTGCATGACTGACTGGTTCGCAGCAGACCAACTGTTAAAGAGCTGGTTAGCGGTATAGCTTGCACTTCTAAATTCACTGGTCGGTCCGTGCATTCCCAGCCAGTTGAATAATTCGCCCAGCGCCGGATGAGGTTTAAAACCGTTGTCGCTCATTTCCTTTTTTACATTGATACCACTACCGGAGTACGACGCCCCTACAAGGAAAAGAACCTGATCAAAATCGCGACGTAGGTTTTTGAGTGACTTTTTCTCCTTTGCAAATTCGAGCGCATCGACCCAAACAAAAGCCTTCGGCCGGTTGATCTCCTTACACCAGCCGCGATTGGTAAAATCACTCGGCCCCACACCGGAACCGCGCAGGAATTTCTGCATCTGGTCCCGTTCGATCCGTTCCTTATCGGCAAAGATACGCAGGAACTGACGGGTCAGCGGTTCCGCTTTGTCCGGAGCTTTCACGGCATCACTTCCGGACTGGTCCTGAATTATCTCGTTGATACCAGCCAAAGCTTCTTTAACTGTAAACTCGCGACCTTCTTCCACGTAGACTTTGCCGTAGTGACGGGAGAAGTATTCCAGCGCCTTACCGCGTTTGATGACCTCGATATCCGCCTCCGGTAGACCGGCCTGTTGGTGATGTTCCAGAAGGGCCTGCAGTTGGCGAACATCCCGCAAAATCAGGCGACGCAATTTCGGCCAACTAATTCTCGAGGGCTCTTCGGTCCGCTTCCGGCAAACGTGAATGATGTCGTATTCAATAGTCTTTGACCCAAATTCACCCTTACCCTTGGTCTCATCAGAGCGAATCGGATAGGTTGCTTCGAGGAAGAACCCAGAATTAAAAAGGCTTTCCAGAACATCTACCCACGGTTCATCCTCACTGTGGTGGAAGGTAAAGGAAAGAATACCGCCCGGTTTTAGGATACGATGCGCTTCACGCCAGCAATCCGTCAGAACACGCTTGTAAAAGTCATCGGCATCTTCCGGATTGCGGGCTTTGTTAGCAACAGCCTCAAGGGTTTTCGGAGTGTATTCTCCGGTGAAATATTCCGGGTATTTATCTTTTAACACCAATCGCAGCCAGACATAAAAAAAGTCGGCAAGTTCAGAGTAATGCAAAAGTCCTCCAAATGGAGGGTCGGTTATGACAAGGTCATAGGAGCATGGTTTGAGACTGGACAATTCTGTTGACGAGCCACAGGTAATTTGACCACTAAATAATAGCTTATCATCCAGGGAAATCCGATGCCCTTTCCCAGTTATTAATCTAGCTACGTCGTTATTTATTCCTGACAGGTATTCCTTCGGAACAACTTCCCAAGGGCGGTCTTTCCAATCGTTCCCATTTAACACATTTTTGCAACATGATTCCCAATTGCCACTTCCAATCTTACAAAAAACCGAGTTTTCTACTATGTTCGACTTTGGGTGATAATTGTTATTGGAAAAATGAGGAGCCAAGCAATCCCGATGCACCTGAAAGAAAACGAACATGTTTTGATATCTGAGATATTGCTGGAATGCACCTAATGCAAATTCCTTTGCCCCATCAGAGAACCCTATGGCGCTATCAATTGTTTTTAACAGAAGAGCGTGAACCAGCAGTTGACGAGGATTAAACATTGTATGCCAATGTGTAAAACCATGATTGGGTACTCCGCCTTGCAGATGATGAGTCATAAAACCATACGGCAACTCAGATTCAGGCCAATAGCCTTTTAAGTCATTTACCTTTCTTTTCTCCCATTCAAAAAAAGCTGAATTAAGCCTTTTGGTATCAAGTTTGTTTGGGGCTTTGAAGAAGCGTCCGTTGTATGCTGCCGAACCTTTTGACCTCTTAGGAGAATAGCATTGTAAACTGTATTCGGCGGTTGGGCCGGATTTGCCGGAAGATTTTATGGAACTAAGTACATTTTGCTGCAAACCACAGGTCTTTCCCTGACACGCAAAATGGGATTTTTTAGGGATCGTCCCATTTTGGGTAGACATCACCTCGCCAGTGCTTGGCAAGGAGATTTCGTCCGGTAGTTTTCCACGCACCTCAATCAGCTTGAGGGTGCTCTGGCGCAATTCATTCCAGCGCCTGGTGTCTTCAACCGAACTTGTTACGGTCCCCCCCAGATTGCCTTGATCGTCAGTACCAAGAGCACCCTCCATCCAGTCTGGATGAATCAACAGAGAGAGGGATACTTTTTTGTTTTTGCCCTTCCCACTAATCGCGGCGCTGTATTGGTTTTTCCCGCAATGAGGGCAATCAAATGAACCGTTTAATTTGAGGGTGGTAAAAGGTTTTTCACCCTCTGCGATGATCAAAGGTTCATCGGGTGCCATGCGCACCTCACCCGCTTCAATATCAAAGAATTCATTGCAGACTTCACATTTCTGCTTAGGCCATGACTTTACAGACAGCTCCTTAACCGCAATTACCGGGGAGCTGAAAAGCGGTGTGCGATGATTACAGCCAGCAGCGCTGCACGGTCCATGTTTAGCCCAAAAGGTGTAGATGATCTCCGGGCCTTCATAACGGTATTTCTTACGCTCTTCAGGAGCCACAGCCAGCGGATCAAAATCGTCCGGCATGGGCTTTCCAGTTTCCACACTGTACCAGATGCCTTTTTCACCGCCGGGACCTTCACATGCATAAAAGGGCATGATCTGCGGCTTCACTTCAGATTCGATATAGGTAAAGAGGCGTTTCACCTCTTCAATATCCACATCGGCCAGCTCATTCTTTACCACCAGCCATGCCACCGGGTTTAGGTCATTACCATACATCTGCATGCCAAGGCGGGCACCTTCAACCAATGTGGTTCCGCCCCCCATGAAGATGTCTGCAACCTTCAGTTTCTTAAAAGAAGCATTCTTCTGGTGATTGCAGTAGTAGTTTTCCCAAACTAACTTTGCCGCTTCGGCCTGATCTTCTGGTGCTTTCGTAGCGGCTGCAATCAATGTTGAACGAAACACAGAGGAACGACGACGAGCCCACCATTTTGACATTTGATAGATAGGCTTTCCGGCGTTACCTTCGATTTGTGCGATCTGATTTATGGGGAGAATCGGGAAATCGACCTCCAGACAAGTCTTCGGTCTGTTGGGATCATTAAAGTCTACTGTTTCAAGATGGCGTTCTTCCCCGGCATCCACTGCCGCCTCCACCATTCTTTTTATTTCTTCTGCTTTTGTAAGTCTTGCACCAGCCATATTTGTTAACCTTGCCTTTTTTCAATTTCTATAAACGGAACTGCCATCTCCAATAAAGAGAGTCCGCCATGTGTCAGCGTGGGATAGCCGCCCTGACTTCTCCATTTGCGACGGCCAAGGGCGAGTGTGTGGCCTTCCAGTTCGATCGTTAAGGGAGGCACCCAGTTGTGATTGGTTTCAGGTGAGTTCGTTGTCGAGCGGCTGCTCTTGAATAATTTTTTCATGTAGCCGATCTGATCTTTGTCCACCAGATCTCTGTACAGCCCGGCATTCGCATATCCATGATCACCGGTAATCACCAGTTTGCGGCCGGTGGCAAGGCGATCGACAAAGCTCCAGAAGTCATCTCCCGTAAGGGCCTCGACGGCCGCCTTGGTCAATTTCTGTGCGCCGCTGCCATTATCTGCAAGGTCATGCATGTTACTGTCCGGCCAGTGATGCCAAAAAATCACACCGGTTTCCGGCTTTACCAAACTGCCGCAATCGGCAAAGGGCATATCAACAGACTCTGTATAAGCGCCGGGGAAAGATTCACTTTTACCGCCGTTATCTGTCAAAGATGAGCGTTGTCCAAATCCAAGCGCCTTGGCAAACGGTGTGGTGTCGCCCGGAAACTCAGCAAGGGTGGCATAGCTTTTATTAACGGCGTAGCTGCGTAAATCGGCCTGCTCAAGAATCCAGCATGCTTCGCGAAGAGAAAGCGCATCCAATATGAGTATGGCTTTGCCTTTGGATTCCTGTTCCCAGAAACTCTGAAGATGCTGTGAGGTCCGCAAAGGAGAGCTATTCACTTCGTGCCAGAGATCCCACGCAGCCCCGCTGAGTAGAGTGTCCAATGCTCCTGCCTTTTTGTCCCTTTCGGTTGTCAGGGCATCCGCCTTGGCGGGATTAAGAGGATCAGAAAAAATCTTCCAGACCTCAGCAAGAATCTGTTCCCATCCGGCCTGCGGGCTCGAATTCATAACCGTGTTGAGAAATGACTTTTCCATTAGCCCTCCTTCTCAAGGTTAAGACCGTAGGAAACTCCGTCCGGCAATTTCTTAATTAGCTCCTGCAATTGTGCGCCGGTAAGATTCTCAATGGATATTTTTACATTCGATACCTTCGCACCAGGTGTAATCCCCCAAGACTCAAGCTTTCCAAGAAGCGACAGGGATGAGGTTGTATCAGAGCTGAACGGTGTTTTGGGTTTTGTGCCTGTGCCTCCACCAAACAGGCCGCCCGGAGTTATTCCGCCGGATTCTCCTTTACTGACTCCTGAGCCGCCTGTTGTCGAACCGGTGTAATCACCTGAGGTTGTTGGGGCGGTATCATCTTCCGTTTGACCGCCTCCGGAGCTAACCGTGCTGTCTGGCTCGTGAATCAATGTTTCTTCGAGGGTTCGGCCAGTTCCAATTTTGCCTTTCATGCGATTCCATGCGGCATCTTCAGATTCGCCGGGACGACTGCTCAGCAGCTCCCGTCCAGCAATATTGATCTCGATTTTTCCACGGGCACAAAGCCGAACGATGTGCTCTTTGGCTTCGTTTTCACCCAGCCATGGGATACAGGGGTTTCCGCCTCCCATTGGCTCTTTCAACTGATCCAATACGGTGGCAAAAGAATCATTGCGCTTTGCAGCCTCCAGCACGAGGTCTTCAAAATCTTCCGCGAGAAACAAGTCAGTCTTAATTTTTTCATGGATAGCGGGAACAATGCGATCACCTTCAGCCTTGTGGCTGTTGATCTCAAATTCGCATTGGTCAGGATTGCCGAAATTCCATGTGTCAAGAACCGCATAGCGATTAAAACGCACTTTTAACTGGTCACGAAGCTCTTTCTGATACTTCACATGAAGCGCTGAATAGTTGGCGTCCGCGTTTTTCCATTGCTTGGCCAGATAGACTGCTCGGGCAAGCACAAGAAGTCCTTTATCGTAGAAGACAGGTTCCAACGTTTCTTTGGCAAGAATAAATCGGATGGTGTTCCGGTGCTTGGAGATCTTCTCTTTAAGCCAGATCCCAAGCTCTTTAACCTTCACAGTACCTTTGGGTATAACAACGTGGGGAATACGATTGTCCCAGCTTTCAGGACGATCTTTTTCATCCACATCGGACCACGGATTACTCTGCCAGTTTTTTTTCAGCACAATCACGCGGCCAAGCGAACTGTTAGCTTCGCTGCCGCCAAGAACGTATCGAATTTCCTGCGCTAAATGCTCAACATCCTGCCCTTCATTAAACAGCTTGTCATTTTTAGCATGGGCCATCAGCTTCGCCTGAGGATTTTCTTCATTCAGGAAAACCAAACGATCGCCTTTTTGGTGAATGTTGAAACTATTCTCTTTGATCGCTTCCAGCTCAACAGAAAACAGGTTGTCATCAATCGGCTCGCTTCTGGTAATGTCCAACTGAATTTCAGCAGGTCGAGCTCCGGCCATGTTTTCCAATGACAAAGAGCGTATCCACAATGAGCTGAGTATTGTTCCGAGATTCGGCACCTTCTGTGTGGTGCCCTCAACAGCTTCTTTTACCGCTTCGAAGTTTCTCAGCGCTTTTGAGCGGAGGTCACGATGGATCTGGTTGGCTACGGAATCGAGAAGAGAGGCGACGCCGCTCTTTTCTTCTATAATAGAAAAGTCTGCAGCCGTGAGGATTGGGCTGCGTTCACCGGCATCCTTAAAAACATCGACAAGAATTCTCAGCAGGTCCCGTGTTTCTTGGGTCTGGGTTGCAATGAGTACTTGATCGTCAAGAAGCTGCATTAACAGAGGCGAGAAAGGCCAGCTATGGACAAATTCATCTTTGTGCCGTTCCTGCTCGGATCCGGGGATGTGATATAGACGGTAAAACTCGTCTATATGAGATGTGATCAGGTCTTCAATATCGACCTCAGGAATCTGAATTCGATTCTCAAAAATGCGATAAAGTAAAAGCTTCTGGCGGTCTCTTTTTGCCTCTGGCCCTTTAAAATCAATGCGAACTGGGTTGATACGATATACCTGTTGAGCGGCATCTGAATCGCCTTCACGGACGGAAAGTACTAGTGTTAAAAGCTCAGGATTCCCTTCCGCAATTTCGGACAGGATCTGAATAAAGTTGAAAGCCCAGTTCCTGCGGGGGTGTTGTTTTGTATTTGTTAATCCTTCATACCAAGTTTGAAACTCGTCAAGAATCAGGACCGTTGGCTTTTTCTGAAACATTTCCAGAAACAACGATGTTCCCGGGACTTCAGATTTGCTCTCCCCCTGACCTTCCCATTTACCTCTTATGTATTTCCCTTCAGGGTGTTTATCGAACAGTAGATCCCAAAGGAAGGTGTAATTGTGCTGGTGCAGGCTTTCAGTGATTACCTCCACATCACGATTGAGAGCAAGATTAGTGAGATCATCGCGGTGAAGCTGCCCGGCCCATGAATTTAACCAATTATCTGTGGCGGAAGGGTCCTTATACATGTGCGCCAATGCCGCCATCAAATGCGATTTCCCCTGTCCTCTGGAGCCAATGATAACAACAGGGCGAGCCTTCCTCGGCTGCAGTGCCTCAACCAGTTTAAGCAAGTCGACAGAGGGATATGTAATGTTCAGAAACTCTTCAGCACTTTTGTCCAAAGCACCGGTGCCTTGACGGTTGGTAAAATCAACCATCGTACCTTTCAGTTTCTTCCCACGGAATTCTTCGCGAAGCTTCAAGTCGAGCATGCTTATTTCTCCTTATCGTGACGCAGCCATTGTCAACCGACCAGACTATTTCTCTTTGTTTGCATTAAGCCACAATCATTCCCAACATTTTTTCAGCTTCCGAGAGCATTGGAAAACACCATTTGGCTTAGCGGAAATGAGTTGCAGTCAGATACCCCCGGCAAAGCCAGGGGCTTGATTTGTGAGCCAATCAAAGTGGCTTTAAGAACCGCCTAAAGGCGGAAAACCCTATTCTCAGACAGCAACCTCTATGCCTGTACAATTACCCCACCAACCATTTCGACATGCGACAACCAAGGGAAGGCAGCAGCAATACAGGTGCTGAGGGGCTTACGCCCAAAACGATTCCCGCATAAGTCGAACTCTTATGGTCCCCCGGCAGAGCCGGGGGATTTCTCATTGGATTAATATTCGCAGTTTTCGGCTAATCCAAGTTTAATGATTCAATGTGCTATATACTCAAATAAAGGGTTATAGCGGCTGGATTGTTTAAATTTTTCGTTCTTTGTAATGTCTCCGTCACTATTGCGTCAATTCTTTCTTCCTGAAGGGCGGCATCCAATAATCAACGCCACAGTTTGCATTTCAAATCGAGTGAAATATATATTACTTGATTGAAGTATAAGGTTTTTTCATTTCGATCAACCAATTGACATTTTGCCCCTGTGCCGCACATCGCGGCGCAGGGGCTTTCTCATTTCAAGGAGGGAAATATGGAACCCCAGATGAGTTCCCAGGAAATCACTGAATTAGCTGAGGCGATGATCCAGGTGCAGCAGACACTATCTCCTGCTCTCAAGGACGCAGAGAACACGTTTACAAACAGCCGTTATGCCACGCTTCATTCCATCATGAACGCATGCAGAGACGCTCTGCTTGCGCACGGTATTTGGCTCACCCAGTATCCGGTATCGGTCGAAGCAAACCAACTCGGTCTTGTCACCAAGGTCGTCCATGCCGAGACAGGTCAATGGCAGGCGTCCTTGCTGACCATGCCGCTGCCAAAGAACGATCCTCAGGGATATGGATCGGCTATGACCTACGCTCGTCGGTACGGATTGTCTGCCCTGATCGGGATTGTGACCGAAAGTGACGATGACGGCGAAATGGCTTCACGTCAGGACAGTCAGCACAACTCCGGTTTTCACTCCCGTAACCACGGGATGAACTCAGGCGTCACGAGGCCTCAAACGACACCTCAGGGCAATGCCCTTGAGACCGCTAATTTGCCCCGTCTTGATGGTGTGCTGTACCGGCAAGGCACAGCCAACGACGGCAAGCAATGCGTGCTGGCAACCGGTGATACCCATTCCAAGAAGGAGTTCCTCCGTAAGGCCGGATTCCGGTGGGACGGCGCCCGCAAGGTGTGGTGGAGGTACGCCGATGCAGCATGATAACACAAAATCACATGGCTTGTTACGACTTCTTACCCAAGGATTTCTGGTTCACGCTGAAAAGAAGACTGCCAGCGAGCTTGGAGACCGTAGCAAGTACATTGGCATGTCGGACATCGGCAAAGGAATGGAGTGCATGCGTTCGGCCGTGGCGAGCAAGCTTGGTTTATCCGGCATTCCCGCCGCAACCGCCGTGGGTGGGCTAGCACCTGATGATGTCGCCCGTACTCTCGAACGACAGATCACCCTACAGCGCGGGCACTGGCAGGAACACGGAATTGAAAAGGCACTTCTAGCCACTGGCGTAAAGCTGTTGCCGCAGCTTGAGATCTGCATCGTGCACAGCGGCGTGCCCATCAAGGCGCATCTGGATTTTACCCTTGTCTGGGGCGGCCTGCGGCCTGCCGTGCGAATTCTTGAACTCAAGAGCAATGCGCGTATTCCGGAGTCGCTGTACGCATCGTATGAAGCGCAGCTCTATGGCCAGGTCGGACTGCTCAAGTCCTGCTGGAGTGAGCCGTGCTTTTCCGTCCCTGAAACGGAGTTGAAATCCGTCACGTTCCCTCAGGCAATACAGTCCGTTTTCAACGTGGCTTTGCCCGAATCCTCTAACAATGTGGATATCGAAGCCTGGGTGCTTTCCATCTCCCTGTCCGAGGTCAGGCCGTTCGGTCCATACTTGCCGGATCAGGCCATGCTTGAAGCATGTCTGCAAACGGCTGTGGCAATCTGGCGGACGGCGGGAGACATGCGAGCAGGCAACCTGGAGTTAAACGCCCTCGACTATTGCCAGGGTTTTCATCCTCTGTGCGACTGGTGTGATGTCAATGCGGACTGCCCGAAGTTTCAGGCCGTGAACATTCCCACGGATTCCGCTTGCGGACTGGAACTGGAAGAGCTCGCCATGCTCAAGAAACAGAAGACGGCCCTTGAGGAGCGCATCGCCGAGTCAGAGAAACGCATCAGGCAGACATATCATCTGGTTGGTGGGCAGGATTGGATCTCGACAGGAGATCATCGTTTCCGTGTTGTAACAGTGGCTGGTCGAAGAACGCTTGACCGCTCCCTGGTAGCGGACAAGCTGATTTCATTGATCGGCGACGAACTCAAGACCCAGTCGGCTTTGGAACAATGCGAAAAGGAGGGAAAGCCGCATGAGCGGTTGTACATCAGCAAAATTAACAAACCGTTGAAATCGGCGGCATGAAGACAAGGTGTGCTCCTCAGGAGTGCACCTTGTTTTTTTGGGCATAAGTGGTCCATGGGCACTTGTGACCTTGCTGGTCAGATCTACACAGTATCAAAAAACAATCCACTACTGCCGCTCAGGATTGGGAACAAATTCAACCCTAAACAAACCAACAAACCAAGAATCGAGCGAAGTCGAAGTGTCACTCTCATCCCGATTCCAGTGTTGTGACGCCATGTACGTCACTTTCTGGGCCTCAAGACCTTTGCTGAGATATTCTTGCAAAACCTTTTCTCCGGACAATGAAAGCCGTGCAAGGGGGCCGAAATGCGTTGGCCCGGCAAATGTAATGACGTGTCTGTCGCCTTGCATGACAAGGGAGAGGCCCTCGCTATATCCCGGCTCCATTTGAGCCAAGGCAGCTTGAATTCGATCCGCTGAGGAGAGATAGCCCGGAAAAGAAATTATTACATCGCCTAGACTCATATCCCAATACTGTGTCTGATACGCCTCATGTTCTTTTGGCGATAAAGCAAAACGCCGCCTCGTTGATGGATGAAGCCTCTCAACATCAGCCAAAAACGGATTAGGATTATCCTGGCTCGACAGGCAATAGAGTTTGTCTTTGGCCCGAGTCATGCCCACGTAATAGAGTCTCCGCTCCTCCTCTCCCAATGCGGCCCGGACAGGCTGGGCAGGCATTATGACCGAAGAAAACTCCAACCCTTTCACTGTGTGAATAGTCGAGGCGACAACCGCTCCCGGCTCCGGGCGACAATTATTTTTTTGCTCCCGCGCAGACTCGTACAGATGCATTATGAAAGTAGCGATTGACCGTGGGGCCATACTTTCTTCCAAGTACTGATCCAACAAAAGCCGAATGGAAGTCAGCCAGATATTGTTTGCTGCGAATCCACTTCCCAACAGCAGATCGTTGACCAATTCTCGCAACTTCTCCCCTCGCACCATTTCTTCCGAACAATACTCCAGACAAGATTTGATCACGAGAAATTCTCTTGTCCGCGTCAAGTCCCAGGGGCGCGGTCGAAGTGCGCGAAGCTTCACGCTGCTGTACTGAGAAAGAAGAAGCAAACTGTCGAGTTCCCGGTTTGAACGGCAAAGGATACAGATATCTTCAAGCGGCAAACCCTTGTCAGATTCCATCACCTCAGCGCAAAGCGACAAAGCGCCTTTGAGACGAGCCGCCCTGTCTTCAGTGTATACAATTTTAACAACGGACTCTCTGCTACCCAACAGTCCCTGGCGTGCAGCACGCATACGGACATCGACCTTCATTCTATCCCTATTTTTCTGAATGAGCTGTTCGCCAACCTCTACAATGGGAGACAGACTGCGGTAGTTCAAAGTGAGATGATACTCTTTGGCATTATAGTCTTCTTTGAACCTACGGATGAACTCGATATTTGAACCATCAAAGGCATAGATATTCTGATCGTCGTCTCCAACGGCCATAAGGGAAGGCTTCTCGTCCGAGTCTTGCTCTATTCGACCGGCGAGAAGCGAGAGAAAATCGTATTGAAGGGAATTGATATCCTGGTACTCATCAACAAGTATATGCGACAAACCTGACAACAACCTGTCTCGCATAGTCTTGATGCCGTAATCCTCTTCAGACTCCTCCCGGAGCATATTCACCGCATCGCCGATAAAATCATCAAAGGCTGTTGCCGCAACCTGCTTTTTCCCCACCAAGGAGCCACCCGTAAGGTTCATTGCCAAAGCGTGATAAGTATACACTCGGACAAAACGTGCGTCCCGCCCGACCAACTCCCGCAATCTTGCTCGAATCTGTGCAGCGGCACTTCGGTTGAAAGCCAGTGCCAGTATCTTCCTGCCCGGTATACGTTCAACACGAAGCAGGTAGGCAATCCGATGGACAATACAGCGAGTTTTCCCAGAACCTGGCCCAGCCAGGACCAGCATATTCCCTTTGCTGGGGGCCGAGACAATCTTCTCCTGATCCTTGTTGCGCAAATCTGTTACGATTGCATCGTAGCTTTCCTGCGTCAGGGGGCGTTTGATCTCCTTCTCCCGCCCTTTGAAGTATCGTGCCAGGAACTGATTAATAGTCAGCGTAAAGTAGTCTCTGACCATTGCCATTGCACGTTTTATCCCTTGAGAAGCAAACTGGGCATATAGGCCCATGATGTGGACTTGCAGCCGTTTCTGGTCGAAAAATTGAGCCAGGAACGAGAACTCCGCCAACGTAAATTGCGGGCTGTCCGCATTAATTTCCAAAGTCATAGCAGGGCGGAAAACAGAGAGGCCACTTTGCAGGTTTATGATCTCCAGATGGTTCAGGGCCAACAATGCGTCATTCGCCAAACGCTCCAAATTCGTAAGCCCTGTAAAACGAGCATCACGCGACAGAGATTTCGTCAAATCCTCTGTCCTGAACGATATCAAAATGTTTTTCCCCCGACGCCCTGACGGGATTTTTCCTAAGAGTGCACCAAGTATAACACCACCAACGGCCCGACGATTTTCGGATTTTCCCCGAACTGTTTGCCACTCCTCCCTGAATCGTATTTCGAGATGCCCACTTCCCCTGGGGGAAAAATCAATCAACCGCTCACGTCTCCATAAAGAGAGCAGTCTGCGTATCCTATCCGGCTGCGCTCCGTCACACCCTCTATCCTTCAGCTCCTGAGCGGTGCTTCTCATATGCATGACAGCTCGACTGCCCACTTCAGCATCAGGGAACTGCTCTTCCATGAAGCCAAGCAGTTCCTTTTCGAGAAGTAGCTCTTGCTCCCAGCATTTTTTTGAACTCTTCTGAACACCATGCCGAACAAACGCCGTCATGTTCAGGTCGTGGTTGATAAGGCGTGCGCCCCGCATTTCGTGCAACGTCGCCAAGAGCTCTTGTGGAGTTTGGCCTGTAACTGAAGTCAGTTGATCGGTGTTGAGCAATTCCCGCGCATCTGATGCCAAAAGTTCCGCGAGCAGGGACTCCCAAATTTCACGTTTTCTACCTTGGAGGTTAAGCTGAGCAATGCGTTTCTTGGCTTCCTGCAAATCAGGAGCCAGAACCTGCCCCTGTATGACGTTTGCCTGGTTATCTCCACGTTTAAGTTTTCCAGTTCGCTCCAAACGGGAAATGATCATTTTCACTTTCGTGTCATACCCACGGCTTTCAACAGAAAGATCCCCGGCAGCACCAACATCATCTGACTTGAGTATCTCTCCAGACGTCACGACTATGGTCTCTTCCGGATGATTACGGGCCATCCGCTTGAGTCCCTGATATACACCGTTGATTTCATCTCGGGTTATTTCGGCATCTGCGGCAATGGAAAACTGCTCATCAAGATCATCACGAGAGAAAAGCAGAACACAATGGGCTTGTTCCCTATCCCGTCCCGCTCGTCCAGCCTCCTGAAGATAGTTCTCAAGAGATCCGGGAGTATCCACATGAATGACTAACCGCACATCAGGTTTATCCACCCCCATGCCGAATGCATTTGTTGCGGCAATGACCGTCAGTTCACCATCAAGAAATCGTTCCTGCACCTGCCTTTTTTCATCAGGAGTCCGCCCGCCATGGAAGTAATCCGCCTGCCATCCTTCCCGGGAAAGAAATTCACTGAGCGCTTTGGTTCTGTTTTGTGTGGCAGCGAATACGATTGCACTCCCGCAATCTGCCGGAGGCATGCCGTTTTCATCCAACGGGAAGTAATCGAGAAGGAGTTGATGTATGGTGGCCTGCTTCTGATCTGGTGAAACCGCTATCACTTCAAAGCTCAAATTTGTCCGCTCATGTCCCCCTTCGACGATTTCAAGCTCACAGCCCAGTTCTTCCCGGAAGTGATCAGCGATATCCGTAATGACATCCAGCTTTGCAGTCGCTGTAAAACAAGCCACTTGCGGCAAGTCGTCGATTGAGTCCTTGAACCGATTCCTAAGATAGGGGCCAATATTGAGATAATCCGGCCTGAAATCATGCCCCCACTTTGAAAGGCAATGCGCTTCATCCACGACAACCAGACCAAGCTCCCGCTGTGCGAGCGTGCGTTTTACTACCGTATTTCTCAGCTGCTCGGGCGCGATGAAAAGGATATCTATGTCGCCCAACCTTATTGATTCCAGGGTGGCAGATCTTTCAAGCGGCGTAAGCAGACCATTGATCATCCCCGCATTGGCTATGCCTTTGGAGACCAATCCATCCACCTGATCCTTCATGAGTGACTGAAGAGGTGAAAGGATAAGCGTCATCACTTTCCGCTGTCGGGCACGCATGAGGGCTGGGAGTTGATAGCAAAGGGATTTTCCTCCCCCTGTAGGGAGAATGGCCAACAGTGGCTTGCCAGCCTGCATAACTTTGACAATGGACTCCTGAAGCGGAGGGCTCTCATCTTTGACAGGAAGGAATGTTTCGAAGCCGAAAAAAGCCTTAAGCGCAGTATGAGGATCGTGATTGGAAGTGCAATACTCGCAACTATTATTGTTGCAGGATGTCGAGCGAAGTCGATTCAAATCCGACGTAATACCCGGCATGGCGTACCTGACCCAAGGAGGCAGAACAGATGTACCGTTCTCAGCACGAATCCAGGCAGCAATATAAGCAAGCTTCCACGTTTGATCTTGAGTGGCTGTTGCCTCGTGAAATATTTCAATTGCATGGTTGGAACAGGCTTTCGTCCCCAACTCATCCATCCATATTGCTTCAGCTTCTCGCTGGCTTGGAAGGGGCTTTCGGGCAATGGCCTCAAAAAAAGCTCCAAAGCCATGTTCTGGATGCGTGGCCCTCAAACAATAGCCATAAAACTGAAGCGTACTTTCGGGAAGCTGCGCAAAAACATCTGCTTCCATTTCAAGTAAGCCAAGAGCCAACTTTGAATCGGCCACAGGATTGTTGATGGTGTCCTTTACGAGCTTATAACCCTTCACCAGGCGATGATATGGATTTTGTGGAAATGCGAGAGGTGAAAGGATCAACGTATCAATTGCGGGCAACGTAAAAATCCGCGCGTTATCCGCCATTCCTTTCAGATAGGGTAAGTCGTGTTGAATTATGTTGTGGCCGACAATGAATTCTTCCTCTTGTGCAAGACGATCAAGGCCATCAAGAGCTTCACAGGGAGAAAGTTTCCCCCCATTTCTTGAAACATGTTGCTCTGATCGCTTTACATACGCACCAACAGCCAGAAGGTGGTTGCCTTCAGGATGTATTTCAAGATCGACAGCAATCGAAGAATTCAGGATATCGTCAAAAGACAACATATCGACATTAACTATAGCCTGTTAAAATTTACTAACGTCTCAACCACATACTCTATTCCCAGGCCTAAGGAAAGAGAGTCTGCCAGCGACAAGCACTTCTGTTGCCCCATATTTCGATCTTTTGTGCATGACCACCCACAGCATCTTGAATCAAAGCCAAAAGATCGCATCACTGCCGCCGCCGTTGGCACTCTGCTTTTCAAGAAATTTCAGACATATATTATCCACATAAGAACGAGTTCTTTTTAGCTTCCCAACACAAACAAATTGTGCCCCTGTCCCACATCATGTGGAGCAGGGGCTTTTCATTTCCAAAGGAGGAATTCATGAACAAAACCCTGAAAGAATTACAAACCCTTCAACCTGCAGACCACGACGCAGGCAAAGTTTTCAGCGGTAAGAAGTCCAAGCGAACAGTGCGTGGCTTTGCAACCTCGTCCTCGTTTACCCCTGACCTGAATCCAGAATACCTGTTCCATGACTCCAGCCGCGATGTCGTAGTGTGGTTCATGGATTCATCTGACCCGCTGTACGTGTTTGGCCCTGCTGGCTCGGGAAAAACCAGCCTCATCAAGCAACTCGCTGCCAAGCTGAATTATCCCGTGTTCGACATTACCGGCCATGGGCGACTGGAGTTCCCGGATATGGTCGGTCATCTGACCGTGGAAGACTCGAATATGAGCTTTCAGTACGGGCCATTGGCCATGGCTATGAAATTCGGAGGGCTCTTCCTGCTCAACGAAATTGACCTGCTCGACCCGGCGACTGCTGCTGGCCTCAATGGAATTCTCGATGGCGATCCGTTGTGTATTCCCGAAAACGGTGGGGAAGTAATCAAGCCTCACCCTCTGTTCCGATTTGCAGCCACAGCAAACACCAATGGAGGGACTGATGAAACCGGTCTGTACCAGGGCACGCTCAGGCAAAACTTGGCGTTCATGGACCGGTTTTGGCTCTGCGAAATCGGCTACCCCAGCCCTAAAGCCGAGCGTGAATTGCTGCATCGCAAGGCCCCTGGCCTACCCAAAGAAGTGCGCACGAAAATGGTCGAATTTGCCAACGAAGTGCGGAAGCTTTTCATGGGCGAGGCCGACGGCAACTTCCGCGACACCATTGAGGTGACGTTCTCGACTCGTACCCTTATCCGCTGGGCGGACCTGACCGTCCGATTCCAACCGCTTGCCCGCCAGGGCATCCAACCCGTGACCTACGCGCTCGATCGAGCGCTTGGCTATCGCGCCACACCGGAGACCCGGACGGTGCTGCATGAGCTGGCACAACGCATCTTCCCGCAACAAAAGGAGAATCACTCATGATGCATACGAATATTACCGTACTCGATAATTTAATGGCCCTGAACCTGGACGTTAACATCTGGACTGCCCGCAAGAAACTGACACCCGCCGACTTCGGCGGCGCGGAACTACCGCCCGAGGAACTCGCATCCCTCGGCAGCAAGAAGATTTGCGACCCTAAGGAGTTGCGCATATTCGGCACCCTCAAGGCGCGAGCTGTGAACCTCCTGGATAGGACCGGTGTCCGCTTTCTCGGCGGCTGGGGCATCCCTGAAGACAAGGCTGATGACATCGTGGCCGAATTGACTGACATTCGCGCCGATTTCCTGAATGCGAAAGCACAGTTTCTCAGCCGATATGATGAGGCTGTCCGAGATTGGATCGTTCAGCACCCTGGATGGGAGAATTTGATCGGCAGCTCGCCGGTCAGTGCGGATTATGTCCGCAGTCGGCTGGATTTCCGTTGGCAGTTCTTCAAGCTCATGCCGCCACCTGACAATACGGTGGGCCATGGCTTGCAGCACGAAGTGAGTGAACTCGGCGACAAGCTGTTCGGCGAAGTCGCCAAGGCTGCCACGGACACTTGGCAACGCTGCTTCGAAGGCAAGGACAAGGTCACGCACAAGGCGCTTTCGCCCCTGCGTTCCATCCACGCCAAGCTCTCCGGCCTGAGCTTCGTGGAGCCCAGAGTAGTGCCGGTCGTCGATCTGCTGGATACCGCCTTCAACCGCATGCCGAAACGGGGTCACATCCAGGGGAGTGCGTTGGTCATGCTCCAGGGCGTGGTTTCGCTGCTTCGTGATCCGGCAACGCTCGTTGCCCATGGCCAAAAGATACTGGAGGGGCAGGATGCAGCCGACATTCTGTCAGGGCTGGTTGCTGATACGATTCCGGTTGTACGGGAGGAGATGCCTGCGACCGAAGCGGCGTTTGTTCCTGAACCGGTGCAGCAACACGCAATCGACAGCCACGGACTCTGGTGATCGCCATGAACAATCAACTCATCATGCGATCCCTGCCTATGGTGGCTTCAGTTCTCGGGCGGAAGTACGGCGTAAAGGTCGTGATCGGAGGAACGGGCGCGTACACGGATGGCGACACTATCCATCTGCCTGCGCTGCCGCTGGAATGCAACGAAACGCTCATTGGTCTGGCCAGAGGTTTTGTGGACCATGAGGCTGCTCATATCCGAGAAACCCGGTTCGATTGGTTACGGCTGGCGAACCTGACGCCTCTTGAAATGCATATCTGGAATAGTTTCGAGGACTGGCGTGTAGAGCATCGGTTGGCTCGTCTGTTCCCTGGATGTCGTTCCAATTTCAATTGGTTAATCCAACATCTGTTCGGCAATGCCAATGAGCAGACAGCCGATCCGGCCATGGCCATTCTGAATTGGCTGTTGCTGTCGGTTCGGACGTGGGACGTGCAGTCGCTGATTGAACAGCGTGACGAAGTCGGGAGATTTGTTGAAATCCATTATCCCGGCCTGATCGAACGGTTAAATCTGGTTTTGCAGAAGGTGCATGCCTACTGCGATTCTACGCAGGACTGCATCTTGTACGCAAGAGAGGTCGTTTCTCTGCTGAAGGACACATCGGCTTCTCAGCCCCCGCAAAATAGGGGCTTGAGATCCGAGGAAACGGCTGAAAAGAGTGGTCCAGATACACTGCCCATGGACGCCCTGAATCGGCTGTTGACTGCGGACGAATCCAACCTGCCCAACGATTGGGGTGAGGCGCTGGCAACCAGTCTGCGCAAGGAAACGCCAAAAGATGTGAACGAAGCGTTGTGTGTTGCGCAACTCGGCAAAAAGGCAACAAAGCAGATAAGCCAAGAAGATGCTGCCATAACCCGCAAAGCTTCGAACGCTTTGCGGGTACAGCTTCAGGCATTACTGCAATCATCGGTGCTGTCACGAAGCAAGATCGGACGGCATGGCCGATTGGATGCACGACAACTGCACCGCCTATCGGCGGCAGACGCTCGCGTATTCAGGAGTGATGGTCACAAGGTTGGAATCAACACAGCCGTCCACATTCTGCTTGATTGCTCAGGCTCCATGCGACGACGTATCAAGCTGACTACTCAGGTTTGCCATGCCGTCGCTACGGCCCTGGATACCATCAACGGGATCAATGTCGGAGTGACCGCGTTTCCCGCAGGAACACCGACTGACGGCGGCAATGGGAATGATCGTGGTCCCACGATCTGGCCGATCCTGAAGCATGGCGAAAGACTGCATGAAAACTTCGCCGTAAGAGCAACAGGCTGCACACCTCTCGGCGAAGCCTTTTGGTGGGTACTGCAGCAGATGCATACGCTTTCCGAATCCAGAAAGATCATTCTGATCCTGACAGACGGCGATCCCGACTCTTTCACTATGGCTCTTAATGCTCTTGAAGAGGGGAAGAGATTCGGCATCGAAGTCTACGGCCTGGGCATCCTGTCCGAAGCCATCACCAAACTGCTTCCAAACCATAGCTGCATCATCAACGAGGTGTCCGAATTGGCTCCCGCTATGTTCACCATGCTGCGTGGTGCGCTTATTAACCATAAATAATCACGAGGTAAAATATGAGTGATGAAACTCCCAAATGTCCCAAATGCGAGAGCTCGGCTCATGTCGTCCTGGTCAACACAAGCCAGAAAGTCGGCACGGTTGTCGGAGGCGTAACGGGTGGAGCTTGTGGATACTACGGCGCATCGTCAGGCGCAGCTACCGGGGCGGCCATCGGCTCATTAGTCCCAGTCGTAGGCACCGGTCTCGGTGTTCTCGCAGGCGGTTTGGCCGGGGCGCTTGCCGGTTTCTTCGCAGGATCAGCTGTGGGCAATCAGGTCGGCGAACACATTGACAGGCATGTGATATGCGAATGGCGTTGCAACCAGTGCGGCACTGAGTTCGAAGCATGAAACAAGGAGGAACCATGAGAGCCTTCTAGACTTTCATCAACGGCGTAGCTGTCGGCATCCTGGCCGAGACGGGCGTCATCGCCATGGACAAAGACGAAGAAGAACTGGTCGCCCGTTCGCCTTAAAGAAGGGAACCGCTGATGGAAGTTAGCGGTTCTTTTTTTGACCATTAGGGCGTGTCGACAATCATTCTGAGATTTGCTATACTTCTTGGCAGGAGGTTGGCAGTGCAAAAAAGACACGCTCTACGCGACGATCAGTGGGATAAAATCAAAGAATATCTTCCAGGAAAACAAAGTGACTGCGGTGTAACTGCAAAAGATAACAGGCTATTCATTGATGCAGTCATGTGGATTGGCAAGACAGGGGCGCCTTGGCGAGATTTGCCAGAAAGCTATGGCAAGTGGTCTTCGGTCCATAAGAGATTTATCCGCTGGGCCAAGAAAGGTGTATGGCAAATGATCTTCAACACGCTTGCGGTAGACGCTGATACTGAATGGCTCATGATTGACAGCACAATAGTGCGAGCTCATCAGCATTCGGCTGGCGGAAAGGGGGCACCTCCAGCAGTCGGTGGGGAAATCTAGAGGAGGGTTTTCAACGAAAGTCCATGCTGCCACAGATGCTCTCGGATGTCCAACTAAATTCATATTAACACCTGGAAATACAGCGGATTGCAGTATGGCGATTCCGCTTATTGAAGGACAGGCTGCCGAGCATGTCCTTGCTGATAAGGGCTATGATTCAGATGAAATTGTAATGGCAATTGAAGCCATGAATGCCAATCCGGTTGTCCCTCCTCGCTCTCACAGAAAGACAAGGCGAACATATGACAAACATCTCTATAAGGAGCGAAGTGCTATAGAGTGTATGTTTGGAAATTTAAAACAGTTTCGAAGGATTGCAACACGATACGACAAGCTGGCGACGTCCTATCTTGCTTTCGTGTACGTAGGAGCAATGTGGCTGTGGCTGAAGTGATTGTCGACACACCCTAGCAATTAGAAAATAGAAGCATGCAGGTAAAGAAGCCCCGCTCGAAATCAATTAGAGCGGGGCTTCTTGCTCAGCTATTTGGATATACCAAGAATACTGAGACAAAATGTGCGGTGTTGACCTTTTGATACGGGTTTATATGTTTCGTATACTTCTCTACTCATTTCAGCGACATGTGTAAGTCGGCTTTTGCCCTCAATCGCCTTGAAGTTCTCCACCCGCGCTTTAAAAGACTCTTCTGTCATGCCACGTGTTTTGGAAGCTGTGATTGGGGATATCAATATCTCTTCACCATACTTGGCTACATAACAAGCAAGGACGTCATCTTCTTCAGTGTATTCATAACGGTTCGACATGATCTCCCCTCAGTTGTCTATTCCATTATTACCAAACCTGTCGCGCAACTCAAACAGGTAGTCAATCCACATCGTAAAATTAGGTTGAGCCGGAGTGTCGTACCACTGACTGCATACCCAGTATTTGTCTTTAAGAAGTTCAGGGTAGAAACGGCGATGACCGTTTTTGTCGAGCCCATTCTTACTGCTCATAGTAATGGCTGGGAAATTGAGATCAAATTTTTCCTTGCAGTATTTCTTGTCTTGGAGCCTTTGGGTTTCCTTTTCATCTATCACCGCCAATACCTTCGGCAATACGTCAAACAGGTATCCTTTTGTATCATCTTCATCCCGATACAGGTTGATCTTGTGGCCTCGGATTTCCACATGTTGCACGCCTTCATTCGTCATCGTTTACTCCTTCTATTTCGGGTTGATTTTGAAACCACGATAGCACGAAAAAAGGCCTAGTCAATCATTTTTTTGACAATATTATCAAAGCGTTATCCTTATAAAAGCACGGAAACATCAAAGCTGTGTCATTGCCAAAAGCATGACATTATTAAAGCTCATTTTTAGCCATATAAAATTGGTGTTTTGTAGACTGATTACGAGGGGATTAGCTTTTGTTTTTTTCGTCCCAGCTTGTGCCCTTAGCAGGGTCGCATGTGCTATCAGCAACAATTATGGCCGTCCACTGTCACTCCCCACAAGTATCAAGCTCTGGCATTGTCCACCCATCAACGCCACGGCACATGGAGTGTCAGGCACAAACACAATGATGGAGACATCACAATGTCCAAGAAATCCGGAAAGAAAATCAACCCCGCAGACAACGCTGCCAACATCCAGAACGCCAACAAAGGCACCAGGGGAACGAATAGGCAATACGACCAGAATCAAGGGAATCGCGGCAAGCAGGTGAACCCCAACCAGAACGGCAAGTAATCAAAAAGGAGATAAAAAATGCCCGATACATCAGACATGAGCCAGGAAGAACTCGACCTATGGTCCGACATCAACAACCCCAATAATGATGCCGACATGAACGACTGGGCCGACGCCCATAATCCGAACAACGATGATTACATGGACTCGTAATCGCTAACGAAGCGAGGGGCTATCCACAGTCCCTCGCTTCGCTCCATTCTGCGAAGCCCTTTTGATGATGCTCCTGCCACTTGGGGTATTCCTGAAAAACGGCGACGAGTTCTTGCTCGTCCTTGAAAAATTTCGGAACGGCATGCTTCAGCAGATCATTGAACAGATTCTGAAGAAAACGGGCGACACCGTAATTCACTAATAAATCAGAGTTGCCATCGAACAACTCGTCCCGAATCATAAACATTGTCTCCCAGCTGGGCGGCTCTTCTCCTCTCATCCATCTCAATATCTTTCGGCGCTGATTCTCTGGGTCCGGGAAATCGTTCTTCAGGCTTGGCAATACTTCCGCAAATTTCACCGCGCTGGACTTGCCCAGATACTTCATCATCCCGAGAAACATGTGCCGCATCGGGCCAACCAAACGTTCATCCTCATAGCTCGGCATGGCCTTATCCACCCATAGGCCTACCTTGGCGTATTCCTCTTCGGATTTCATGAAAGCAACTTCGAGCGCAGCCAAACAGTATAGGGACGTCCTGAGAAAGACCTTACCAGAGAGCACCGGGACTCTCCGCTGTCCCTGCTTGTTCACCGAACCGGCACCATGGTGCAGATAGGCATCAAAGAACTGTTTCGGTAAGATTTCAGAAGGCAGTCCCGCCCTCCTGAACCGGTTGAACCAGCGGGAATCACCTTTTTGCTTAGCGTTTTCAGCCTGATATATGGCGCTCTCAATCCGAACTATCACTTCAAAAGCATACTGCATGCTTTGAGGAGTGCCCGCACTTAACTCCGCTCCGGCAAAGGCGGTTTTCCACGGCTGCCGGGACTCCGGGGACAAAACCTTTAGGGCAACACCTTCCTCCAAGCCCGTTCGGGCGCAAATATCGCGGATCATTTTTTCAATCGTCTTTTTCTGTGGATTGCTTTCCCCCTTGAGGACGTTCCGGAGAGTCTTTTCGGGGACGGACGGGAACATGCCGTTCACAAACGTCGCATACTCCCTTTCACCGAGCATTTTCACCAATATCCCTGGCGTAATCAGCATATTGAAAATCACTTCTCCCTCTTCGGCAAATGGACTACTTTTCCTTTCGCCTCATCTTCCTTCACCGCATCCGCAATGAGATCGTCCATCACATTGGAGGCCTTGCGCAGGGCATCGTCCCGCAGGTGGGCATAACGCTGGGTCATCTGGGGGCTCTTATGCGTCAGGAGCTTCTGAAGCATATACATGTCCACTTTGCCGGAACTGGCGAGCATGGATGCATAGGCGTGGCGTAAGCCATGAAGCGGGCGGAAGCTCTCAGGGAGGCCCGCTCTTTTCTTGATGCGGTTGATCGGGCCGCGCACGTCGGTCCGTTGTTTCCCGTTCTTGCCGGGAAACACATACGGGCTGTCTGTCCGTTCCTGGGACAGCAGAATCTCCTTGGCGGTGTCATTCATCGGGATTTGCTGGGACACGCCGCCCTTGGGATCGTCGAGCAGGATGAACTTGCGCTTAAAGTCTACATGCTCCCACTTGAGGCGGAAGAGTTCTCCCCTGCGCATACCGGTGAACAAAGCAAGCTTCATCATCCGGCCCACATCAATGTTCAAATCCTCATTAATGGCCTTGATGAGCGCCTTTAACTGATCGTTGGTGAGATCTTCGGTCTTGACGTTGTCAACGCGAGGAATCTCGATATTCAGCTTGGCCGGGTCGGGCACGGGACATAGCCCTTTCTTCACTCCGAAGTTGATGAGCCGTTTCAGGAGCGACAGGACGAGCTTCACGGTTTGCGGCGACTTCTGCTTGAGGAGGCGAATCCGCAGGCGGTCCACGTCAAAGGTTATGATCTCGGACGGCGCTTTGTCGCCGAACTCCGGTTTAAGGTATTTCTCGTACCGGCACTTGTCGGGGAGCCGCCCTTTAAAATTCGTTTTTTGGCTTTCGTACTCGTCCCAAAGCCGGGAGATCGTGTACCGCCCCTCACGCTCTTTCTTTTCGGCGGCATCCTTGTCCCTGCGCCCCTGGTTGGACAGCTCTTTTCCTTGCAGACGCATGGTGCGGAGGTTGTTCGCCTTGGCAGGGGTCATGTTGTCACGAACCTGCTTTCCGGCCTTCTCTTCGACCTGTTTTCCGTCTTTTCGGTAGAAAATATAGTAGATTTTCTCAGGCTTGCCTTTGACCATATCCTGGCCTTCGACATAGTAAACACCCGGATAATCGGTTTTAAATCGTTTCTGTCTTGGCATTGCCGTCTCCGTTTTGCCCCAGCATTTCCCCAGCACTATCCCCAGCAGACGGCATGAAAATAGGTGCAAAACGGAGCAACGTCAAGCAAGTCGATTTTTCATTTTATTCAGAAAATTAAGCTTGATGCAAATAAATGCAAAAAGATGCAAAAAATTGGTTTTGGTCTTCAAAACCAATGTGCGGGTTAACCCTCGCAGGCAGGTTCGACTCCTGTACGCTTCCGCCACGATCACGTTAGGGGCCTGTCATGCAGGCCCCTTTTTATATGGGTAGAACATCGAGCTACAACTGGTGTGAGGTTCTGTATTATTGGTCTTTTCGCGTGCAGAGCATGTGTGATCATTGAAAATTTAACCTGTGTGCGGTACCCGACTCTAATGATTCAAGACAGAAAGCAAAAAACGTATCAAGTAATGGAGAAGGAAGCGGGGCTCGCAGGCAAAAACGTCCTTGAAATCGGTTGTGGCAATGGACGCCTGACCGCCATGTATGCTGCGAGCGCGGCTACTGTCATCGGTATCGAGCCGGGGGTCAGTTCCATAAGACAGGCAGCAACCAATGTTCCCAATGTTTCGTTCCTTTGCGGAACCGGTCTTGAGTTGCCATTCAACGACAACGTATTCGACATCGCACTCTTTTCACTCTCACTGCATCACCACCCAGACTATCAGCGAGCCTTGGATGAGGCTGTGCGCGTTGTTCAGAAGGACGGATTGGTGCTGGTCCTCGAACCGACTGTCCAGAGCCAGATTCAACGTCTGTGCAAGGTCTTTGAAGATGAAGATAGCCGGCTTTGCGGCGTGCGTGACGTTCTCCCGCAATGCGGACTGGAAATTGTCTCGGAAAGCCTGTTCGACACCTACTGGGAGTTTGACGATTTCGATGATGTGAAAAGGTATGCTTTTTCCTACTACAATCACCCACCAGACACATCAAAAGAACAGGAACTCGCGCTATTCCTTGGCTCCAGGAAGCATCAAGCACCTCTTCTGCTATCGGACACCCTGTGTCTGACCACTCTACGTGCACAAGCATCTTAACGTATCAACCGAACGGAACCTATTACGCTCTGTATTCGATCATTTCACCGGATTATGAGTACTGATTGGGATATGATATTCTGAGAAATGAAAGAGACATACCCCCGGAGAAGACATCTTCATCATAGCTGAAGGCAGCAGGGTGACATGCACCTGCAAGCTACCTCGTCCCCAGAGACAAGGCTGAATGATTCGTGGGTACGTCCATTGTTGGGATCATTAGCACCTGAGATATGATGGCAACCTCTTGTTGTCACCAATATAGCGCTAATACTCACGTTTCGCAGTTGCTCTTTGACTGCGAATGTGCAGTCGTTTTCTAGTGACTGAAATTTCGCTCCATGATCTGATCGAAAACGCCATTTTCCTTGAGAGTATCCAGGGCCTGCTGCCACTTCAGGATGGTTTCATCCGGGATATCCTTAGAAAATGCCAGCCATGCGCCCGATTCGGCAAACTTGCACTCGGTTTTTTCAAAAAGGGTGTGATCCAACCCAGCCTTGCGGACCATGTAATAATAGGTGCGCTCTCCAAGCAAAACCAGATCAACTCGCCCTTCGGCCAGTTTTTTGTAGCTGGAATCATATGAAGGACTGATATCCAGATTATCGAATCCAGCTTCCTGCAAGGCCTGATGGGTATATCCATCCTTTCTTACAGCTATCCGCTTGACTATTCTTGCATCACGCAGGGATCGGACGTCCAACTCCGTCCCTTTCTTTTTGAAAAAGTAATCGCCCTCTTCAAAAATCGGCCCCAACCCATTTGAAGAGATTCTCCCGTTTGGGGATACGAACGATGGCGAACAAGGCTTGCCGTTCGTGGGTTTGAGTCTGCTCATATGCTCTGAGCCACGGGGCAGCATATATTTTGTTGGTATCGCCGATCTCGGCCTGAATTGCCCGCACCACATCAGGGGCAACCCCCCTCAGTTCACCATCAACTTCATACGCCAACGGAGGGTATATGATTACCTGCATATTTATTTCTTCTGCAAAACACTGAACAGGAAGAAGACAAGTCATTAATATATAGATAAAAAATCGCATTCATCGCTCCCTTGATACCATGTTTTCAGTTTAATACAGCGGTGGCATAGCATGATTTTCAAACTATAACTAGACCTGTATACCATCAACCATAAATGACACTCGAGCATGGTATCCCATGATAGCTCGTCACGATTTGCTTGCCAAGATATGGCTTTTCTCTTGACACCAATGAGACGGTAGGGTCACCTTTCATTTACAATTGGCATGAATTTCTGACGATTACACTTGGGAAGGGAAGTCAGGCATGTTCAGCTTCATCATGAGGATCAGGCAAAGTCTGATCCTGAAAATAATTATCGCCACGGGCGCCATCATGCTCGTCAGCACACTGCTGCTCATTTATCTGAGCATCGGTTTCGTCAACAATCACACCATGTCCGAGCGGGTTCGAACCGCGGACATGATGGGAAACACCATACGAATCGGACTGCATGATGCCATGCTCCGCAATGACCGCTCGGATATCGGGACACTTATCCAGCGTGTCGCCGATTTTCATCCGGTCGAGACCATCCGTGTTTACAACAAGGAAGGCGAAGTCAAATTTTCCAACAACCTGGAAGAGGTGGGAACGCTTGTAGGCGAGGAACACCACACGTGTATTGTCTGCCATCAGGTTGATCCACCCAAGCAGCAACTCACGCTGGAAGAGCGCACGTGGGAATATGAAACCGAAGATGGAAATCACTTTTTCAGCGTTCAGGTACCCATCAGCAATTCCAAGGAATGCTCAGGCGGTCCCTGTCACTATCATCCTTCAGATGTAACCGTATTGGGAACTATGGATCTGGTGTTCGCATTTGACGTGGCAAATGCCGCAATTGCGGATTACAATATCCAGCTCATCACCCTTGGCACCATATTCTTTTTGATCACTTCGGGCGGCATCTTTCTCGGACTACGCCAGATAATCACCCGCCCTCTCTCTCTATTGACCCAATGCTCAGAAGCAATCGCCCACGGCGAAACCAGCACGGCCTCCAGCACCATCGCCAAACGACCGGACGAACTCGGCAAGCTGGCTCGATCTCACGAAGCCATGGTCAATGCGCTGCAAACACAACAGGAAATCATCAATGAGAAGCGGGAAGAATTCGAGCTGCTTTTCGACAATGTTCCTTGTGTGGTCACGGTTCAGGACGTTGACTACAAACTGCTGGAATACAACAAGGAAAGCAGAGAGCGGTTCAACCCCTTCCCTGATGCATACTGCTATGAAGCCTATAAGGGCATAAATGAAAAATGTGAGGAATGTCCGGTCGAGAAGACCTTTGCTACCGGCCTTGCCCATTGCAGCGAAGAAAGCCGTCGAAACCCGGATGGAACGTATTCACACTGGATTGTTCACACCGCTCCCATTCGGGACAAGAACGGCAAGGTCACCAAAGCCATGGAGATGTGCCTCGACATCACCGAACGAAAAAAGCTGGAAGAAAAGCTCAAGGAATCCGAGAAGAAGTATCACACTATCTTCAACAACGCTCCCAACTCTATTTTCGTGCTGACCAACTCGGACTTCACCATCCTTGATTGCAACAACACCGCCACATCGGTTTATGGATGGAGCGCTGAAGAGTTGATCGGCAAGTCGTTTCTCTCTGTGATCCATCCTGATGAAACCAAGCAGGTCACATCGCAGATGCGTGCCTTCACGGCCATCAATCAGGTCAAATCCGTCAAGCGCAACGGCGACCCGTTTTATGTGGATATGATGCTTGCGGCGTCCGGCCATCTGGATATGGAATACCTGCTCGTATCGACCACCGACGTCACAGAACGACTGGAAGCGGAGCAACAGCTATTCCATGCCGGGAAAATGGCGACCCTGGGAGAAATGGCAACCGGCGTGGCCCATGAGTTGAACCAGCCCCTGACAGTCATCAAATCCGCCAGCAACTATTTTATGCGCAAGGTCAACGCCAACGAGCCGATCCCGGAGCAGACGTTGTATACCCTTTCCAAGGAAGTGGACAGCTATGTGGACAGGGCCACCAAAATCATCAACCACATGCGGGAGTTTGGCAGACAGGTCGATCAGGACTCGGAACTGGTCGATATCAATGATTGTCTGGACCGCTCCTTCACCCTGCTGGGCAAACAATTTGCTGCTCGCGGTATCGAGGTCCAGTGGGAAAAAGCGGATTCACTTCCCCCGGTACTGGCCACAACCGACCAACTGGAGCAGGTTTTCATCAACCTGCTGGTCAACGCACGAGATGAACTGGAAGAGAAGACAGAATCCGGCGTTTCTGATAAAGCAGTCATTACTGTACGGACATACCAAAAGAATGACGATGTATTCATAGAGGTTGAAGACAACGGTGATGGCATTCCCGAAGAGTTGACCCACAAGATTTTCGAGCCGTTTTTCACGACAAAGAAAGTCGGCAAGGGAACCGGTCTCGGGCTTTCCATCAGTTACGGCCTGATCAAGGATTTCGGCGGAGATATTCATGCCGAGAACGGAGAACAGGGCGCACGGTTCACCATAAAACTCCCGGTGGCGGAAACAGAGCATGTTGGAAAAAGTACTACTGGTTGATGATGAGGACGGCATCCGCACCGTTCTGTCTGTTGCCATAGCCGATGCTGGTTATGAGGTATTGACTGCTGGCAACGGGCTGGAAGCCCTGGATATTCTCAAATCCACGGAAGTCCCGCTCATTGTCTCCGACATCAAGATGCCCGGCATGGACGGGCTCGAACTGCTCAAGCAGGTCAAACGCGACTGGCCCGACAGTGAAGTCATCATGATCACGGGTCACGGCGACATGCAGTCCGCCATTGAAGCGCTGCGCATGGGGGCCGGGGATTTCATCACCAAACCGCTGCATGAAAACGCCCTGGAAATCGCCCTTGATCGCGCCAAACAGAAAATCCAGATTCGCGACCAGTTACGGGAATACACCGAAAACCTTGAGCACCTCGTCCTCGAAAAGAGCAAAGAGCTTGTGGAAGCCGAACGCATGGCTGCCGTCGGCCAGACGGTTGCGTCCATGTCCCATGCCATCAAGAATGTAGCAGGTGGTCTTGAGGGGGGCATGTTCGTCCTCGAAAAAGGATTGGAGCTGGAAAATCAGGAGTATCTGCGTCAGGGATGGGAAATGGTTCGCCGCGATGTGGAACGCATCAAGAATCTTGCCATGGATCTCCTCGACTACGCCAAGCCGGTATCCATAGCACCGGAAGACTGCGATCCCAATGCCCCTGCAAGGCAGGTCCGCGATCTGCTGATATCCAAAGCGGAACGCAAGGGAGTGAAAATACAGCTGGAACTGGATGAATCCATACCGGTCATGCGCATTGACCCCAAGGCGATCCACGAATGTCTGACCAATCTGGTTTCCAACGCCATTGATGCCTGCCAGGATCTGTTGGAAGGTGAGAAGCGCGTTGTCATCAAGACCAGCGACAACGGCGGAATGTCTGTTCGTTATGAAGTAAAGGACACTGGTCACGGCATCGCACCGGAAATCCTGACCAAAGTCTTCAATTCGTTCTTCACCACCAAGGGGAGCCGCGGCACCGGCATAGGGCTGATGGCGACCAAGAAGCTCGTCAAGGAGATGGGTGGATCAATCATGGCCAATTCCGGCGTGGGAGAAGGAGCGACTTTCACCATAACCATCCCCACTGCCCACGTGGTCACCTAGCAGATCGAAGCACAGCCGTTGTTTGAGAGAAGTGCGCTGTTCAAGCAACCAGCCCCTTCTCCAATCACCTGAGTGCTGCCCCCTTCTCGATCAGGAGACACTCCCCTAACCGGCGCCGACCGCCTACAGACGATCGCTGATTTCCCGTGGAATGCAGATGGTAAAGACCGAGCCCTTGCCCTGTTCGGATTCGACCACGATGGTACCTCCATGCTGATCGACGATCTCGTTCGCCACGAACAGACCAATCCCGGTTCCGGTACTTCCCTTTGACGAGAAGAAGAGCGTAAACAACTTTTCCTTGGTCTCCGGGTCCATGCCCACCCCGTTGTCGGCAATCCGAAAGGCCACCTGTTTGGCGTCCCCAAATACCTTGAAAGTCACGCGGCCTTTACCGGGCGTACAGGCATCGATAGCGTTCTCTATGATGTTGCCCAGAGCCGAGGCCAGTATTCCCTTATCCACATCAAAGCGGCCGAGCACTGCTCCCATGTCCAGATCAAAGGTAATATCCTTACTCTTTGCCTTGGCTGCAAACGAGGCATACAGATCGAGGGAGAACTGCCCTGCATCCACCGATGCCCAGTTCAGCTCCCGATTCTTGGCGTAATACAGGATATCCATCACTGTCTGCTTGACCCGTCCCGTCAGGAACTGGAGATCATTGTACCCGTCTTCCATCCGCTCGAAATTGCGCTTCTCCAGACCGGACCCAAGTCGATAGACCGCCCCGTCGATACCGGTCAGCAGCCCCTTGATACCGTGGGCCGTGGTTCCCAGCAGCAATCCCAGTGAAGTCAGGCGGTCCTGCAACTTCCTGATCTGGGTGATATCCGTGATCATTTCGATGGCCTGTGTGATATTGCCATGCTCATCACGAATCGGGGCGCTCCAGATCAACACATTGACCTTTTCCCCCTTCTGATTGGTGACAACGGTCTCCATCTGATGGGCCAGCCCATCCTTGAATGTCTTCTCCAGAGGACAATCGCGGCAGATATTGCGCCGGTGCATGAGCAGTTCATAGCAGTGACATCCGCCAAAATCGCCAAACTGCTCCTTATAGCGGGCATTGGTCGACGTAATGCAGAAATCCGTATCCTGCACGGAAATGAAACAGGGAGATTCGTCGAACAACTGTTCGTATTTGTGCTGAGTGGAGCGCAACTCTTCGCGCAACTGTTCAGCTTCGTTAAGGTCGACCATGAATTCCAGCACCATCTCGACACCGTCCTCGGTGGACATGATCGGGATGGTATTGACGATGACAGAGTGAATATTGTCATTAACGCAACGAACTCTGTAATTTCCCCGGCCCGGCTCGCCCGACTTCAGGGTCTGGGCCACAGGACAGTCACGCGGGCCGTGCTCCAATTCTTCGTACATGGACCAACTGTCCTTACCCCGTAAATCGCCCAATCGTTTTCGATAATGCTCGTTGACCGAAACCACGTCCATATCCGTATTATGGATGGAAACAAACATGGGCATCTGATTGAATACATTGAGTGTATCCATATTATCCGTGAAATCGCTCAAGCTGGATGTCAGTCCTTCAAACAACTGACACGCAGCCATTCGCCGCTCCGCCTCGATCAATTGGGTCGATTTTATCTCTACCAATTCTTCCAGGTTCCGGGTGTGCGCTTCCAGTTCGCGGGCCATGTTGATCCGCTCCTGCGCTCGCTGCAGGGCAAAGTACAGCACATCCTCGTTGATGGGTTTGCTGATGAAATCAAATGCCTTGTTTTGCAGGGATTGGATGGCAAGATCGACATCACCGTGTCCGGTAATCATGATGACTTCGGTTGTCGGCGACATCGCCTTGACCTCGCGCAGCAGGTCAATGCCGTTTTTTCCCGGCATCTTGATGTCGGTAATGACGATGGGATGACGTTTATCTTCAAAAATACGCAGGGCGGAATCTACATCCGGAGCAGTATCTACCGCATGTCCGGAATCAATGAGCATGATACTCAAAGCCGTTCGAATGCCGGTTTCATCGTCCACGAGGAGTATGGGGAGCTGAGTCATCGGGGCGTGGGCCTCCATGCATATGTGAATATATTTTCATAAGATACTACACCATGCACATTTTTTTCACAACCAGAGTCCTGCGGTGGGAAAAAGGAATGCCCGAGCATCCCCACTGCCCGGGCATTCAGTCCCGATCAAGCCGGGATATGAGATATTGTATCAACGCTGCATCTTGCCTATGGCACTGCGAAGATTGCCTGCCAGTGTATTGAGCGCTTCAATGGCAATGGACGATTCCTGCATGGATTGCGCGGTCTCTTCGGCAATCCGGTTCACAGTCTCGGTGGCCGCATTGATTTCCTCGCTGGTGGTGGACTGCTCCTTGGCTGCCGCGGCAATGGACTGAACCTGTTCGGCCGCTTCATCGGCTTTGGCGACAATGGCCTGCAACGATTCGCCGGATCGCTCGATCATGGTTCGACATTCTCCCAATGATTTCAGAGCGCGATCATTTGAATCGATGTTATTCGCTGCACTCTGCTGAATAGATTGAATGTAGCTCCCCACTTCCTGGGTGGCGTCCATGGTCTTCTCAGCCAGCTTGCGAACTTCGTCGGCGACCACGGCAAAACCGCGCCCAGCTTCACCAGCCCGGGCCGCTTCAATGGCGGCGTTCAGCGCAAGAAGATTGGTCTGGTCGGCAATATCCGTGATAACGCCCATGATCGCGCCGATGCCATTGGCGTGCTCACCTAGCTCATCCATTTGCGCTCGCAACCCTTCGGACTGCTGGTGAACCTCACGCATCATTTCAACGGACTTACCGACAATGGCGGCACCTTCCCGTGCGAACCCACTGGCTTCCTGGGACAAGCCCGCCGTCACATTGGCATTTTTAGCCACTTCCACTACTGATGCATTCATCTGCTCCATGGCAGTGGAGGCTTCCTGAGCCCTGTCGCGCTGCTGTAACGCCCCCTCATTAGCCTTTCTAATGGATTCAGACAAATCCTTTGATGAATCAGAAACAGAATGTGCAATGCCATTGGCCTCACGGGCCGCTTCCTCGATGAGCCGGTTCTTGGCTTCGACCGTTTGCTGCTGCCTGCGCTCTTCAGTCAGGTCAACCCAGATGGTAATGGCTCCGATCAAAACACCATCAAGATCATAAATGGGCGTGGCAACGGCCTGTAGTATTGCCTTGGAGTTGTCGACATCACGAACAAGCTCGATCTCCCACTCCACCTGCTCGCACTTCTTCATGGCGACTTGCGTCAACGTCTTGCGCTTGCTATTATGATAGACGACTTCATTCAACGTTGTGCCATAGTACTTCTCTGGCTCTTTCCGCTTGCCGAGCACATCGGCCGCCGCCTGATTGAGATGGGTGACCTTGTTGTCCAAGTCCACCACCGCGCACGGGATGGTAACCCCCTTGAGCACGCCCTGGCTAAAACCAAGCTGGTTCTTCATTTCTCCAACCATATGCACCACGGCGTCCATGGTCCGGCCAATAGCATCCTTGGCTTTGTAGTCAAAATCACACTGGAAATTGCCCTTGCTGACGTCATCAGCCGCGGCTGCGAGTGTATTCATGGGGGCCACCAGTTGCCTGCTGACCACACCAATGATTACCAGCGCGATAACCAGCGGAAGCACCGCCGACTCTGCCGCACTGATCAAAATCCGCTTATCAACTCCCTGGAGTATGTCCGACTGGGTGATGGAGGTAACGATAAACGCTCCCCACGGCTCAAATGGCACCACCCTTGAATGGATGGTCTCGCCATCAATATCCACCGACACAACACCACCTTGAGCGGCTATTTCCCTATCTGCGAGAACCTTTGTGATGAGAGCAGCATCGGTCTGCTCATTCGCGCCCTCAACAGGTTGCCACCCATCAGCGAGGAAAACATACGAATGACCCTTTCCTCCCACGTTGACATTCCGAATGAAGCGGCTGAACTCATCGGATATGACGGGTCGCGCCACCTCCAAGGCCCCCATGACGTTTTCATCAAAGTCGCGGATGGCCTCATAGGCGACCACATACCATCCCCCGCCCATCCGCATGATGCCTTCATATCGGTCCCCTGCGAGAATCGCGCGATACGCTTTGTTGCCAGACGGTATGTACACCCCTTTGGCCGAACTTCCGCCAGCAACAGGTATAGTGGTGCTCACTCGAATGAGCTTTTCGTCACTCAACTGAAGCACCGAAGACAATACGCCCGATGTTTCGGCCATTGTATCGACCAGTGTTGAGGACTCGTGAAGATATTTTGATCCGAGTTTGAAGGCAGGAATGGTGACGTCACGAGTTGTCCCTGTCACCTGATCGGTTATGGTCATATCAACATCATAGAGCATCTCGAACATGGGGAGACCGCTTACCCCCATGGTCGATTTGAATATATTCAGATCAGAAATGATTTTCTTGCGGGCGAGGTGATCCTGCATGGCAACGGTTTCCGCCAGCGTAGCAGACACATCTTCGAGTGCAGCGATCCCACTTTCGAGATACTCGCTTCTTGAATTGACAAAATTAACACCTGCCATGCAGGCAATGGTCAAGACGACAATGAACAGCGTGGCAAGGGTCAGCTTGCTCTGAAACCCTAGAGACATGTGGTAACCGCCTGATATAGATTATTCAGATTTCAGGACGGACCATACCCCCGGAATGCGCCGATCATGTTAAATCGGCGTTACGATCAGGCAACAATCCCCGGTCAACCGCAAACAAATGCGCTGCGGTATCAAACTGTTATGACAGTGAAATACACGCTGAAGCGGTTAGTGAGCAGCAAAAGGAATCAACGCCTTAACGTTTCTGCTTTTTGCGCCCTTTACCAGGGGCATCATGACGGGACGGCTTGCCCGGTCGCGACGGTTTACCTGACCGAGCTGGCTTGGAAGATCGGGCGGGCTTGCCGGAACGCGCCGGTTTGGATGAACGCGCTGGTTTGCCGGAGTGTTTTTTTCCCTTTTGAGGAGGACGCCCCCGTGTGGGCATCAAGATGGCGTGCTGACGCAACCGATCGGCATCTGTCTTGGCTACGTAGATAGGCTTTCCATCCATGTCGGTTTCCGCATGGAACATGGCTGCAGCAGCGGTTCCCGGAAGCGGAATGAAGCACTGGACCTGTTCGGGCTTCCATCCCTGGGACCGGAGCCAGTCTCCAAGAGCACGCATGTCGTCATCGGTACAACCGGGGAAAGCACTCATGAGATACGGAATCACGTATTGCTTTTTTCCGGCCTTGCGAGACTCGTGGTCAAACAGTTCAAGAAATTTTTCAAAGGCGGAGAACCCGGGTTTACGCATGAGTTTGAGCACATGGTCCACCTGATGCTCCGGTGCAACCTTGGCTTGCCCACCCACAAATTCACGAATCATGCACGACAGAGAACGCATATCCGTCAAGGCGAGATCAATTCGCCAACCAGAAGCGACTCGCACATGCTTCACGGACTGCATATCAGAGATCGACCGAAGCAGATTCACGAAATCCGACTGAGCAACCTTGTAGTGTTTACAAACGGCAGGAGTTAAACAACTGGAACGCTTGCACTTTGATTGATCTGAAGCACAATGAGCACCCCACATATTCGCGCTTGGGCCACCCACATCCGAGATGGAACCGGTCCACCCTTTGACCTCGGTGACACGCTCCACCTCATCCATGATGGATTCCTTGGTGCGTGAGCGAATCTGTCGCCCCTGATGCAGGGCAAGCGTGCAGAACGAGCAGCCACCGGCACAGCCGCGGTGGGTTGTTACCGAGGTTCTGATCATGTCCGCAGCCGGAATCCGTTCCGTATATGAGGGATGAGGTTGACGAGAAAACGGCAGACCGGCCAACTCATCCAGTCCGGTAGTATCGAGCGGCTCGCCTGGCGGTGTGATGATAACCGCCCTGCCGCCGGTTTCCTGAACAACCACTTCCCGATTCTGGTGGACCTGTCGCTCCAGCATGAGGGTCGCCTTGATCAACTCCTGCGGGTCTTCCTGAATGGCTTCATGGGAAGGCAGTTCCATTACCGGTTTATCTTCCGGCACATCCTTTTTGGCTCCGGCAACCACCAATCCGTTGATTTGCAACAACTTCGGACGAAGTGCCTTGATCGAACGATCTTCTGAATCGCGAAGACACTCGGCGAGTGACACGATGGAATTTTCCGCCATGCCATATGTGATGGCTGTGGCCTTTGAATCGAGCAGAACAGAACGCCGAACCGCATCGACCCAGAAATCATAATGAGAAATGCGGCGCAGGGATGCCTCGATGCCACCAAGGATGACCGGCAACCCCGGAAAGGCGCGCTGCACGATATTCGTATATGCAATACACGCCCGGTTTGGCCGCGCTCCGGCCTGACCACCGGGAGTATATGCATCGTCACTGCGCTTTTTACGAAATGCCGTGTAATGGGCGAGCATGGAATCCAGTGAACCGGCAGTGACTCCGGCAAAGAGTGTGGGTCTGCCCAGCCGCATGACATCATCGGGCCGACCCCAGCGTGGCTGGGCTGAAACACCCACCCGAAAGCCATGATGGACGAGCCAACGACCAAGCAGGGCCGCACCAAACGACGGGTGGTCCACATACCCATCCCCGGTGACGAGAAGAATGTCGATTTCGTCCCAGCCAAGTTCATCCATTTCCTTGCGGCTCATGGGCAGAACCGATGGCTGACTGATTGATGCTCGTGTAGTGCTCATTGTCTGATGATGTCCTAATCAGCGTTTTTCGTCCATGCGAATTGCTCTCGCACGCGCCGAAACAACTCGGGTTTACGGTCATATTGATGCACGACGTGGACGACTTCCCCTTGATCATTGAGAACCTCGCCAGCTTCATTCAGCGGCGGTTCTCCCTGATAGTAGCCCAGAGTCAAAATGGGATTGCCGTTTTCATGCAGTGTCACATCTGGAAGCAGATCGGTACGGATCAACACATTATGCACGCCCTGATCAAAACCGCCCATGCACTCACCCCCGGCAAAGGGAAGAAAGCGGTTTGTCATACGCTCCAGATATTCAACCATTGATTCATGATCGCCCACAGTGGTCCCGGAACAGGAAATGGTATTATCGCTGACCGCAGCCAGCGCCTCTTCTCCCATATGCTCTTGCACCCACCGCGAATTGAACGGGCACGATCCAATGGTCATCTCCTCGTCCTCAAGGGCGCAGTGCAATCCACGGCCCCACGCATACGCAAACGGATCGCGCTGAAACAGCACGTCCCGCACATCAGTAATCATCACATGCTCGAATGGACCTGCCTGTTGCAGATACTCAAGATACAGATAGTACCGGTAGGCATTGTAGGAAACGTGGGCCAAATCATACGGCCGCTCCATGGGAATGATGACAGCACCATGGGCTGCCATCCGTTCCGTATCCCGTGTGGTTTCCGAAACGAACAGCACGCATGTCCCGGCAAACTGCACACGCTCCAGCGAACGCAGAAACGGCGCGACATCGCCATAATGATACCCGGCGGCCAAGCCAAGTATAAGTGTATTGGCTGACATATATGTGACTAGCGGCTAGCGGCGTCTTCTACGACGAGGGCGTCTGCGTCGGGGACGCGACTTGGTACCGGACTCGCCGTCACCACCTTTATCAGCACCGGAAGATTGCTCAGGCCTTCTCTCCGGGCGCGGCTCAGACTGCTGTTCACCGGCAGGCCTGGAAGGCTTCCTCGGCTTGGGTTTGTCACCCGAACGATTTTCGTCGTTGCGTTTGCCTTTGGGACGCCTGTTCTCGGAGGGCTTATCATCGGACCGATTTCCCTCTGACCGGTCATTGCCCGAAGGTCGACCGTGTCCACCATGGTCGCCGCCGCTCCGAGGCTTACGATTCCGCTGCGGCTTTTTGCCATTGCCTTTGGAGGGCTGGTTGGGCTTCCGTTGCTCTCTGGGCTTTTCCTGTTCAGCAACAGGCACTTCGGGCTTGCCGTGCAGAGTATTCTGATAAATTTCGTCCAACAACATGGCGATCAACCCAACCGCTTCTTCATCTGCGGCATACTTCTGAACAAGCGGCAGGAAACGGGCAGCACGTTCACGCTCAAGCGGCTTGAGCTTTCTGAATCGCTTCTCAAGCAGTGCGGTAAGGCGCTCTTCAATGATAGCTGCGACATCTTCTTCGGTCGGGTCCTTGATCTCTTCGAATTTGATCTTGAACCGTGTGGCGATACGCTCAAGCTCCATCTTCTGGATGACATCCACCATGGTGATTGCCTTGCCCGATGCCCCGGCGCGACCGGTTCGCCCTGCGCGGTGCACGTAGGACTCCGGGTCTTCCGGTGGTTCCATCATGAAGACATGAGAGAGTTCGGGGATATCGATACCACGGGCTGCCACATCTGTAGCGACCAGAAAACGCAGTTGTCCGGCCTTGATGCGGGCCATGAGTTGTTCGCGCTTGTTCTGGCTCAGGTCCGAGGTCAATCCTTCGGCATCGAATCCGAACTGTGACAGAAGCGCTGCCGTAAATTCAACATTGCGCTTGGTATTGGCAAAGATAATGGCCGAAGAAGGATTCTCCAGTTCAATCAGCTTGATCAGCTTGCGTTCCTTGCCCATGGCCTGGACCTCGACGAACTGATGCGCAATGGCCGACACGTTGGTCTCATCGCTGGACAGGCTGAGAAATTCCGGATCAACCATGAATTCCCGCGCCAGACGCAGGACCGACTGCGGGAAGGTAGCGGAAAACATATAGCTGCCATCAATTTTTGGGGGCAGGTATCGCTTAACCTCGACCATATCGGGGTAAAAACCGACAGACAGCATCCGGTCGGCCTCATCGAAAATCAGCACTTTCAATTTATGCAGATCAAGGCTTCGCCTGACCAGGTGGTCCAGGATACGACCGGGCGTACCGACCACGAGCTGAGCGCCGTCGCGGAAGGCATCCAACTGCTGCTTGTAACCAACGCCACCATAAACAGCGACGACATTGATACCCTTGTCTCCTGCCAAAGTACGGGCTTCGCTCGCAACCTGTTGCGCCAGTTCGCGTGTGGGTACCATGACCAGAGCCTGACATTCCATCAGGTCTGCATCGAGTTTTTCCAGCAGGGGAAGCACAAATGCACCGGTCTTGCCGGAGCCGGTCCGAGCCTGGACCATGACATCGTTGTCATTGAGCAGGAAAGGCAACGCCAACTCCTGCACCGGCATCAATTTATCCCAGCCCACGCGCACGCACGCATCGTGCAACCGCTCAGGCAGATCCTCAAAACGCATCTTCGGGAGCGAAGAATCTACAGCTTCGTTCTCGTTCACCACTTCGTTGGTGTTTTCCTTTTCCATGATAAAAAACCTATGATGTATGTTATGAATCCCGGCTTGTTGACTGACAATATGAAAGGCCGGGATATAAAAATCGTATTCAAACCGTGGGCACAGTATACCTTTTACCATCGTTTGTACAATAGAGCGGCAATACGACGTTTACGGAGATTAGGGAGATTGGCGGGATTAGCGGGCTTGAGCATAAGACGAAAAGACCGGCCTATTGCAGTCGTGTCGGTAAAAAGAATGGTGAGCTTCTTTTCCCTGTAGCTTGCAAATAGAGAACGAGATCCCCCTGTACGCCCTGCGGAATTCGATTCAGTATGGGCAGACGCTCGTGTTCTCAACACGCTACAGTTTAACGTATCAATTCATAGGCTGTCGTGCTGATAGTAACTCACCATCCGCATCCGCCAACCCAATGAGTAGATACTGGCCTGAGTCTCCCAATGTAAACACACCATATTTGGCATTTTCATAATACTGGGCGTGTCCCTCCTGAAACATGAATGAATCAGGTACAATCTTCGCCTTACCGGTATCATTCAGAAAACGAAGCAGATATTCACCCTCAGCCAGATTCTCTTCCTTATATACTCGAACAAAATGCGCTACCAGCTTCCCGTCCAGGCGAATCACCAGATATCCACGCTTTCCATGCTCGACTAAATCCTTGGTTGGCACATCACGCTCCATTGCATATCGCAGGCGCATGTAATCTCCCTGCATGAGAGAACGCGGGTCAACCGGAGCCAGTTCAAGTAAAAACCTTTGACCGTTTTTTATGATCTGCTCTTTCTCATAGATTCCATAATTGAAAACAATAAGGACAAGCACGGAAAAAACTATCATGAGTTTTGTGCGCATGAGGCTCCTCCATTGTCCCATCCCTTACGCTTCAGGTACACCCTGCCAGCCAATAATATGATTCCACTTCCAACAAGAACCAAAGACTTCTGCAGGAGTGATACATCGAGATTGTAATAATAGATGCTTAGAAACAAAGGCATGAGCAGCACACCGGTAATACTTAGTATTGTTTCATGCTTTGCATACCCAAGCACCATTAATCCGATTGCCAGCAGGATACCGGGCGCAGTAATTGATCCCAGTATCACTGTACCAATTGAAGCCAAGGCCAATGGTTGGGATTTCAGTTTATTGAAGCCCCCTGCAACCCAAGCGAATAAGGCTATCAACCCTCCGGTCAACACCATGTTGATGATGAATGGGTGTTTCAGTGCAGTCTCGGCAAAAAAACCAAAACGAATTCCTGAAGCCGACAGGAGTACACTCATGCACAGTGACAGAATAAAAGCATACGAGAGTGGTATGTACTCACGTTTGATTTTTCCATGCGTTACTAAAACAGCAGCACATATGAATTGAGCGAAAAAGAATCCATTAAACACCAACTCCCACACACCTCGCACATCATGATCCAACGAGAGGTTGATCAAAATAGACAACAGTACCCCGAAAGAAGACAGAAAACGGTCTATCGACATGCGGTATACGGGATAGGTAACGCAGGTGATAACGAGCAATCCCACAGTTGCCCCCCACCCAGTATTCATCAACTGCTGCAAGCCAAATACGAACAACGTCTTTCCAATGCACATTGAAGCAAAGGAAGATTGTATAAAGAAACTACGCTTGACCGTGTACTTATGACCAGTTGCTCGCTGAAGAGCGATAGCCCCCGCGACAAACAAGATCCCTACCAGGATAAGGGACTCTTCATTTGAAAGATCAATCAAGCCGACAAGCCATAAGAACCCCACAAAGAAAAATGACGCAATGGTTGCTCCAAAGCCAGCCAATATCCGAATGTAGAGCGGCAACTCTTTTTCCGGGAGCCGGGAGACCACAAAAGAAGACACACCTTCGTCGATAGCAAACCCCTTGCTTCCAAGCTCATCAAGCAACTGAGCCACAGAGTATATGGGTTTAGGATGAGACATGATCGACCTTCATTTTTTTCGAAACACTGGAGAGATAGGCGACTGCGCAGGCAAATAGGATTATGGTCGCAATCCCCATTACCAGAAAAGTAATACTTTCCGATTTCAACAAGCGGTCACTTACCATTGTATCGACAATAACGGTTTCGACTATAATACAAGCCGATAACACCGCAGCCGCCAACGACCACATATCCGGGAATTTGAAGCGATACAGATAAAACACCAATCCATGAGCAACAAAACCGACAGCCCCACTCACCATGACAGATATGGATGGTTCTCTTTCTCCAGTGATCAAAGAAATGATAGGGACTACAACAATTGATAAAACACCAATGACAAGAAAGCCGCGGGTCCATCTCCCTTTGAGCCATGCATATGTCTTTTTTGCCGACAAGTATTCGCGCAGCCCCAAAGCTGCACCATTCAGCAAGGCCATGTAGGTATGGATCAGGTGTTTCATCTCATGGGAGGGCAGCGCAGCCTGCTCCCACCATAGGATGAGAGAAGTATTTGCGATCACCAACCAGAAAACCCATTGGGGAGCAAAGTTGGAGATTAATGTCCACCCGAGCGTGAGCAATGCCCACATCATGAAGAGTTGATATGCATCGGCTCCTGTTTGGTACACCTGCCCGAAAACGGCAAAAAAGACACCCACCAACATACTTGCCGAAAGCAGTAATATCTGACCAGTCAAGCGTCGTAACGAATAGAACCAGGCTCCAACCAGACAACCAACCAGACCGAACTGGATGGAGAAAAGCTTTATTGTTGGCGTGATTTTTGTCCAATTGAAAGCAAAGAAATAAACGATGCCTGACAGCACCAAGAGAGTTCCGAGAGTGAGCAGTATTCGAGATACCCATAGCCCCCAATGATTATGAGGGTAAAGAGCTTCCAAAGCATACTCCCGTGCTTCCATGGTGATCTTCCCATGGGAATAGAGCTCATCTATTATTCGACGGTCTGCTGTAATATGCTCAAGCGGGGAGCTGCCATCATCTGACTTCATAGTGCTACCAATCATATTTGAGACATCTTCATATTCCAGATGACGTATTTTTTTTACATATTACTTACTCAACACTTCCCTTTCAAAAGCAAGACACACTACCGTTTAAAGGGCAACAATTATCTAATGATACAGTAAGCCTCTTTTACTCCGTACAAAATGTTCATAACAACGTAAAGACCGAGAAAAGAAAATTACATAACACTTTTCAAACACAATAAAGCCATCCCGAAGGACGGCTTTATTGGATACGTTTGGAAGAAAAGCTTAACAATGGAGCATTTGGAACTCCTCTGCTCTGCGCTTCACGACGATGCAGAAAGCAAATGCTCCACTCCACCAGTAGTGAGTATTCAGCCTTGCAGAGGGCTTCCCGGCGGCAGGGGCATGCCGCCGGGAAACACTAGCTGTAAGGGTTCCCCTAGGATTCCAGAGTTTTCCGAATCGCTTCCAGAAGCTCCTGGGGATTGAAGGGCTTTTTAAACGAGGCCACTGCGTTTTTAATGGCCAGATGAATGCCAGACAGACCGGAAACGACGATCACGGGGACGTCCTTGTACTCCGGATCCTGCACCATTTTACGGTAGAAGCGTGGCCCCCACTCGTTAGGCATTTCCAGATCAAGCGTTACGAGATCCGGATTTTCCTTCTTCAGCAACCCGATGGCCTCCTCCACATTGGACGCCGTGCAGGTGCTGAACCCGTCGTCCTGAAGAATGTCCTCGAGGTATTTGACGATATAAGGATCGTCATCAATGATGAGAATTTTATGAGACATGAATCGACCCCCTGTTTATCAGTGTTTCCCGACCCGGCGTTGCCCGGGGTGGGCAGGGATTACTCCCCGCTTATCGATATCGTATTTCCGACATTTTTCATAGTTTTCATCAATTATCGCACCAACGCATGATCGATGATGGCCTTGATGTCGTCCGGTTTGGGTGGCTTCTGAACGTACGCAAAGGGATCTGGGTAGTTGGATTGTCCCACACCCATGATTTTCAGGGCGTGCTTGAAGGTGTCGGCCCCCACTGCGGAGAGCATGATGACCGGCACCTTCCTCAAATCCTTATCTTCCTGTAACCCTTGGTACATTACCAACCCACCTTCTCCGGGCATCATTACGTCGAGGATGATCAGGTCCGGCTTCAATTCCCAGGCCCGCTTGAGCCCCTCCCGCGCATTTCGCGCAAGGTGAGGCTCATACCCGCTGGTTTCGAGCAGCGTCTTGAGAAAGAGCCGGATGTTCATCTCGTCGTCCACTACCAGGACTCTCTTGGTGGCTTCAGTCATGGCGTATCGCCGCCTGTTTAGTCGACTATCCAGTCAGGATGATTGACGCTGGCCACCGGGCAGGCCGAACGCAGAACTACCTCTTCCAGGGTGGTACCGATCTCGGCATCTTCAGGCGGCAGATCCTTGGAATGGTGCGCCATGACGATGAGATCGCCTTCCTTCTCGCGAGCATACTTGAGGATTTCGACGTGGGGAGCACCTTCGCGCACGTCCACTTCGACCATGTTGAAGTCGCCCACCTGTGAGAGGTACTTTTCTTCAATCTTCTTCCGGGCCTCGGCAATCTTCTCTTCAATGGCTTCCTGGCTGGGCTTGCCGCCAAGATCCTCGGAGTTGATGTTCACGGCATGGAAGATGTGCAGCGGACACCCGATATCCTTGGCAACCTTCAGGGCGAAGGTGAAGGCGTAGTCCGCGGCCTTGGTAAAGTCCGTGCAGTACACGATGCTGGAAAAGAGATTCCAGCAGGTGTTGCAGGGGCTGTTGACGATGAGGACAGGACAACGGGCGCGCTTGGAAACCGTCAGCATGGTGTTACCCATGATGGCCCTGAATCGACCGCCTCCCTCTTCCGGGCGGGTGTTGGCACCCATGACGATCATATCGGTGTTTTCCTTGCGGGCAAGACGGAGAATCTCGGTGGCGGGAACGCCGACCGTGGTCATGATCCGGGTCTTTTCCCCGTACAGCTTCAATTGGTTATCATAGGTGTTGCTCAACTCTTCGCGGACCCAGGCTTCGTAATCTTCACCCAGGTTTTCCTTTTCACCCGTGCGGACGTCCGTGGCTTCAACGCTGAATCCTCTGGAGGGGACACCGAGAACGTGGAAAAGAAGCAATTCCGCGTCTTCGCGTTCCGCCAGGTCAAAAGCAATCTTGGCAGGGCTGTCACAAACGGGAGATCCACTGGTCGCAAACATGATATTATTAAACATAATCCTATCCTTTTATGCTGCAATGTTCCGGGAATCGCTGGAAACCGAGTTCCCATGCAATCCCTTCAATGAATTCAAACAGATTGTAATCCGTCTCGAATTCCATGATGTTCACCGAATCCCCGAAGACCGAGTGCTTGAGCATTCCCAACTTGACGGGCATGTCGAGCAACTTGTCGAAATGAAACACTCTGAGTTCCTGTTCCATCTCGTGGTGCCACCCGGTCAAGGAGCAGAGAAAGTTAAACCGGGGTTCGCCCGGAAAACCGACCATCTCCACCCGCTTGACCACTGCCAGGTGCGTCATTCCCTCCGTGACACAGCCCGACTGGGGACATCCGGCACACTCTTCAATAAAGGGCGGTATGAATACGCTGATTTCCTGAAAGACGTCGTACCGGCGCATCATTTCGTAATACGAGCGCAGGGTGTATCCGGTCTCCAGGGAAATCTTGCCCGCAAGGGCCGAGAGCGGACGAGCCACTTCATTCCCCTGTTCCGAGATGAGCATCCCGTTTCGTGCGAGCTTGATGGTATTCATACGTGCTCCCTTTCAGTTACTTTTTGTGACACTCGCCGCAGGCCACAGGCCCTTTGAGCGATTGTTTGTGACAGTCGATACACTGGCGGTGGTAGGCGCGCATGAGCGGGGTCTTGCCATCGGTGGGTTCCACCGCATGACAGGATTCGCAGGACTCGCCTTCGCTGGACATTTCCATGTCGCGTTTGCCGTCGTCCGTCATGGAGTGGTGGCAAACCACACAGTCGTCCAGCTCTGCCTTCTCATTGTGCAAGTCGTGCTGGAAAGCGGCTTGTGGCCGCTCCAGTTTGCCGAAGGCGTCCACCGGAATGTGCGTCATGTCCTCCTGAGAGAAAGCCATTGGCACCATGTACAGAGTCGTCAGCGCCAGGATGGCTGCTCCAAAGACAACGAGTTTGATGTGTTGCTTGTTCATGATCCCCTCCTACACTTCCGGCTTTTCCATCAGTTCGTAGATGATGTCCCCGATGAACTTGCCGTGCATCCCGAGATCGTAATAGCCGATGATGTCTTCCAGGCCGCCGTGACAGTTGTGACACGGGATGACCACATCCTTGACGCCGGTCGCCCTGAGCTGGTCGGCTTTGACCCTGTTGCCCTCCATGCGGGTGTTCTTGAACGGCGGACCACAGTTGATCACACCGCCGCCGGCACAGCAGCAGTAGTTGTGTTCGCGGTTGGGGGTCATTTCCACGACCTCTTCGCAGAGCATGTGGACGACCTCGCGGAGCTTATCCATGAGCCCTCGGCCGCGAATGATGTTGCACGGGTCCTGAATGGTGACAGGACGGTCAAACTTCTTCGGTATCTTAATTTTGCCCGAGGTCAGCAGCTCGTGGTAGAATTCCACGGAGTGAATGACCGGCACCGGCATCTTCTTGTAACCGAGCCAGCGGTTACCCATGTCGTACACGGACCGGAATGCGTGTCCGCACTCGCCCATGACGATGCGCTTGACCCGCAGTTTCTGAGCGGATTCATAGTGTGCACGCTTGAGGCGACCCATATTTTCGAAGTCTCCCACGAACATGCACATGTCCGAGTTATCCCAGCCCGGCTCGGACGGCATGGTGTAATCCACGCCCGCCGCATGCATGATGGCGGCAGCCTGATAGATGAGCTGGGTTCGGAACTTGGGTTCCGGCGCGATGACCGAGTAGTAGACCTCGGCCCCTTCCTTATCGAGGGGGATGCGCAGATTGGGGAACTCGTCGCGGGCCTCGTCTTCCTGCCACTGCAGGGAGTCGATCCATTCGTCATCCTTGACCCACATCTGGTTCATGGTCGACGCATGGGAGTGAGAGGTGTCGCGAATGTACTGCGGGACGACATCCAGCAGGTAACAGATACGGCGTACCATGGACATGATGTAGCCGATATCGATGCCAACCGGACAGTAGTGGGCGCACCGCTTGCACAGGTTACACTCGGTAAAGGCTATCTGCGCCATCTCATAAATGCGTTGCGGCGCAACCTTACCCTTCTTGTCCATGAGTTCGTACATGGTCTCTGTGGCCTTGTTGACCGGGGAGTAACTGGGATCGTCATCATGGGACTTGTAGTAGTGGCAGGCCTGCGAGCACAGTCCGCACCGCATGCAGGTCTCATGATATGCCTTGAGTTTGGCTCCGGTTTCCCCTTCGAGCATCCGGGTGACCACTTCCTGAATCCTTTCGGTAGTCAGGGCGGCCACACCGCTCTCGAGCCCGGGGTCGGAGATTAATCTGTCAGCTATGTGACTCATTGTTCGTACCTCGTATTGCTTGTGGTGGTTGCGGCCTACCAGTCATGGGCGTTACGCACGGCACCGAATTCGGAGCCCATGTACGCCCTGGTAAACGGAACGAAGAGCGCATGGCTCAGTCTCGTGAACGGGATCAGCGCGAGCAGGACTTCGCCCGCCAGGATGTGCAGCGTCGTCATGAGCAGCACCGGGCCAACCTGATGATACGCCAGCACGCCGGTCAGAAACGGCATGACCACGAGGATAAGAGCGAACCAGTCCTTGCTTTTCGTTACACCTTTGACATGAGGCAGCGCCACGCGCCGGTATGCGAATACCGCGCAGGCACCGATGACCACGAAGCTGATGATGTCGCCGACAACCGTGGGCAGACTCGGGAGCGAGATGCCGAAAGCGGTATCCCAGAGCACCACGTGCCCACCCAGGAAAACGGCGACGAGCACGAAGCCGATATGGAACAGGAAAGTGGCCACGGTCATGAGCGGATCAGACTTCCAGCCCAAGGTGCCAAACGGGATCGCCCATCGGAAGATGGAACGCAGGCCGAACGGCAGGCTCATGTAGGCAATGGAAGAGCCATCCTTGGCCTTGGCCAGATTGTACATGGTCACCAGCCGATAGATGGACCCGACGATGAATACGCCCCAGGCAACCCAGGCCAGAGGTCCGCTGACGAAGTTATACAGTTCGATCATAGCGTATCCCTCCGCCTAGAATTGGGCCACATCCGCGACAATGCGGACGTAGCTGTTGTTTTCGAGGGCACGGATGAGCACTTTGGTGCCGTCTTCACTGAAGATCGGCGGCCAGGCACGATCAAAGTCGCGCTCAAAAGGCTTGCCGTTGACCAGAATAATGTAACGACCGCCCTTTTCCACCAAAGCCGCCACGTTGCGGCTGTCGGGTGAAAAGACGGCGGGCCAGGCCATATCGTAGGTATTGGACCAAGCGGTACCATCCACGACGATCTGGAAGTTTGCATTGTCTTCGTTGGCGAGAATGGCTGCACGATCACCACTCGGGGCGACCACCAGATCGGTGACGACTGGGAAGGTTTCGCCCCATGCCGCATCATTGCGACAGGCAGTGAACTGGCCGTAGCTGGTGGCGACGATGGCCCAGAGATTTTCACCATCTTCTGAGAACTGCAGGTTCAGACATTGGATGTAGCGATTGCGCCAGGTCAGGCCGCCGTCCTTTGCCACGCCCCACTTACCCGCCACGCGAACAGGGGCCACGACATACTGGCCGGAAGGATGGAACACGGGTTCCCATACCTGATTGAACGTATCGGTCCATGGCACGTCGTCCACGGCGATGGTGTAGTTGTGTACGGAAGTACGGACCTGCGCAGCGACCTTGCGACCATCCTTGCTGAACGTCGGCGTCCAGACATTGAGGTACTTTCCGGGCCAGCGCTTGCCGTCCACGACCACGGTAAAGATGCCCTTCTTGAACCCTTCGATGTCCGCCTGTCCCAGCGATTCGACCTGGGCGACTCCGGCGGTGTGCGCACCGTCTTTGGTCAGAGTGTACTGGTTGACGTTTTCAAACAGCTCCGGCCATGGCTCGCCATTGACGGCCACACCGTAACGTTCCATTCCCTTGTACATGCAGGCAATGACAGACCCGTCCTGACTAAACTTGGCGTTCCAGACGTAATCCGTGGTCTCGCCGAGCAGTTCGCCATCAACGGCAAGCGCCCACTCCATGTCCTGCTGACACAGTGCAGTGAGCCGGTTGTCGGGCGAAAAGCGGAGCCCCCAGATTTTCTCGAATGTGTTTTCCCAGATGCCGTCATTGATACGGACGGAAAATTCGCCTTCGTCCACTTGAACGACTGCTGCCAGTGTTTCACCGTCGTAGGATACGTACGGCTCTTCCTGCCAGCCATGCCCTTGTTTTGGGGAGAGAGATTCGACGACCGTTTTCTGGCCGACCTCCCAATCCCAGTTGGATATACCCATAACACCCCCTTGGGTTGCGCGTTCGCCGAATTGGCGAACTGTTCGTCAACATGGGGTCGGGTATCGTCGAGATGGCGGTGGTCAGGTTCTGCGCCCGGGCATGATCATCGTTCCAATTCGGTCCTCGTTGAAGGCGTTCAGCACCTCTTCGATGGGACCCTTGACCCAGGGGATGATCTGTATGCCCATGGCTTCAAAGCCGTCTTTCGCAGCCTTTGCCAGGCCGCCGCAGATGACGATTTCGACACCCATGGCCTTGAGGTAGCCCGGAAGAGCCGCGGGGCCGGCAAGCGGCATAGCCGTCATGCCGCTTCGAACCACGTTGCTTTCTTCGAGCGTGTACACCCTCAATTCCGTTGCTGTTTCCAGCAGGGTCGCCACCCGGTTTTGATAGCCAGCGATACAGATTTCCATAGAACCCGAGTCGTTTGTGAGGCCATGTTCCCTTCCCGGACCAGCGACATGACCTCATTGTGCACAGTCCGTACCAACAATAAAAACTACACTATTTCAAATACTTAAACTCTTTCAGCTAACATTTGCCAGCTACAAACTGACGTATTTTGCCGCGCTTTTCTGTCGACATGCCTTATTTTGCTGCTTGCCGCTTCAGTATGCGCCGAACCGTGTCACGGGATATTCCCAAGGCACGGGCAGCGGCACTTTTATTACCGTTATGCTGCTCCAGAGCAGCCAATACCGCCTGGTATTTATGATCTTCCATAACCGCCTTGCTATTGCCCAGACAGGGAGCACAGGTACCGCCATCTTCAGGTGTGGGCTTCAGGTATTCGGGCAGATGATCAATCTCGATCATTTCACCGGAGCATAAGATGAAGGCATACTCAATGACGTTCTCCAACTCGCGCACGTTACCGGGGTAATCGTGCCCCAGCAGGATTTGATGGACCGCTTCAGAGACCGTCTGAATCGATTTGCCCTTCAGGGAATTCTGCTGACGAATGAAGTGATTGATGAGCAGAGGGATATCCTCTGTGCGCTGCCGCAACGGCGGGATATCCATACGGACAACATTGAGTCGGAAGAACAAATCCTGACGAAACTCGCCGTTGCGCACCATCTCCTCAAGGTCACGGTTGGTTGCCGCAACAAATCTAACATCCGCACTCATGGACTTCACGCTGCCCAGCGGCTCATAGACCCGCTCCTGCAAGACACGAAGCAGCTTGACCTGCAAGGGCATGGGCATATCACCCACTTCATCAAGGAAAAGCGTACCACCCTGGGCCAATTCCAGACGCCCCGGTTTATCCTTGCGGGCGTCGGTAAATGCTCCGGCCTTGTACCCGAACAATTCGGACTCCAGCAGATTACCGGGGAGTGCGCCGCAGTTCACGGCCACAAACGGTTCGTTTTTTCGCAGGGAAAGATTGTGAATGGCCCGGGCGAACAGTTCCTTACCGGTACCGGATTCACCAAGAAGCAGGACAGTGGAAGTGGACTGGGCAATGGGCGGAAGAATCTGGAGCGTTCTGATCATATGCGCGTTATTGGTGCGGATGTCCTCCACGGAATACCGCTCCTCCACCTTCTGCATCAGTTCGTGGATGGATGTCAGGTCGCGAAAGGATTCAACACCGCCAACGACATTGCCGTCGTTATCTTTCAGGGGCGCTGAGGAAATACCAATGGGAATCTTCTCGCCGTCCATACGAAGGAGAAAACCGGACTTGGAGACCATGGGGTGGTCATCTTCAAGGCAGGGACGCATGGGGCATCCACCGTCGCAGACATTGGAGGCAAAGACCTCCCAGCATTTCTGCCCAACCGCCTCGGACGCGGCAATGCCCGTTATGTCTGCAGCGGCCTGATTGAAAAAAGTAATGTTCCAGTCCAGGTCCACAGTGAAAATCCCTTCCGCCACCGAATTCAGCACGGATTCCAAGGGGATATTTTCAGGCAGCCTGGCTGTGGGCATGTGTTCTCTCCACACACAAACGGTTTATTTACGAGACCAATAAAGGCACCGTAGCAGAGTGCAGCAAAATGCGCCAGTTGCAAAAATCTGCTGCAGTCACATTCATCTGCCCCAGAGTCAACGACTATTCCCCCACACTTCAGGAGGAAATTATAATCAGACCCAACTGATTTCATTACCTCTGATCAACAGGAGCCCACCGGCGTTATATTCACCACCAAAAACTTGCATCACCTGCCCTCTGTCGTATGATGCAACCATAGTCCAATACCCCTCTTCCAACCTCGTGGTGGACGATGTTAACCCCAGTCCGCCCACGTGTCTTGGTGCGGGCCCAAGGGTCCCTGCAAATGCCCCGGCCCGCACCACATCCTCTTCCATAATCGAACCGATAGCTACACGCTTGCAGCAATGGTTTTCTCCACTGCTTCGCATGGCCGACTCTTTTGCTGTTGCCGACGCACATGGCCGGTAAAGGTATACCTCAACGAGCACTTTCTCCGATTAACAACCTGAAAACGCAGGTCTTATATCAGATAAACATTTTACCTTGACTATCAAACAATCCACCCATAAAGTCTTTTGACTTTCAAGATATAAGGAGCACAAAGCGATATGGACTCACTCTTTTGGGTTGCCATGCAATCCAGCCTCTTCCTCGGACTCATTCACGGCGTCAACCCCTGCGGACATTCCTGGGTCGTGCTGGCCCCATTCGTTGCCGGAGACAAAAGCGGCAAACGGGTCTTCAGCCTGACAACCGCATTCATCATCGGCACCACTGTCGGCTGTCTCGCCATCGGCCTTTTTCTTGGGAGCGTTTCCGCAAGTCTGCCGGAATCGACACGCTATTTCACCGACATCATCACGGCATCCATCATCATCCTGCTGGGAGCCATCCTGCTGTGGCGACCGCACTTGCTGCACAGCCACGACCACGATCACGACCATGACCACGGTTGCGGCTGTCCGGGCCACGGACATGACCACGGGCATACCTGCTCCGAGCACGATCATTCGCATGAGCATGACCACGATCACTCGCACCAACACGAGCACGATCATTCACACGGCCATCACCACCATGCACACAAACCCATCAGCGCCAAACGCTCAACGATTTGGGGACTCGCCACCCTCGGCTTCGTAAACATGATCGTGCCATGCCCTACTGTCGCCATCATGTACTCCTACGCCCTTGAGTCGGCCAGTCCGATGCAGGCGGTATCGGTTTTCGCCAGCTACGCTTTAGGTACGGCGATTGCGCTTGCCGGAGTGATTTATGCAATATACAAGGTAACGGATTTGATGCGTAAATTGCAAAAACCGTGGATCGAGCCAGCCATCATGCGAACGGTGGGCGTGCTCACGATCTTCTTTGGCTTTTATACCCTGTACCTTGACTTTGCCCCGGCCTAGTGCCGACGCGGAGAACTGCGAATGTCCGACCCAACCCTTCTGACACAACGTATCGTGGAATTTTATGAAAAACTCTCTTCATGGGAGCACAGCGTGGTGCGCGATCAGGGGCTGACCCTGCCGCAGGTCCACGCACTGGAGATACTGGGCACGCATAAGGCACTTCGCATGAAGGAATTGGCAGAGAAAATGGGCGTCACCACCGGAACCCTGACAGTCCTTGCCGACAGGCTGGTGAAAGCCGAAATGATTCAACGCAAGCCCCATGAAAAGGACAGGCGTTCGATACTGGTGGAGTTGACGGAAAAGGGGCAGGCGGTCTTTGAAGAGCATGATGCCCTTCACCACCAACTGACTCACGACATCACCGTTTCCCTGTCGGAAGAGGAATGCGAGCAGTTCTCCTCGCTGCTGGAAAAAATCAACAGGGAATTCTAGTCGCTCACCAGCGGCTTGCCAATCCGTGCGGCGGCTTTCAGTTGCACGGCAGTCTCGCCATCCTCCGGGAAGATGGCAAGGCCAACATGTATCTCCGGCGTGAACCTGTCCCCTTTGGATACGAACGGTTCAGTTAATACCTGACGGCAAGCAGCTATGAGTCGCTCTCCTTCATCCCGATTCTTTATCTGCTCTAGGAGGACACCCAACTCATTGGAATCTGTCCGGGATAAAACCGCCTCTTCCGGCAGGATACTTCTGACACGAACCACCACCTGCAACAGGATATCGTTAGCCAATTCAAATCCATAGTCGCCAATGAGATTCTCGAAATCCTCGAACCGAACCACAATCAGCGCAGATCGCCTTTCCTCATCCCGACATTTTCTTACGGTTTCCTGCAAAAGAGTGGAGAACGATTCATAATCGTGAAACGAAATTTGCAGATCACACCGTCCGCACATCTGATAGAATCGGTTGCGCATCGTTAAAAACGACACACCGAGCGCAAGCAGGGCCACCGAAGCCGCACCAACTGCTCCCTTGGCGAAATAATTAAGGAACTCCTCGTACGACTGCTCGTATTTATGCGTATTGGACACAAAGGAAATCAGCTTCCAATAATAATCCTGCGCGTTAAGCACGCCTTGACTCTCCCCAAAAGGAGCAGATGATCCCGGGCTCCATAAAAACTCGTCACGAAGCGGTTTGATTGTCGTAAATGAAATGAGGACATTTCCTTTGATGATCTGGCCGCGCTCGCTGTTCTGTATGGCGTCCCAGTACTGAGGAAACCGGCGGGAAAATCGTCGATTGGTGCGTTCGGGAAACATGAATCCCCACTGATCCTCCACATCCGGAGCAAGCAACCAATACCCATCCCTGTTGACGAGCATGGTTTGCCCCTGAGTCAACTGCCCGGTTTTACGCAACAACCCCAACAAGCGATCAGCCATGTAGTTGATGATCAACACGCACGACAATTCATAATTCTCATCATACAGGGGGACGCCGAAACGGATCATCGGTTTGAACGGGATTTCCACCTTGCCCTGTTCGATGTTCAGATCCATGGGCGAAACGTACACCTCGCCGGGTCGGAGCAAAGCGGTGTCCTTGAAATAGTAGCGAAGCCCTTTGAACTGCAATTGATCGGCACCAACAGCCACGGGAAGACCGCTGTTACGATTGACGCGTACCAGCTCCATCCCCTTGGCATCGAGGAGTCGAATCTGATCATACACCTCGTTTTCACGAATGAATGCCATGAAAAGTTCCTGCACTCCCTCCAACTGATCCTTGTTGCCAGTGGTGGCATACTTACGAATCTGGGCAACGTCTTTCAAAATACTGAGGTCGGTATCAACCCTGTCGAGGTGCTCCTCGATCATCACCGTACGCAGGTCAACGCCTGCCATCTCCTGTTCCAGGACCCAACTGACGACCGATCTGAGTTCATAGGAATAGAAAGCATAGGCAAGGCCGCCTACCAGAGAAGAAAGAATCACTGACAGAGTGAAAAATTTTCTGAAGGATTTTCGAATGGCAGAGTTTATGTCGTTGCTTTGCGTTGGCACACTATCTCCGATGGTTAATTGCGGATAGTGCGCACAGGGTACGACAAGGGGAAATTTATATCAATCTACGGATATTATAATCTGGTAGCTACGTCCTCTTCCAATGAAGAGCGTACGAACTCCTCCAGTGATTCGCTGTCGGTTTCACCGATCAATCTGTTGACCTCCTGCCCTTCGGAAAACAGCAGGAAAGTCGGCGTTCCCTTGATCTTGAAACGCTCCATTGCCGTATCGAGGTAGTCGAAATCATATACAAAGCACTCCAGAGGGTACCCAAAACCATTGCACGCCCTTGTCAGGACATCGGTCTGGCTTCTGAAGCGTTCATTGCGCTTGAGAAAAGCTAAAAGTAGAAGGGAAGTCCCTTGCAGCTCCACATCGAATCGTTGTGGCTCAAGGACTTCTACCAAATTATTCTGTTCCAAAGAGACACCGCCTATCATAATATCCTTTTCACTACATAATTCGCAAAAAAAGAATACCACCACCCGAAAGGCAATGCATCATGTTGACCCGTTATACCGATTATAATTTCCGGATAATGTGTTTCAAACAGGGATGAAATCGACGAAAGGAAGGAACCAGAGAGACCTGTTCCAGAGCTATTCTTCCAGCCCCCATCGCTTCAGTTTGCGGTACAGGGTTGCCCGATGGATTCCCAGCTCCCGCGCTGCACGAGCCTTGTTGCCACCACACTGGTTGAGAACTTCCAGAACGACTTCCCGTCCCACCTTGCGATTGTGATTGATCGGAATGGACTGTTCTCTCATGGCAATCATGCCCTCATCCCGCTCGGCAAAAGGTAAATTAGCCGCTGTCGGATAGGCGCTCATTCGCATCTGCTCCACGAGATCGCGACGCATATGCCGCAACTCGATGGCCCCACCAGGGCACAGAATGCAGGCATGCTCAAGAATGTGCCGCAACTCGCGGACATTACCGGGCCAGCCATAACTCATGAAAATATCCATCACCTCATCCGAGACTTTGGAGAACGTCTTCTTGAACTGGCGGGAAAAGACTTCCAGAAAATGATCGGCCAGGAGAGGGATATCCGCCTGACGCTCTCGCAGGGGCGGCAGTGCCACGGGCATGACATTCAACCGGTAATACAAATCCTCACGAAACGTCCCCTGCTTGACGGCCTGCATGAGATCCACGTTGGTTGCGGCTATGATACGCACATCCGCGGAATGGGTTTTTGATTCACCCACGCGCTCATATTCCTTCTGCTCAAGGAACCGAAGCAGCTTGAGCTGAATGAGTGGAGAAATATCCCCGATTTCATCCAGAAACAACGACCCGCCCTGCGCCGCCTGAATCCTGCCGACCTTGTCACGGACCGCACCGGTGAATGCGCCGCGTACATGTCCGAACAGTTCGCTCTCGAGAAGACTCTCGGAAAGGGCCGAACAGTTGACCTTGATCATGGATGCACTGGCCCTCGGACCGCCGTAATGCAACGCCTCGGCTACAAGTTCCTTGCCTGTGCCGGATTCGCCAAGGATAAGCACGGTGGATTCCAGGGACGAAAGCTGCTCCAGGAGCTTGTACATGTCCTGCATGCGCGAGCTTCGACCGATAATGCCACGGAAACCGTGACGCTCATGCAGTCGTTTCTCCAAATCAACAATACGCGAGACATCGCGAATAACCAGGACCGCACCGGAATGTTCCTTGTCGGGATCGATCAGCGGCGTGCAATTCAGTTCCACCATGCGCTCGCCAAGGGATGGGAGGTCCAGCTTTGCCTCGTACCCGCGAACCGGTTTCCCGCTGGTCAAAACCTGTTTGACCACGGTCAGGCAGGGATTGCCGGAATCGGCGACCAGATCTTCCATGGCCTTGCCGCGGACCTTGGCCCGCTCAAGCACGAGAAAAGGGCTGGCCGCGCTGTTGGTGGCGATCACCCGACACTGGCTGTCCACGGAAATAATGGCGTCAGGGATACTTCGGAATGTCGCTTCCAGATTCCGCCGGTACCGTTCTTTTTCCTCGGTGGCGACGCTTAATGCCCGTTCGGCTTCCCGACGTTCGGTGACATCCCGGCCCACTGCCTGGACCTCCTGCACTTCGCCCCGATTGTTGAGTATGGCCCGATTGGTCCATAACAACCACCGCGGTTCCCCATCAGAACGCAGAACCTGCTGCTCCCTGTCGAAAACCGGCTCGGCAGGACCGGCTTGGCGAACCCAGTGACGCAGGTCACGCCGTTCCTGTTCCGCCAGTTCCGGGAAAAATTCATGGCCGATGATTTCATCCTCATCCACACCGAAGAACCGGGCATAGGCACCGTTGACGAAAGTCAGCAGCCCATCAGGCGCATAGCGGCAGATCAGTTCAGTCTGGTCCTCGACCACGGCCCGGTACAGACGGGCGCCTTCCTGCAGGGCTTCCTGCACCATTTTATGCTGGGAAATATCACGAATATATGCGGTGCAAACATCACGGTCGTTGTTCATGAAATGACTCATGGACATTTCCACCGGGAACTGTGCGCCGCCTTTGCGGACATGGTATTGCAACGGCACACGTCCTGTACCGGAGCGGATGACATCCATGGATCGCTCCGGCTCGCCGGAAAGATCGGCTATGGACATCTCCAGCATGGCTTCTTCGGAGTAGCCATAGAGTCTGCGGGCAGCTACGTTGCAATCAAGGATGGAGCCGTCGGCCCTGTCGAACATGATGATGGCATCACGCGCAGCGTCATATACCGAACGGTACCGCTTTTCACTTTCAGCCAATCCTTCCTCCGAACGACGCTGGGCAGAATGATCACGCGTGACAACAACCATACCCGATAATACGGCCCCTTCAAAAACCGGACGAACTGTCGTCGAGTAGACATGCCCGTTGACGAATTCCTCAACGCGACGTTCCTTGCCGGAAGCCTTCACCTGCTCCAATGTCTCTCGCAACAGCTTGGCCGAAGGGCGCGGAAGCAGGGACAGGTACGGCCTGCCAACAACGTTATCTGAATCCCCTCCAATCTGACGGAGCCCCACATCGTTGGCCACGGAAAGATACATGTCGGCATCAAGCAGAAAAACAGCATCATCAACGGCTTCAAGCACTTCCTGCATTTGGAGCCCACTGTGCGGACAAGCACCATTGTCCGACAGGGCTTTCCAGCAGCGATGCATTTCAATACCCTGACGGGCCAGCGATTCGATCAGATCACGCGTCAGCGGCATTTTCATGTGGGCCATGCCACCAATGTCGGCAATATAATCAGAAGGATGCTCCAGATGGGAATCGACCAGAGCCACGACAGGGATATTCCGGCTCCGACAACGATATATGAATCCTGCCACATCACCGTCCAGACTCATGTCGACAAACGCGACTTCAGCGCCAGTCGTACCGGTCATGTTCTCAGCCTCCTCAAGAGAAGACGCCGACAGAACCCGACATCCCCGTCGGGAGAGAATGTCATGGATCAGCGTGTGGATGGCGGCATCGCTCATGGCGACAAGTATTGTCGAACTCACCGGTAAATCTCCTGAAAAACACTCTTACATCACTTGGCGCACGTTAACCACCCCCTATTCCGGTTCCTGTGAATTATCCTGTCACTTTTCCTTATAAGGGTGTATGGGGAAGATGCGGCAATGTCCTACCAAGGAACAAAGGAGGCGCACTATGTCTACGTTTAAGGAAACCGACCTGCCGATCGACGTACAGCATGGTCAGATGGTTCAACTCGACGATGGAACCACCATTCGATTCGAGTCCAATGGAGAAGCCAAAGATGTCATGATCAATGACGGATTCCAACCAGCGGTGACGTTATTCCCCGGCAATGATTTCTCGGTGGAAGCCAGCGGCTCCACCTACATCATTACCTGTGAATTTGGTGATTGCATGCATATCAAGAAGAAATAACCCCAACAGCTCAAGCCCGTCAGTCCCCGGACCAGACGGGCTTGGGTCATTGAACATATAACCTGCGATCCCTTTACATTTGAAAAAAATGGGATAGGATATAGCAAACCACATTGGCCTGAAATTCGTATTCACCATTCGACACAGGACCTAGCAGGGAGTTGGTCATGAAAAAAATTCTCATAGCCGAAGATGACAGGATATCGCAAAAGCTGGCGGCTAAAATCATTGAGGACATGGGGCATATGCCGTTTGTCAGCCCCAACGGAGAGCACGCGTACGAGGCCTTGATGAACAACAGCGACTTTGACCTGCTCATCACTGATATCATGATGCCGAAAATGGATGGTCAACAATTGATCAAAACATTACGCGGCGACCAGCAGTTCATGACATTTCCCATCATCATCATGTCAGCGGTAGTCGGCGTGAGTGATATATCCAACCTGCTTGAACTCGGAGCCTCCCTCTTCCTTCCCAAACCCTTGGAAAAGGATGAAGTGGTGGATTACGTCAACCGATGTATCAGTAAACAGAACTGCCATTACGTACAAAAGTAATGCCTCTATCACGGCTCCACTGACTTCAGTCACTACACAGTACGCACCCTCAAGGCCGAGTCTTGAGCGGTTGAGGCATGCCAACTCTCCCCCCTTGCGCATGACGAGATTTCCCCGTAAATCAGTGCGTTCAACGGACGTATCACTCGTTGAACGCACAACCAACAACAAGAGAGAACATCATGCGTCATTTCATCAAAAAACTCATTCTGGCCTCCTTGCTCGCCGTCTGCATTATCGCCCCGGCCAATGCGGCCGACCCGGAAAACACCCTGTACCTCGATCTCGAAGACGGCCGTGTCGTCATCGAGATGCAGCCTGAACTCGCTCCGCAGCACGTGAAACGGATCAAGGAACTGGTTCGCCTGAAATTTTACGACGGCATCGTTTTCCATCGCGTGATCGACGGCTTCATGGCGCAGACAGGCGATCCCACCGGAACAGGTCGTGGCGGCTCCGGTCAAAATCTGCCGGCGGAATTCACCGACGCCCCGTTTGAGCGCGGCACTGTCGGCATGGCCCGCGCCCAATCCCCGGATAGCGCAGACTCGCAATTTTTCATCTGCTTTGCGCCAGCACCCTTTCTCAACGGTCAGTACACTGTTTGGGGACAGGTGGTCAGCGGCATGGAGTATGTAGACATGATCAAGAAAGGAAGCGGCCGCAATGGCATCGTTTCCAATCCTGACAAGATTGTTCGCATGCAGATCGCTGCCGATGTCGCGCAATAGCCGGACTCATTATCAAAAAAAAAGGGCGCATCCTAAATGGATGCGCCCTTTTTTTGCGGTAACGTATTATTTTTCCAGATAGATAAATCGCTTGATCTTCTGGGTAGGCGTCTTCTCAAACGGCTCGCTCTGTTCCTTGACGCGGGCAAGGCGTGCAAAGGAAGAGACCTTGGAATTCACATCCTTTCGGACATCCTCCAGAATACCTGCGACCTTTTCGCGCACATCGGATTCGATCAACTTGCTGACGTCGAACACTTCATCCAGCGCGTCGTAGTTCAGGTGGATACGGGCCACGAGTTTACCATCGGATTCGTACACCAATGACTCCATGACAAAATCATGGGTATTGATGATGGATTCCACCTCTTCAGGGTAGATATTCTCTCCACTGGGACCGATGATGACATTTTTCAGACGGCCCTTGATGAAAACATATCCGTCCTCGTCAATGATGCCGAGATCACCGGTAAGCAACCATCCGTCTTCGGTGAAGGTCTTCTCGGTATCCTTGGGCGCCTTGTAGTACTCGCGCATCACATTGGGGCCCTTGGCGATGATTTCACCTTCGCCGGTTGCCGGATCGGCGTCGAGAATGCGCAGTTCAACTCCCGGCAATTGAGGACCGATTCCACGAAGGCGCTGCCGCCCGGGACGCGTTCCAGCCAGGAGCGGTGATGTTTCGGTCATGCCATACCCGATGGCATAGGGGAACTTGGCATCAGAAAGGAATTTCTCCACTTCAGCAGCCAGTGCCGCGCCGCCGATACACATGCAGCGCAGTTCTCCACCAAAAGCCTCTACGAGCTTTTTACCTGCAATTTCGGACACCTTGCGACGGGCGACTCCGATTTTAAGCAGACTACCCACCACGCCCTTGCGATTGAGCTTGGGCTTGATGCGTTTTTTGTAAATTTTCTCAATGATCAGCGGCACGACGTTCATCACCGTGGGCTTGACCTTCTGCATGGCCGGGAGCAACGTCTTGGGAGTCGGCGGCTTTTGCAGATAGTAGACGGATGCACCACAGTAGACCGGCACGATGAGTCCGACAGTACACTCGTAAGTATGGGCCATGGGCAGCACGGAAAGGAAACGGTCGGTTTCAAAAACCGGGATGGTCTTGATGCCGGCGACAGTGTTTGACACCAGATTGCGGTGGGTCAGAACGACACCTTTCGAGTGTCCTGTCGTGCCTGAAGTGTAAAGGATGGCCGCCACGCTGTCCGGCGTCAGGTCAAAGGCCTTGCCTGTTTTGCGGTCAATGAGATTACGTGCTTTTTCGCTCAGTTCATCGAGCTTCTCACGAGCTGAATCAACGGCCTCGGACACCTTTTTCAAGGTTTCCTCATCCGTCCGGCGGTCGAACATTTTTCTGGCCTGGGAGCTGAGGACTTCGAGCTTTTCCCTCGCCACTTCAACAGCTTCGGTAAAGCTCGTGGACTGCGGTTCTTCCTCCGGCTCCACCTCTTCCTCGTCATTGACGATGGAGAGGTCGTCCATACAGATGACCGTCTTGAGGGAAACAAAGTTGTCCCCTTCGACCTTATGGATGTAGCGATTGGACGCCACAACCACCTTGGCCTCCGAGTGCCGCAGTATGTGATGGACTGCACTGGAGTGAAATTCCTGCAGAATGGGAACAGCAATTGCGCCCATGGATGTCACGGCAAAATACGTGATGGCCCAGTTGGGCATGTTTTCACTGATGATCGCGACTTTGTCCTTGGGTCCCACACCGCAACTGGCCAGCAAAGCACACAGCTCGCCAACTTTCTCATAAAACTGAGTATATGTAATCGGCTCGCCACCAACGAAACCAAGAGCCACCCTGTCTCCATGGCGCTCCACAGTCGCTTCCAGCAAGCTCTTAAGAGTCATGTCCTGATCGTTCACACGGTCCTCCAAATTGTACTACGCACAAAAAAGTGCGCAAACAGCCATATCATGTCAGGCCATGGGGTCAAGTATTGGATTTTCGTCGCCATATGCCGGGAGATATTTGAGCGAGGCTTCCGGCCAGATCGGTGAACTCCACCGGTTTGGCAAGATAATCGTCCATTCCGGCTTCCATGAACTTGTCCCGGTCGCCTTTCATGGCGTGCGCGGTCAATGCAATGATGGGCACTTGCGACTTCTCTCCAAGTGACGAATCCGTGCGAATTTTACGAGTGGCCGTCAATCCGTCCATGTTCGGCATTTGCACATCCATGAGCACGACATCGATATCCTGCCACGGAAGTATTTCAAGAGCCTGCAATCCATCATGGGCCTCGATAACTGTATGTCCCATCTTTTCCAGATGCTTGCGCATGGACAAGCGGTTCACCCGTTCATCCTCGACCAGCAGGATATTCATGGTGGGAATTTTCACCGACATGGGAACAGCATTTTCCGAAGCAAGCAGAACTTCAGGACTCTTGTGGACCCGAACAAAAAAGTGGATTTTCGTCCCGTTTTCGTCACTCTCAACGGCAATCTCACCACCCATGAGATTGACCAGCCGCTTGACGATACTCAACCCGAGCCCGGTCCCGCCATAATTTCGGGTATACGACCCATCCGCCTGTGAAAACGCGTTGAAAAGGGAATCGATCATATCGTCGGCAATACCTATCCCGGTGTCAGCCACCGTAACAAACAGGCGCATCGCGTCCTTCCCCTCTTCCGGGGGAAGCGACCATGACTCTACCGAGACAGAACCTTGATGAGTGAATTTGACACCGTTACCGACCAGATTGAACAAAATCTGCCGCAACCGTGCCTCATCTCCTCGGATAACCGCTGGGACGCTGTCATCAACATCAATATTCAATGACAATTTCTTTTCCGCGGCCTGTACCTTGAAATTGTCGAGAACGTTCCCAAGCATTCTACGGAAATCAAAGGGCGATGCCTCCAGTGACAACATACCGGCTTCCATCTTGGAAAAATCGAGAACATCATTGATGATACGCAGCAATCCACGGCCCGAGAGAAGCGCTGTTTCAATGTATTCCTTCTGCTCAACCGTCAATTCGGTTTCCTCGACCAACTGCAGCATGCCGAAGATACCATTGAGGGGCGTTCTGATCTCATGGCTCATGTTGGCAAGGAACTCACTCTTGGCGCGGTTGGCCGATTCAGCCACTTCCTTTGCTTCAAGAATCTGCTCGCCAAAAAGCTTGCGTTCCTCTTCCACTCGAATGGCAGAGGTCAGGATTCCAAACAGTTTTTCATCGCTTTCCTGCAGCGCGTAGCTATTCTTGAAAACAACGCTCAGGATACCGGCAACACGCCCGTTCGCCATGACCAACTGCCCGATGTATGTTTGCAATCCCAGTTCGGGAACGCTCGGATCGGTTCTGGAATATGACGTGTCCGGCAGATCGGTAATGCGAATCAACCCTTGCTGCCCTCGGCCGAGCAGGTCGACGGAAATATGACCTGGCCCGACAACCTTTTTTTGCAGGCTGGCCGGAACATTCCATGACCGCAGGAGCGACAACTGTCCCTGCCGTACCCGGAGGTAATATGCGGCATCACCGCCCATTTCCTCTCCGGCAAGCTTCATGAGACTTTCGATGTTCTTATCCGGATCGGGACCAAGGGCAAGGACGCATTCGTTGATGTTGGCCAGTCGATTGGCACTGCGGATTCGATCAGTGATATCGACCACTGTCACCAGGTATTTTTTTACATCCTGAACATACAACCGGCTGACGAACAGTTCCACATCCCGCACTTCACCGCTGCGAAGCCGGTGCCTGGAGATGACCTGACTGCTCCCCTGCTCAATTTCCCTGACAACCCGCTCCCTTGTTACTTCATCGGCTATGCTGATACTTCGGATGTCTTTCTTGAGCAGTTCCTCATTGCTGTAACCATAGAAAATCTCTGCTGCCGGATTCATTTCAACAATTGTCAAATCATTCGCATCAATGAGGAATTGCGGAAACTTGTTATCCGTGAACATGGCACGGTGACGCTCAAGACTTTCCCAGAGAGCGATCTGTGCCCGCTTGCGGACTTCGGTCTCTTCCTCCAGCTCAACCTTTCGCTGTTTGGCTTCCGATGTAGAGGAGGAAAGTCGGCGAAACACCCAGATGCCGAGGCCTATCTGTGTCAGGATGAAGAAGAAGACGCCTGTCCAGAAAACAGGAGATCGCCAGAGTAACGAATGTCCTTCAACGGGCGACAGCCATTTTTTGAGGGCGATGTGGTAGGCGGAAGAAGGGTCGCTCTTCAGGGTTCCCAGTGCTGCATCCAACTCGCCAAGGAGTTTTGCAGAACGCTGAGGCGCGACTGCCATTCGCAAACTGACAGGGTCAAAGTGAATCTCGGTCTTCACGACCCCGAACGATGCGGAATAACGGGTTCCGTAGAGTCTGCTCAGGATACCGGCCGCAAGATCGCCCGATTCTATTTTTTGCAGTATTTCATTATAGCTGGAAAATTGAACAAGGGTGTAGCTGATGTTCTGGCGGTTAGCCATGGTTTTCAGGGCTTCGGTGTACCTGTTATCCTGTGGCACACCTATGCGCAGTCCCCCCAGTTCGTGCAGATTGGAGATGTGGCGGTCGTGTGTGTAAATGGTTCCCCAGTCCTCTATCAGGGAATTGCCGGTAAAATGAACCGACTCCATCAGCGTGTACTCGAAAGGAATGGAGAGGAAAATGTCGACTTCGCCCCTGTGAAGGCGCTTGAGTCCGTTCTGGGCAGTCCCGGGAACATAGGAAACGTGCCACCCCTTTTCCTGAGCGATGGCATTCATGACATCAATGGCAAACCCTTTTTCAACGCCATCTTCCATGAATGCCAACGGCTCTTCAGGGACAAATCCCACACGCAGTTCAACGGCGCAGGCTTGTTGCCCCCCAAAGAACAACAATACCCACATGCACAACCAGATTGAAAAGCGTTTCAAAGCAGAATCTCCTTGAAGCCCGCACGTTAATCGACAATAAAATGCAAAGCAGGAGATCACATTAGACTAAAAATAACAAGTCATCCATTATTCTTTGTATAAACAGAGAGTTGAAACGGTGATTTAGGAGGAAACAGCACGCCCGACAGCCTGCTGTGCATGGATGACACAAGTATCCAGCAAAGTGACGGAGGTATCATCCTGATTGACCAGCAACCCTATTTCCGTGCATCCGAGTATTGCAGCATCTGCCCCATTGGAGGCTAATTCATCAATTATACGCAGAAATTCCTTACGCGAATCCCGGGTAAACCGCCCTTTGCACAGCTCATCAAAAATGACGGCATCAATGAAGGATCGGTCCTGCTCTGAGGGGACGACCACCTCCATGCCGTGTTCGGTCAGGCGATCAATGTAGAATCGCTCTTCCATGGTGAAGCGGGTACCAAGCAGTCCAAGGGTACGCGCTCCTTTCTTACGCGCCACTTCAGCCGTTGCATCCGCAATATGAAGCAAGGGAATATCTACAGCCGCCGCCACGGTCGGAGCGACCATGTGCATGGTGTTGGTGCCAATCACCAGCAAGTCGGCTCCGCCCTGTTCCAGAACCTGTGCCGCTCGGGCCAGACGTTCACCGATGCCTTCCCAATCGCCTGCCAGCATCTGTTTCCGAAAGGGAGCAAAATCCACACTATTCATGAGAATTTTGGCTGAGTGCAATCCACCCAGATGCTGCTGAACAGCCTCGTTCATTACCCGATAGTAATGTGCCGAAGATTCCCAACTCATGCCACCCAGCAATCCGATTGTTTTCATATCAATCTCCCATTATCCCAGGAAGTAACGACCGGCGGCAACCAATCCCATGCCAAGGGCGACGGTGCCGAAAAACGACTTGGTGCGCCAGGCAAGGATAAAGGCAGGAATGGCGGCCCACAGGAAATAGTTTTCCACGGAAAAATCAAAAGACGTGTCCTTGAGGAGCAGTGACGGCACCAGCATGGCGGACAAAACCGCTGTCGGAACATACGAAAGCCAGCGGATCAGCGGCTCGGGCAACGTGCGGGAGGCAAGGGCCAGCACAGGCACAAACCGGGGGATATACGTCACCAGCGTCATGCCGACGATGGTCAACAATACTATTTGTTCTTCCATGTCTCCACTCCTGCTCCAAAGGTTGCGCCAAGAACGGTGGCAAGAATGACGCTCCACTGATCCGCTCCCATCTGAATGAGGGCAATGGCGGCCAGACCCGAGAAACCAGCCACAAACACATGCAGTCCATTCTTGATCTGCATGGCAAGCAACGCGATGAACATGGCCGGAAGCGCGTAATCAATACCCAGCGGCTTGATGTCCGGTATGGCTGATCCGGTCATGAATCCAAGCCAGGAAGCGATCACCCACGAGGCGTGGGCAAAACAGTTGATACATATGGAAACGGTACGGGACCTATCTCCCTTGGCAAAACGGACAGAGTGAATTGCAAAGGATTCATCAGTAATCTCGTAGCTGAACAGAAGCAACTGCCACTTGCGCCACCCTTTCAGATTGGGAGCCAGGGACGCGCTCATTAACAGGTGCCGAAGATTGACCACAAAAGTTGTGGCAACAATGGACAGGGGCGGCAGGCCGGCAGCAAACATGGCTACTGCGATCAACTGCGCCGACCCCGCATAGACCATCAACGACATGAGCACTGTCGCGGTCATGCTCAGGCCGGTCTTGTGCGCCAGTACGCCAAAGGCTGCTCCCACAGGCAGGTACCCCATGACGATGGGTGCCACCTGTTTCAGGGCCGAGACCACCGGTGTCTGCCCGGGAGTCTCTGAAATAGTTTCCGAATGCAAAACGTCTCTCTCCTTCATCCGTTGTTTTTCTCTCATCAGTCCCTTGCAGTAAAGCCGAAAAACTGCCACCAGTACAGATACAAAACAATTTGAATTTGTACGTAACAGTTTGGAGAGACCATGACAGAACAAGCGGTTGCAAACGATCAGTTCCGATATCAGGCAGTGGAACGACACATCCTGTCCATGATAGACAAAGGAGCCCTCGGCCTTGGCGATAAGCTACCGTCGCTGCGGACCATGAGCACCAACCTCGGTATGTCCATCTCCACTGTGAATCAGGCCTACGTCGAGCTGGAGCGCAAGGGCGTGGTGGAAGCGCGCCCCCGCTCGGGTTTCTATGTTCAGCGCCGCTCCATACGCCTACCCAAAACAGAAAGCGCTGCCGCCCCCATGGATGCACCACGGCCGGTCACGCGTAGCGGCCTGATCCAGACGGTCCTCGAATCCGTTGGGCGGGACGATGCCGTGGAATTGTGCGTCATTGCACCGGGCGCGGAACTGCTGCCGCTCAAGGAACTGGGCAAGATCACCGCGTCCATGATCCGCGAGCACCCGGAACGGGCATTGGGGTACGCCCCCATTCCGGGCGACCCGGAACTGATCCGGCAGATCGCCTTCCACTCCATGGAGCACGGTATCCCGGTCCAGCCGGACGATCCCATCATCACCGCCGGATGCATGGAATCACTCAATCTCGCCCTCCGCTCCGTGTGCCGCCGGGGAAATACGGTCCTGATCCAAGGGCCGACCTATTACTGTTTCCTGCAGCTACTCGAAACACTGGGCCTGCGCGCCATTGAAATCCCGTCCAATCCCGAAGGCGGTGTTTCGCCGGATGATCTGGCCCATGCTCTCAAGACCTTTGACATTTCTGCCTGCATTCTGGCGCCTAATTTCAACAACCCGGACTCCAGCCTCACGCCCGACGATGCAAAGGAAGAGATTGTATCGCTCCTCGCTCGTCGTGACATACCGCTCATAGAAGATGATGTGTCCACGGACCTGCACTTCACCCCGAAGCGTCCGGGTACCTTCAAGCAGTTCGATCGCAAGGGGCTGGTGATGCTCTGCTCCTCTTTTTCCAAAACACTGGCCCCGGGCTACCGCGTGGGCTGGCTGCTGCCGGGACGGTTCCGCGACAAGGTGCTTGAGATGAAGGCAACCACCAATGTCTCCACATCCGCTCCCGCACAAATGGCCATCGGCGAATACCTGCGGCAGGGGCGCATGGCCCGACACCTCAAGCGGTTGCGATTACAACTGGAGAAGCAGATGGACACCATGCAATTCCATCTGGAGCGTCATTTCCCCAAAGGCACACGGGTCACCCATCCCACCGGCGGCATGGTCCTGTGGCTTGAGTTGCCGGGTGATGTGGACACGGTGGAGTTGTTTTTTCAGGCCCGTTCACGCTCCATCGGCATTGCCCCGGGAGCCATCTTTTCCACCCAGGACAAGTTCAGCAATTACATCCGCCTCAGTTGCGGCACCCCTTGGTCGCAGCGGCTGGACGAGGGCATTCGCCAACTGGGAACCATGGCCGCTGCAATGGGACGATGACCGCATAAAAAGGGCTTTACCACCAAACACTTCGGGCGTACTGTCCGCATCTTCCACCAACCGATGCACCGAGGAATGACATGGACAATCGCCCCGACGCCGAAAAAACAGCCGGTTTCCTGGCCGCGCTCAGCGCCTTTCTCATGTGGGGGCTACTCCCACTGTACTGGAAGGCAGTCCAGTCCGTGGACTCCATGGAAATCCTGTGTCACCGCATTGTCTGGTCGTTGGTATTTATCGGGATCATCCTGACATTCAAGGCACGTTGGCGTGAAACACTGGCCCCCCTGCGCTCTCCTCGAAACCTCGGCATACTCGCGCTCAGCTCCATCTGCATCGGGATCAACTGGCTGATCTACATCTGGGCGGTCAATGCCAATCATGTTCTGGCAACCAGCCTTGGCTATTACATAAATCCATTGGTCAACGTGCTGTTCGGGTTCCTCTTTTTCAAGGAACGCCTGAATCGAATGCAAGGTATCGCCATCGGACTGGCCGCGCTCGGAGTGATCAATTCCGTCATCAATTACGGGGCACTGCCCTGGATATCCCTGACACTGGCCGTCAGCTTCGCCTGCTACGGGGTATTGAGAAAAATAGCTGCCGTTGAATCGCTGCCCGGCCTGTTTCTGGAAACATCCGTCCTCACTCCTGTGGCCCTGCTGTATCTGGGCTACCTCAACAGTCAGGGTGTCGGCGCCTTTCCCGGAGCCGAAACGCACATCAACCTGCTGCTCATCGGCGCCGGTGCCGCCACGGCCATGCCGCTCATCGGATTTGCCTACGGCGCCCGACGGCTCCAGCTCACCACGCTGGGGATCTTACAATATCTGGGCCCGAGCATCGCCTTTCTTCTGGGCGTTTTCGTCTTCGGAGAGCCGTTCGGCACCAGCCAGTTCATTACCTTTTGCTTCATATGGGGTGGGCTTGCCGTCTACACATTCGACTCCATCCGCAACTTGCGTCGCCAACGGCGCATAGCCAGACAGTAGTCTTTTCGTTGTCATACTCAGGGCATTGACACCGCCTGCATCATCGCCTATCGTCGATTAACGATTTAACAGGAACCCAAGGATTACCATGCTTGAGGACAAACAAATTGCCGCTATCTGCAAAGCGCTGGGGCATCCGGCCCGCATTCAGATTTTGCGGCATCTGATGGAAGAAGATCGCTGCATCTGCGGCAAGATAGTGACCGTCCTGTCCCTGGCCCAATCCACAGTCAGTCAGCATCTGAAAATATTGAAAGAAGCCGGACTGGTTCAAGGAGAAGTGGAAGGACCGAGGACCTGTTATTGTATCAATAGAGAGACACTTGCAGCTTTTAATACAACCATGAACGCCTTTGCCGCGACCGGCCTTGTGGAGATCCTCGATGAAACTGGATAAAGGAATGGCTGACGAATGTTGTCAGCCTGACATGCAGCCCGGATTACAACCGCCTTTCCCAATGGCTCCATTGGAGCCACAACCATGCGAAGAAATCGACGACGCTCCCTGTTGAGGCCCCAAGCCTGATCCCCGTGCCGGGATCCATGAAAAGCCGGGCTACCGCATCGAGCCGTTTGTCGAAGAATTTCTCTCCACACCAATTGGAGCCGTTCCCCGCGTCGCAACACAGCTTTCCTTTCGCGATCATATGGGAACTCTTTCCGTTCGATTCGGCCAGTCACGCTACGATTACAAGGTGACACCGGGACTGTACTGCGTCGGAACACCGACCAGCCAATCCCCGGTCATCGTCACCGGCAACTACAAGTTGACCTTTGATGTGGTTCGCAGAGGACTGGACGGTACGGATGCATGGGTGCTCGTCACCGATACCCGCGGCATCAACATCTGGTGCGCGGCAGGCAAAGGCCTGTTCTCCACTCAGGAAGTGGTCCGCAGCGTCCGTGACTCCCGACTTGCAGAGGTCGTGCAGCACCGCGACATGATACTCCCGCAGCTTGGCTCCACAGGTGTAGCAGCCCACACGGTCAAAAAAGAATGTGGATTCCGCGTTCACTACGGCCCGGTTCGGGCGGATGACCTTCCGGCTTATATCGAAAACAATCTCGTGGCTGATGAAACCATGCGGTCCGTAACCTTCACTCTGAAAGAACGGGCCGAGCTGATTCCGGTCGAGTTTCACGAGTTCGGAAGAGCGCTTCTTGCCATCATTGCCATTGGATTTGTTTTGTCCGGTATCGGGCCTGATTTCTTTTCCCTTTCAGCCGCCTGGAGCCGTGGGGCGATATTTGCTTTGTCGACGCTGGCCGGAACCATTGCCGGTGTCGTGGCTCTCCCCCTGCTCCTGCCATACCTGCCTTTGCCGGCCTTTTCAGCCAAGGGAGCGTTGACGGGCGGACTGATGGCCCTGCCACTCATGGCATACGCATCGAACACCGTTGGTGCCGCAGAACTGGCAGCCATTCTGCTGTGGACTGTGGCCAGCAGTTCCTATCTGGGTATGAACTTCACCGGCTCCACCCCCTTCACATCCCCCACCGGGGTCGAGAAGGAAATGCGCCGCGCCCTGCCGTGGCAGGCGGGAGCAACCGTGGTCGGCCTGCTTATTTGGATTGCAGCACCCTTTTTCAATTAGGATAATAGCATGAAATCATTCAGATATATTCCGGATGTCGCCACACTAAAATTGAACAGGGACGAGTGCGTCGGGTGCGGCATGTGCCACGCCGTCTGTCCGCATCGGATTTTTCAGCTACGGGAAAAAAAGGCCGAGATAGTCGACCTGGACGCCTGCATAGAATGTGGTGCATGCGCCAAGAACTGCCCGACTGCGGCCATCTCGGTGAACCCGGGAGTCGGATGCGCCTCCCTGATCATGTCCATCTGGTGGCATCAACTGACAGGTAAAGAGATCAAGAACACCTGCTGCTAGGTCAGCCCACGTTGCGATTGAACCACCGCTTGAGCCTCCAGCGCTGCCAATAGGTCATTGGCGGGCGATGTGCTGATTTGCCCTCGGGATTGAACAGCACATCCAGAATGTGCGTCACATCCATGTGCTGGCCCAAGAAGCCTGTGCACCCTGCGCAGGCTGTCACCACCGGAGTGCCTTTGGTAGCCTCCACGCGTTTGGCCGTCCATGCCCGGGCAAATTCGGGACGCACGAAGCCGACCATGCCACCTTCACCGCAGCACTGCGTCAACTCACGTTCCTTCTTTATCGGCTTGAGTGTCAGGCCGGCCTTCTGTGTGAGGGTTCGGACCGCATCCTGAAATGGTGTCGCATGGCGTATGGGACAGGGATCGTGGACAATGACGTCCCCGCTCATCGCAGAGGGCTCGACATCTGTATCCGCCAGAACTTCATAGACTGACACCACATCCACACCTTCGCCATAGGTACTGAAAATCTTGTAACAATTGGGACAGGCCGTCAGTACGCGACTGACGCCACTATCCAGCAAACGCTCAAGCAATCGTGCGTAGCCTGTTTCAAAACGATCCTGCCTCCCCAGGTCATGGGACGGCTTAAGGCAACACCCCAGCGCGACTCCGATCTTTGAATCCACCTGCTGCAACGAACGGAACAGCCGACGCACTACATGCGGCCGTGTTCCCGACAAGGTGCATCCCGGAAAAAAAACGGTATCACCACCTTCCGGCATCTTGATAGTGGACAGCAAAGAACTTTCGCCAAGCGATTCGTATGTCAGAATCGGACGATAGGGTTTCAGGTCCACGATCCCGGTTTGCACCCGTTCTCGCCGCATGGACAGGAACAGCGCCTCGGGGGTCAGCTTTTCAGGGCAGACTTCCGTGCACAACCCACACAGAGAACAATGGAATGGATCAGGACATTGTGAATCAGACAACAACGATTGATGCGCGATATCACCTGGCAGGCCATATTCCTGCAGGAAACTGCACCCTATCTGACACTTGCCGCAACGAGTGCATGCGGCATCGATAACCCGAGAATACTGTGTTATGGAGTTATGCATAGTGCTGGAACAATATGCTCTCAAACTCATTCAAACAATGCCCAAATCAAGATTCGATCAACCGCACTTATTACATTGATACAATCTATAGATAAACAAAAAGGGCGTCGATACAACCGACGCCCTGATTTTGCCAAACCGTAAGAAATTTATGTCAGTTCTATCTGCAAAGGAATGACATGCAGCTTGTTTGTCATCTCACGAGTGGCCCCAAGCTTCCAGGAGCCAAGCTGCTTGCCGGTGGCATCAGCAACGGCTTCAGCCACACCCGGAATGTTGATAATCGGGTGGCGGGAAAAGACCTGGGGCAAACCGTAGGTCAGGTTGCACGCCAGACATTTTCCGGGGCGCTGAGTCAGACGAAGCTCAAAATCGAGGACATCCCCATTTGAACCGCTATAACCGACTGCAATATCATAGCTTCCTTCTTCTGCATCACCAAACAGAGCTTCAAAGAAATCGTCGGCACGGTCAGCCGGGAAAATGGATTCCAACTTTTCTTCCGTAAAAATATCAGCGTATTGGCTCATAATCGAAGCACCCTCTAGATAATTGTTTACCCATGAAAGAGCAGGGATTACAGCAAAACAGGGATTCCATCAAGCAGAACAGGTCTCAATCCGCCGCAAATGTTGCTCTACAGCCAAATCCAGAACAGTAGCGCCCCGCTCGACATAAGTACGACGCAAGGCAGAACGAGTTTTCGCCATGTCCCCATCAGATCACACCCGAAATACTGACAGGTAAGAATGAAGCAGATGTGAATGGGGGAAACCATCACACCGGTGAATCCGGCAAACGTTGCCAGAATGAGGTACGGCACGACCTGCGCATCCATGCCCATGTTGGACAGAAGCCCCAGAAGCAACGGAAAAGTAGCACCCACGAATGCGACATTGATCCCTGCCACCAACCCGACAAGAAACGGCAGGAACACGGCAGCGGCAAACAGCGCGGCACCGCCCCCGGACACACGGGCCATTTCCTCGACCACACCAGCGGCCTGCATGACATCCTTGAAAACAAAGATCGCCACGATGACGAACAGCATGGACCAGACGGATTTTCTGGTGATCACGTCCCGCAAAAACGGCATGCCGAGACTCGTATTCTGTACCATCACGCAGATCACGCCGCCGCCAAGAGCGACCACGACGCCCCACTCGAAATCCACACTCGGCACAAAGACTGAAATAAGTCCCTCCAGACCGATGGCACCGCCAATGGCAACCAGCAGCGGCAGCCCTTCCCTGAGCACGATGCGTTTTTTCCCGCCAGAGGGGATGGGCTGCGCCATGAGTTCTCCGGCACCCAACACGCCGGGCCGAAGGAAGAAAAACCACCCGGCACCGATCATAGCCAAGGTTCCCGGCCAGGTCTTGGAGATCAGTTCAATAATGGTGATATCTGCCAGCGACACCGTCAGGATGATTCCGGGGTACAGCGGCCAGCAGACCTCCCAGACATGCCGAAACCAGTAGTTTACCACTGCCCTGTCACTGTTGGAAACGCGCATTCCTTCGGAGACTGTCTTGACCATGGGTGCAGAGAAAACAGCTCCGCCCGGCATGGGGAGCATACCGATGAGGGCCGGGAAAAACACCAGCCGCAAACGAGGGCTTTGCAAATAACCGGACAAGGCGTCCATAAGACGACGAGACTGTCCTGATCGTTCCATGGCGTCGGACAGCACCAGGATCAGTCCCACGATGGCTATCAAAAACAGAAACTTCTCATGGGTCAGGGCATGCATGCCGGTGACAGCCCACGAAGGAATGGACATGCCGAACAACATCGCCAACACGAAGCCACCCCCGAGAATGGAGGGACCGATGCCAGCCCTCAGCCGAATACCGGCCAGCATGACGACAAACGCAGCCAGCACTTTGAGAAATGGTAGTAACGATTCCACGGAAAATCCTTTCATAATAAGGGAGGATGAAGACTGATCTACGCCTTTTGAAAAATAAAGCAAACAGAGACCTCTGCACGGCAAATCCCACACTTTTACTCTTTAACTATTTGATTTATTATGCTATTATTTCTCCATCCAAAGGAGGAAGGCATGGCTATTCGGCAGAAAGGACCTCGGTTGGGTGATTACTTCCTGGGGCACCGCAGAACCAAGACCACATTTCTGGATGAGATCAACGAACTCATCGACTGGCAGCCCATCAACGCCTTTCTGTGCAAGAAGATCAGGCGCAAGGCCAACGCCGTGGGCAATCCCGCCTATCCGCCTCTGGCGATGTTCAAGATTCTGCTCTTGCAGCGTTGGTACAACCTGAGTGATCCGGGCGTGGAGCAGGCGCTGCTCGACCGGCTCTCCTTTGTCAGATTTACCGGTTTTTCCATCGAGGACGACGTGCCGGACGAGACCACCATATGCCGTTTCCGTAACGGTTTGATCCGCCTGAAGGTGCTGGACTCCTTGCTCGACATGCTTAACCGCCAGCTTGAAGGACAAGGGCTTCTTGTCCGTGAGGGAGCCGTGGTGGACGCCTCGGTAGTCGAGTCGCAGCGGCGGCCGCGCAAGGTTATCGACGTGATGCCTGAGGACCGTTCCGAGGACGCCGAAGAACAGGATGGGCCGGTGGACTGCCGGGTCAGCTATTCGGATGACGAGGAGGCGGCCTGGCTCCGCAAGAGAAATCGGGCCTATTACGGCTACAAGCTCCATGCCGCGACGGACAGTCGAGACGGGTTTCTGCTCTGTGGTCACATCACTCCCGCGAACCATTCGGACACGGGCGAATTCGAGCGGCTCGTGAATGGCGTCGGCCTTGATCCCGGCGCACGGGTTTATGCGGACAAGGGCTATTGCAGCGGGAAGAACCGGGACATTCTGTTTGATCGCGATTTGGAGGACGGAACCATGGACAAGACGCCTCGTGGCGGCAGGCTGACAGACTTCGAAAAGACCCGCAACCGTGACATCAGCAGCATTCGGCAAATAGTCGAGCGGGCCTTCGGCACACTCAAACGTGGCTACGCATTCTTTCGGTCCCGATACGTGGGTCGTGAGAAGGTGGAGGGAGAGTTCCACATCCTCGCCATGGCGTTCAATTTGAAAAAAGCTGTTCGACTGGCGCGAGCCTGAAGGGAGAGGTGCGTCCAAAATCCGGCATTTCGGCCAGAAATGGCAGGAAAAGGCCGGGAATGAGCCCAAGCTGGGGTGCGGTCAGAACATCAAATTGGGTGCGGAGCGCAAGGCACGGACGCGAAAAGGGGATGCGCAGAGGTCTCAAACAAGATATCAATAGAATTACTTATACCCTTGCTGTAAAGCTGACATTGGTCTAGACTGTCTCGGCCTGAACGGATGAATATCGTAATCAATCGGAGACTTATCAGATGCCCATGGACGCCAAGCAGATTCGAGACCACATTTATCGCATCATCCTCGACAAGGTTGAAGAACAGGATGAAGGCAAACGCCAGGAAGCGCTCAATGAATTCATGGCCGTGACCGGCACCGCCGGCAATGCTTCCGAAAAGGTCGCAAGCCTCATTCCGCCCATCATGCATGACCTGTATGATAAATGGATCACCATGTTCATCGATCGACTACTGGAAACCGTTCCTACCCAGAACATCGAGTTGCTGTGCGACGGTTCAGAAAACAACAAGGGCGCTCTGGTCCTCGCTTACATCATGTTTCTCGAATCCGAACGCATGGAAAAGCAGATCGACAAGGACCTGCGGGAACATGGACTGGCTGCCTCCGGGCAGGACGATCTCGGGGATCTCGCTGCCAACTACATCCGCGCCCAGATGACTAAAATCGCGGCTCAGGCCAAAGACGACGATGAGCTTTGCGGCACCTGTTAGTATCAGCAAATAGCTATTTCAAGCCCGTTTCCCTTGGGGAAGCGGGCTTTTTTATGGCTAATAGATTGAAAGCAGCCCTGAGAGTCAGAAGGGAAGAAATGACTCCGGCCAGGCATTGGGAACTGCCGGTTGGGCGTAATGGATTATGACGCTCAACAATATGAGCAAGGCGACCCACAACGTGCCCATGCGCAGAACCAGCGTCAATGCCCGCTCCTTTTCACGACGTCTTTGCGGCTTGACGCCCTGCACCAGGAACATGCCGACTCCGGCAAGATTGAGGCAGATGACGTTGGTGAAAAACAGCAGGATGGCACCGCCTGCCTCCTCGAATTGGCCTGCTCCCACCAACAGTCCGGCAGAAGCCAGTGGCGGCAGCAGAGCCAGCGCGACCATGACACCGACAACCGACGATGGCACACCCATGGTAAACGCCAGAATACCAGCACCTCCGGAAGCAAGGGCCAGCGCAATATCCGAATAGCGTGTCTCGCACCTGTCCAGCAGTTGTTGCGATTCCATTGGTGCACCAAAGAAGTACCCGACACTCAGCGCAATGATAAAGGCGATGATCACGCCGGTGGTCAAAGTCATGGAAGCACGCAATGCCAGTTTGATATCAGCCAGCGTCGTGGCAAGCGCCAGTCCGACGTTCGGCCCAAGCAGCGGTGCCAGGACCATGGAACCGATGATCACAGCCACATTGTCGCGCATCAAGCCAATGACCGCCACGATGGATGAAAACAGGATGAGCAATAGGTAGCTGGGCGTGGTCAGCGAGGTGTCGAGTACATCACTATACAACTCCTCCCGACTGATGCGCCCCTTTTTCTCGGCTTCCCCGTTCTCATCTTCCGGGTCCAGACGCGGCAATGTCGCCTGGGCCGGATACACCACGATTCGATATTGCTCGCCAAAGGACATTTCGTTATCGAGCATGTCAATGACGTTTTCCGATTCCTGCACATCCAATACGATGCGAATGCACAGCATATCCTCATCATCCAAAGGAGATACCCAGAAGATATAATCTTCATCAGGATGATGCTTTTTCAAAGACTCCCGAATGGGCTCTTCATCTTTGCGCGGGGTGACCAGCTCGATAACTCGTAAGGGCATAGCTGTTAGCTATCACCTTTTCTCAACCAAAAGCAATAAAGCGGTTACCGGAAGGCCGCAAAGGAAGAAAAAAGCCTCGGACCAAAACGGTCCGAGGCTGTGTGAGATATATAACGGTATTTTCGGCTACTCGCGAATCTGCCCTTCGCCCAAAAGGACGAACTTGGCACTGGTCAATTCCTTGATCCCCATGGGACCGTAGGCGTGGAGCTTGGAGGTAGAAATACCGATTTCGGCACCAAGACCAAGCTGTCCACCGTCATTGAACCGCGTGGTGGCATTGGCAACAACCAGAGAAGCGTCCACTTCGCGAATAAAACGCATGCAGCGCTCATAGTTTTCGGAAAGGATCGATTCCGTGTGGTTGGAACCATGCTCGGCAATATAATCCATGGCTTCATCCATGGAGTCGACCACCTTGACGGCCATGACCAGATCAAGGAACTCAAATCCCCAGTCAAGGGGACCGGCAGCTTCGGCGTAGTCGCCAAGAAGCGGCAAGGAACGCTCGCACGCCTTGAACTTGACGCCTTTGGGACCGATGGTTTCCGCCACCTTGGGCAGCAGCTTCTCGGCGACATCCTTGTGGACAAGCAGGCACTCCAACGCATTGCAACCGCTGGGGTACTGCATCTTGGCGTTCTCGACGATGGGGACGGCCTTTTCGATATCACAGGCATCATCAGCGTAGATATGGCAAACACCCTTGTAGTGCTTGAGCACGGGCATGGTGGCCTGTTTGGTGACGGCGCGGATCAACCCTTCGCCACCGCGCGGGATGACCACGTCGATGTATTCTTCCAGCTTGAGCATTTCGGCCACTGCTTCACGGTCGGTGGTAGGCGGCACCTGAACGGCGTCCTTGGGCAGTCCGGCACGCTCAAGAGCGGCATGCATCAGTTCAGCAAGGCATTTGTTGGAGTGGAACGCTTCGGAGCCACCACGAAGGATGACAGCGTTTCCGGCCTTCAGGCAAAGAATACCCGCATCAATGGTTGCATTGGGACGGGATTCGTAGATCATGGCCACAACGCCAAGGGGCACACGCATACGGCCGACCAGCATGCCGTTGGGGCGCTTGGTCATGCCTTCGATCTCGCCCACCGGATCATCCATGGCGGCCACTTCGCGACATCCCTGAATCATGGAGTGCAGCACCTTGTCGCTTATGGTCAGACGCTGGACACGCGCCTTATCCAGTCCGCGTTCGGCGGCAGCATCAAGATCAAGCTTGTTGGCCTTGGCAATGGCGTCCTTTTCAGACTCCAGCAAATCCGCCAGAACAAGCAGGGCCTCCTGCTTTGCCTTGCCCGATGCACTGGCCAGACCACGCGCTGCTTTCCGCGCTTTTTTACCCATATTCACCATCTGTTCGCGAATATCCATACAATCTCCTTGAAATATTTGAGAATAATCAACCGAATGAAATTCTCTTCATCATGAACCAAATGTGCTAAACCGGGGCGGCCATAAAAGTCAAACCATGGCTGAACGCATTTTGTTCTCAATATGATGTGTTAAAACGCTGATTTTACGTTTTTTGTCATTTGACGACTAGGACCAATAACCAAAACGGTTGATTTTGTCGAAAACCAACCGTTTTCACAAAATAGGCTTTGACCTTTTTTACAATTTTGCTTATCTAGCCCATTGCGAAGCTGGGCCTCATTTTCCGGCCCTGCAGACCGTATATACACCTTAGGGAGGACTGTAAAAGCATGGTTGAAAATAATACTGAGCAGCAAGGCTCACACGAACAGGTTACCCCAACCCATTCGGGCCAAATGAACCCCTTTATCGAGGCTCTCGTCAAGCACCAGAAAAACATCCTGTTTGGTGCCGCAGGCCTGATAGTCGCTGCCGCCATCTATGCTGGCTTCAACACCTACAGCGAAAAAGCTGAAGGTTCAGCCACCGCCAAACTCGGCACCATTCTCATTGAGACCTCCGGAAAAGAGAAGATCGCTCAACTGGAGACACTGCTCGGCGACAGCCCTTCCAGTGTCAAGCCGGCTATCCTGATCGAACTGGCCCGGACCTCCATGATCAACGCCGATTATGACAAGGCCGTTGAATACTGGGACAAGGTCGCCGCTGAAACCGGATCAAATCTCGAATTCGTCGCCCAGCTCGGCAAGGCCAAGAGCCTGACCATGGCTGGCAAGGCAAAGGAAGCACTGGCTGTCCTGCAGGGACTGTCCGAATCCGCTCCCGAGAGCTTCACCATTCCCCTGAACCGTCAGCTCGCCGTAGCTGCCGAACAGGCACAGGATGACGCCGCTGCCCTGGCCGCATACGAGAAGCTCGCACAAGAGAACCTGCCCGACAAGCAGTTCATCGAATACAAAGTCGCTCAACTGAAGAACAAATAACCGCGCACAGCGCAGACCAATTACGGAGAGACACTTATGGCAAATCCGCTTTTGGCCGACACTCCCGGCGCAACCCATCTGCTCCTCGGCAACGAAGCTATCGTTCGCGGAGCAATTGAGGCCGGAATACAGGTCGTCACCTGTTATCCCGGCACGCCGTCGTCGGAAGTCCCTGACACGTTCTATCGTATTTCCCCTGAAGGGAAGTACTATTTTGAATACTCGGTCAATGAAAAGGTTGCTTTGGAAGTAGCCGGTGGCGCGGCCCTGTCCGGGGCCATGACCCTGTGCACCATGAAACACGTTGGTGTGAACGTCGCTGCCGACCCCCTGCTGACCCTTTGTTACACTGGCGCCCCCGGTGGCCTGGTCCTGTTGTCTGCGGACGACCCGGGTTGCCACTCCAGCCAGAACGAGCAGGATAACCGCTACTACGCCCGCATCGCCGGTCTGCCGGTTTTCGAGCCATCCACCGCTCAGGAAGCCAAGGACATGACCCGCGACGCCCTCAAGCTGGGTAAGAAGTACGGCGCACCCATCATGCTGCGTACCACCACCCGCGTGAACCATCTCCGCGGTCCGGTTGAATTCGGCCCCGCCCCTGATCCGGGCGAAGCTGAAGGCTTCAAGCGCAACCCTTCCCAGTTCGTGCCCATCCCGGCATTTGCCCGTCCCATGCACCTCGCCCTCATGGAGCGCATGGAACAGATGCGCGAAGAAGCGGAAAAATCTCCGTATAACACCGTCACCGGCGAAGGCGATTTCGGTATCGTCTGCTCCGGCATCAGCCGCGCTTACGTGGCAGACGCCCTTTCCAACATGGGGCTGGAAGGCAAAGTCAAAGTGTTTGAGCTTGGCTTCTCCAATCCGCTCCCGGAAAACATGTGCCTCGACTTCCTCAAGTCCGTATCCAAGGTGCTTGTCGTAGAAGAACTGGAACCCATTGTCGAAAACGAACTGCGTGTACTCATCCAGAAGAACAAGCTGGACACCGAGATACTCGGCAAGGACGTTCTGCCCCGCAATGGCGAATTCCACGTCACCCAGGTCGAGAACGCCATCCGCGAACAGGTCGGTCAGGAACAGATCGTCAACTGTGCATGCGAGCTGCCCGAGCTGCCCATGCGTCCACCGAACCTCTGCGCTGGTTGCCCGCACCGCGGCACCTACTTTGCTGCCAAAAAGGTTTTCGGCGACGACGCCGTATACTCTTCCGACATCGGTTGCTACACCCTCGGCATCCTGCCCCCGCTGCAGGCAGCCGACTTCCTGCTGTGCATGGGTTCCTCCATCTCCGCAGGTGGTGGCGCATCCAAAGTCGCCAATCAGACTGTGGTCGCTTTCATCGGCGATTCCACCTTCTTCCACTCCGGTCTGACCGGTATCGCCAACGCGGTCTTCAACGATCATGACGTGCTGGTCGTCGTTCTCGACAACCGGACCACTGCCATGACCGGCCACCAGCCGCACCCCGGCGTGGACAAGACCGTCATCGGTGATAACGAGCACCCTCTGGACATCGAAACCGCCATTCGCGGACTGGGTGTCTCCGAGATCATCGAAGTCAATCCGTTCAACCAGAAGAAGACCCTTGCCGCGTTCGAGGACCTCAAGGCCAAGAAGGGTGTGCGTGTTCTGATCGCCAAGGAACCCTGTCCGCTGTATTCCCGACGCGTGTACAAGAAAGTCGCTCCCATGGTCGCCTACGTGGCCGACTCCTGTGACGGGCGCTTCGAATGTCTCGACAAGCTGGCCTGCCCCGCCATGTACAAGGAAGGCGGCAAGGCTGCGGTGAACCCGATCCTGTGCAACGGCTGCATGCTCTGCCTGCAGGTTTGCGGACACATCAAAGCAAAGAAGAGGGGCAGCTAATGTCTGATACCAAGCAAATTCGTATATTCATGACCGGCGTTGGCGGACAGGGAACCCTGACCGCGACCACACTGCTCGCCAAAACCGTCCTGAGCCAGGGCCTCCCGGTGACTTCCGGCGAGATCCACGGCATGGCCCAGCGCGGCGGCGTTGTCGAATCCACCGTCCTGATCGGCTGCAAGTCGCCCAAGATCGGACACGGCGAAGCAGATATCCTCATCGGCTTCGAGCCCATGGAGACCATGCGTGCGCTGCCCTACCTGAAGTGTGACGGACTGGTTTTGTCCTCCACCGAGTTCATGCCGCCCCTTTCGGTCGCCATGGGCAAGCAGGAGTGTCCGACCATCGACGACATCAAAAAGGCCGTCGCCGGTTGCACCAACAAGATATCCTTCATGCCCAGCCAGACCATCGGTCTGAAAGCGGGCGCTGTTCAGGCGGGTAACATCGCCATGCTGGCCGCCCTGTGCGCCTCCGGCGAACTGCCGTTCGGACCGGAAGCCCTTGAGGCAACCATCAAGGCCAATCTCCCCGAGAAGATTCAGGCCGTGAACCTGAAAGCGCTGGAACTCGGCGTCGCTGCACTGAACGCCTAACCATTTAAGAAAGGCTGTCCTCAAACGATCGTGCATTAATGATATACAACGCATTATCGCACGGGAGTTTGGGGGCAGCCAATGAGCAACATCATCATGGCTAACACAACACAAGACCCCTCTGATCTGAGCTATCTCCATACGCTCAAACTGATTCAGGAAACCCTGAAGCGAGACACCCCGCTTGAGGAGTCTTTGAATGCGTTGCTGAAAATCCTTGCCAGGGACATGGAATACGTCCGGGCGTTCATGGTCATCATGGACCCCAAGACCGAGAATCTCAAACTCTCGTTGACCTATTCCCCAGCCCAGGCAGAGGACGTGACCTACTCTCCCGGCCGAGGCATCATCGGTCGGGTTTTCGATTCCGGCGAGTCCATCACCGTGACCCGGATGTCGGACGACCCTGAATTCCTGAACAAAGCTTTCGGTCGCAGTGAGGAAGAACTCAAGAAGCTCGGCTTCATCTGCGTCCCTGTCATCAATCGCCGCGCCGAAGACGAAGAAGTCATCGGCGCTCTTTCCGTAGACGTCCCGCTCATTCCGGCAGACGACATGTCCGCCCATCGTCAATTCCTGGAAGTAGTTGCCGGCATCATCGCCGGTCATGTGGCCCAACTCCAGGAAGAGATGGCTGCCCAGAACCACATGATGACCCAGGGCATGATGGCTGGTGGGGCTGATGCCGCACCACCCAAGGATTTCGTGGCCGCATCCAAGGCCATGCGATTGGTATTGCGCCAATCGCGCCAGGTAGCACCGAGTCGAGCCACTGCACTGCTTCGCGGCGAATCAGGCACCGGTAAGGAACTGCTGGCCGAGGCCATCCACTCTTCCAGCCCGAGGGCCGACAAGCCGCTCATCAAGCTCAACTGCGCAGCGCTGCCGTCCGAACTCATCGAATCCGAGCTGTTCGGTCACCAAAAAGGTGCCTTCACAGGTGCTTTCCAGACCAAGCGCGGCCTGTTCGAGGTAGCGGATCAGGGAACGCTGTTCCTTGATGAAATCGGCGAACTGTCCATGGATGCACAGGCCAAGGTGCTTCGCGCCATTCAGGAAAAGGAAATTCAGCGTGTGGGTTCGGAACAGTCCATCACCGTTGATGTCCGCCTGATCTGCGCCACCCACCAGCCGCTGGAAGAACTCCTTGAAAAAGGCCGTTTCCGCGAAGACCTGTACTACCGGATCAACGTCTTCCCCATCTTCATTCCGCCCCTCAAGGAGCGTCGCGAAGACATCCTCCCCCTTGCAGAACATTTTCTGACCGAATTCTGCGACGAGTACGGCAAGGAAGTGAAGCGCATCTCCACCCCGGCCATTGAACTGCTGGTCATGTACCACTGGCCCGGCAACGTTCGTGAGCTCAAGAACTGCATGGAGCGCGCGGTCCTGCTGTGCGAGGAAGCGGTCATCCGCACCTACCACCTGCCGCCCACCCTCCAGTCCGCCGAAAGCTCGGCCACCGGCACCAACCTTTCCTTTGGAGAGGCTGTCGCCAAGTTCGAGCAGGAACTGCTGGTCGATTCCCTGAAGAAGACAGGCGGCAATATGTTGCAGTCGGCACGGGACCTCCGCGTCTCCTACCGCATCGTCAACTACAAGGTGAAGAAGTACAACATCGACGTGAAGAAGTTCTCGCAATCAAAGAAGAAATCGAAGAAGAAGCTGGAAAACTAACCCAGCCTCGACATCGAATAAAAGCCCCTTGATCTCTTTTTGGTCAGGGGGCTTTTTTGTTGCGAGCCTAAATTAATCCAGTTGCCGAGGCGGTTGATTAAAGCATGTGAACTCCCTATTCCTTTGCCTTGAGGCATCTGCTACGTTGCCCCATGCATAACAGTTCACGACTCGTTCGCCAGCTTATTACTCTCGTTCGCAACAGTGGCTACCTCCGCCCCGATCACGCCATGGCCGTGGCAGGCAACATTCTCGACGCCCGCCCGCTCCCCGATGCATTCGCCATTCTTTCACCAGCCCTGATTCGACACGCTGCCCTGTTCGATCCCTTTGACCGGGAAAAGCTAAGACTGGCTGAGGACGTCAACAGTCGTGTCCCCCATGAGCCGTTCACACAGTGGGTGGATTCAGCTCGCCGACTGACCGACATGGACCCGGTTCCCGAATACATTACCGCCCCGGACCCGAGTACGGCGTCGCCCGAAGCTTTCGTCCAGTATATTCGTGAGCAACCATCCAATGACAACCGTTTTTCAGCCATACTTCACTTGTGGCAGACCGGTGCCGAGAAAGCATTCCTTGAGGCAGTTCAGATTATCACCGCCTCACCATCGGGCCTGCTGGCCGCGCCTGTCATGGCATGGGGAGCCTATGCGGCAAACCAGGCAGACCTTGCCGGCATGCTGCTCGATGAGGGCGCCAGAACATTTCAGTCAATCAACCTGCGCGCACGGATGGCGTTGGACAATGGCGACACAAAACAAAGCATCGACCTGTTGCGGGAATCACTGGACATGGAACCGTTCCAGCCAGCGATCATCGAGCAACTGGCCAGCCTGGAGCACTCCTCATCACCGGCTCCAACTGCCGACACCCACATCTGTCTCTATACCTGGAACAAGCCGGACACACTGATACAAACCATCACCAGTCTCGCACAAACAGACATCGGCGACGCACAGATTACCATCCTGAACAACGGAACCACCACCTGTTCTCCTGATGCACTTGAACAACGGGTCAGGGAGGCGGCCCCACAGCTTTCCATCCGCTGGCTGCATTTGCCGGTCAATGTCGGAGCACCCGCCGCACGCAACTGGTTGCTGGCCGACGAACAGGTCCGCCAGTCCGACTATGTGGCCTTTCTTGATGATGACGTTCTGCTACCGCCTGATTGGTTGACCCGTTTTCATTCGACCCTTGCCAGGTTCCCAAAGGCTGCGGCTGTCGGGGCCAAGTGTCTCAATGCCCCCATGCGGACCCTGCAGTACGCCTTTCGCAATTTCGAGGATATCGGTGAACTGACAATCCGTTTGACAGCTAACGCCCCAACGCTCATGGACATGGGCCAATTCGACGCGCCACGCCCCTGCCTGACCGTCATGGGGTGCTGTCATCTGTTGGATCGAAAGAAACTGGAATCACATAATGTGCCCGACTTTGACATCCGCTTTTCACCCTCACAAGTGGACGACATCGAACACGATCTTCAGATTTGGAAAGCGGGGGCGCAGGTCATTTATGACGGCGGCGTGCAGGTTGTTCACTTGCAGGACACCGGCAAAGCCCCCAGTCAGGCCGCCATCGGACAAGCCTACGCCAATCATTACAAGATGGAGCGCAAGTTCTCACTGACAGACCTCAAGCAGATGGATGAAGCCGTAAAAGCGGCTGATGAGAAAGCGTTTCGACAAGCCCTTCATGCCGTACTGCCAACCATCACAGGATCAGCCCGGGTCTTTTGGCAGACTCTGGCCCCCCTATTGCGCACCATAAAAAAGGCGAACAGGTAATCCTGTCCGCCTTGAATCTACGTTACTTTTCGCTAGCTATTTGAAGGAACGGGCAAACAGTTCTTCAAGCGCTTTTTTGCCGTTGTCCTCAAGGAAGCGTGTGCCGGTTCCGGTGAAATGCGTGGAGGTGATGACCGGTGCTTCCACATCGACCCACTGGCCTTTCTCCCACTTGAACCAACCGTCCTTGACCTGACCGAAAACAAACAGGTCCTTGTTGCAAATCTTGGCGAACTCCGCACCCCAGCCGGTTCCACCCTTCACGGTGCCGTCTTCCTGAATGGTACCGACAACGAAAATCTGATCGCCGGACTCAATCTGATGCATGACGGTCTGGAGCACCTTGCGCATTTTTTCCGCGTTGGTGAAGCGGCGATTGAGCAGCTTGGAGACATAGGTCAGGCTGACGTCTTTTTTGGTCAATTCCTCGGTCGTGAGTACACGAACGCCGCGTTCGCGCTCGATGCGATGCCCTTCAAAGGTGTAGTTGACTTCGCCGAGGCCGTAGTATTCGGCCAGTTTGCCGAACTGTGCTTCCGCGCCCTGGGCGCCGCCGCTGAACAAGGTGTAGGACTCGTTGGACATGTTCTCTCCTTGAAATTGTATGTCGATGAAATGGATTCCTTACTGCAAATTTCTGTTGCCAATACACGCCTCCGGCATGCGGAGCAATGCCATGTGCATTATTATTTCTGAAATATCCAGCCCTTTCTCGTTATAACTTTGTGCCGCTTTCGCCAAGTGCTTTTATCTTTTTTTGCACATCATCCAGCAAAACCGCATCCATAACCTTGGCCATGGCCTCGAATTCTCCGTCCGAATACTTGGCGAGCAGCTTGTGCATATTGGCTGTTGCCCCACCAGCTTCGGGCTTGCCGGTTTCGCTCAGAGAACCGGATCGCCGTTTGTGCGGGATAGCCAGAAATCCCGTGTAAGCAGCATATCCACCACTGAGCACCATGCGCAGGTCCCGATCCAAATCATCGTACTGGGTGGGAGAAAAGCGCAGGTCGAAATCACCGTTTTGCAACAGACGCGAGGTGCGAAACAGATGTACACAACCTGTCACCGAAGCACACGGGCGCATATAATCCATCTGCCCGAAGTCGCTGTCCTGCAACATCAAGGTCGACATCAGCGTTTCCCTTCGCATGCCGGGAACGGGATAAAGATTGTGTTCGCCGCACTGCATGCGGGATGGGCCATGGTAATCCACAACCTTGCATCCCCAAACACCTGCCTCGGGGTAGCGCGAAGCCACAGCACCCAACCGCTTGAGCCAGTCGCCGGGGAGTTCGATATCGTCATCAATAAATGCCACATGCTCCGATTCACGAACCTCCGGCAGGTGCATCAGCCAGTTCCTCGCTGCCGGAGCACCCACGTTGACCGGCATGGTCACCACAGACGCTTTATCCGAGCCGAACTTATCGATAAACTGTCGGATCACCTCGGGCGTCCGGTCCGTACTGCCGTTATCAAGCACACGAACCTGTACCGACTCCAGGTCAGATCGAACAAGGGAATCCAGCGTCGCAGCCAGATCATCCGCCTTGTTCCAACTGTATGCCAGAACCATGGTCTGACCGGCAGGAGCAGCCAGCGCATTCGCTCCATCCACGGCCAACTCATACTGACGGAGTTGCAGGCTGACATTCCATGGGCGAGAGGCTGCACACTGCTGAAGCAGCAGCAATCCTTCGTCTATCTTCCCACGTCCCAACCATGCCATGGCGAGACGTTCGTCGATAATCGGTAACGGCAACTTCGCAAGCAGATCACCGTACAGAACCGACGCGGCCTTTCTGTCTCCCTTGGCAAAGAGCGCATGGCCCAACGCACAGGAAAACACGCGCGCCAAGCCCTCGGGTGCCTGCGCCTCGGACATCTGCTCGCGAAAAGCGGGCCAGTCACCATGTATGCGGGCGTATTCATACAAATGATGCCACCAGAACAGATTCCGCAGCTGATGACGCAGTTGATCGCGCAGGAAGGTCAACTGCTGGGAACCGCTCCCCTGCATGGCAACCTGCGCCTCGGGGGTCACCTCCGGCTGCCAGTGGGCAAGGACCGATTTGATGGCGGGCAGCAGTCGCTTGCTCACCGCAGGCAACTTGTCCATACGTCCGGCTAAAGCCGCTACGCAATTGCCATCCAGGGGATTCTCGCCCCATGCGGCAAGAAGCATGTCGGCAGCCATGCGAGCGTATAGATCATCAGGTCGACGGCTATGGTTCAAAACCACTTCCACCGCGCCATGGAGATGGGGTCTCCCGGAAAACCCGAGAAGAAGGTGCCGACGAATATCTTCCGGCATTGCTGCGAAATCAAAAGAATCGTTCATGATATTCAACTAGGCGGCAACTCGATGAAAGTCAACATCAGCTACTTTCAGGGCATGGCGTTTTCTGCTATTCATCGAAAATCATGCACCAATTCACATTCGACAATCCATTGCCCCCGACCCGCGGCATCCACCCCGCTTTCAAGGACCGTTTCTCCGGCTGGCACCTCGGCATGGGGCTGCCCGAAACACTCCTTGGCATCATTGGCGGCCTGCACACGCTGGGCAAGGAAGATCGTGCATGCGCAGACACGGCCTGCGCCATGGCTTACTGGGGAATGCAGGCCCACCCGCTGACTCCGGGCATGGCCGCGTGGCTATGCCAATTCGCGGATTCAGGACTGAACGCTCCAGCTCCTTTTATGGATATGTGTCGGTATCTGGCCGCTGTCCCACCACTGGATGATAGCGACCGCGAATCCATGGAAACGTGGTACGCCCTTGTCCGGCAGGATGACCGCTCACTTATCCTCCGTTTTCTGATGGTCACACTGGGGCATCCGGTCAAGGGATTGGCGTGGCTGAACCACTGCTGGCAGGACATGATCCACCTTGGGCAGCCCGAAATAGGCAAAGCCGCACTGGATATGGTCGCATGGGGTCCGGCCGCGCTCCTTAGGCAGCGCATGCAGGCGGAATGGGCGCTACACAGTCTGGAGCCTGCTGGAGCGATCGAGCATGTCGAGGCACTCAATCCTGATCTATGGGGCATGTGGCGGGCATACGCCGGAGCCGAGCTGCTACTACGCATGGGCAGACAGGGCGAGGCCAAGGGCGCGCTCGCCGGATTGTGGAAAGCCATACCGTGGCACGTGAACCTGACGCTCAAGCTTCATGATCTATTTCAACCGACACCAAGTGGAACGGACGCCGACACCGCAGATGTCGCCATCCTCGCCTATTCGTGGAACAAGGCGGATCTGCTGGCAGATACCTTACGATCGTTGGCCGAAAGCGACATCGGCAATGCGCAGATTTTTACCCTCGACAACGGCTCTACCGATCACACGCCCGAGGTGCTCAAAGAGGCGCAACAACGATACGGCAGTGAGCGATTCCACATCGAGACCCTGCCCGTGAACGTGGGCGCTCCGGCTGCACGGAACTGGCTCCTCGCCCTGCCCGGGGTGAAGGCTTGTCGATGGGCCGCATTTCTTGATGACGATATCGTGCTGCCCAAAAACTGGTTACGCCATCTGCTCGGCACTGCCGGAAAATACCCCAACGCCGGGGCCATAGGCTGCCGCATTACTGCGGCCACACCTCCGTACGGGCTGCAATCAGCGGATTACAATCTGTTCCCGACCCCGCCCAAGCCCACCGAACCGGGGCAACTGCCCAATCGAGTTCTCGTTTTCGATAACTGCGCCGGCAGTCCCGACACAGGCATGTTCACCTATGAACGGCCCTGCCTGTCGGTTTCCGGCTGCTGTCACCTGATCAATATGGAGGCCGTGGATAAGGCGGGCGGCTTCGACCTTCGCTACACCCCGTCGCAATTCGACGACCTCGACCGCGACCTGCGTTCCGCTCTGAGCGGCATGCCTGCCGTGTATGCCGGAGGACTGGCCATTCGGCACATTCAGCACTCCAGTCTGGCAAAGTCTCAGACCACGCGACAGATCGGCCATGTCATGGGCAACAAGTACAAGCTCGACACCAAGTACAGCGACGAAGAACTTGTTCGTTTAGGCACCGAAAACAAGGCACAGCTCTGGGCCGATTTACAAACGAAATACGATTTTCTGGTTGACCGCCTGAATTCCGGTGCTTAATTCTTCCTGACCAAACAACTCCGAATTACAGAGGTACATATGGACGACGTAAGAGTTTACGGCGATTTTCATCGCATTACGCCAGAAATATTTGAGAAAATCAAAGAATCCATTCCTTTCGATCAGGTGGAATACGATGGGGATGTGCTCCGTCTGGACCATGAAGGGAATTACCTGATGATCGATGATTTCATCGAAGGCATCAGCGAACTGCTCCCGGAAAACGGGTATGGGCATGTGGAGTTCATCGACAACCTCGAATGGGAAGTCACCCGCTATACCATCAAACCCGGCAAGATCGAGGAGAAGAAGGTCAAAGTGGATAACGTCCTTGACGCCCACATGCGTGATCACGGCCTGTAAACCGCAGAGAATTTGAACAAAAAAACGCGCCCGCAATTGATCTTGCGGGCGCGTTTTGCTTTTGAAACATCGTGTTTACAGGCGGGTGATCTGCGGGCCGTCGGATACCAGTCGCACGTCGAGTGCCTTCAGGCCCACCTCTTCGCCGGTCACTTCATACGTCACGGCTTCGCCCGGCTCCAGTGTCTGGAATCCATCACGAACGATCTCTGTATAGTGAACAAAAACGTCCACGCCATCATCACCCGTGATGAAGCCGAATCCCTTCTGCTCATTAAACCAGCTTACTGTTCCGTTCTGCCGCACATTGACCTCCGGGTCTGAAAACTACACGCATCGTATCGTTGCTGAAGAAACTTGGCAACAACCATTAATGACTTGCACTCTTCTCGTATTCTTCCAGCGTACCGACGAACGCCTGGCGACCGTTCTCAATGGTCATGACACGGTTGATGGCCGGGATGCGGTCCTCGGCGTGATGCGTCACCATGATGATCGGAACGCCCGATTCAGCAAGCTGCTGCAGCAAGCCCAAAAGCACGCCGCGAGAAGCGGCATCAAGCCCGGTCATGGGCTCATCCAGCAGCAACAGGGCCGGAGCCGGGGCCATGGCCCGCGCCAGAAAGACACGGCGCTGCTGGCCGTAGGACAACCGCCGCAAGGGACGTTCCGACAAATGATCAAGCCCCACATGCTTCAGCCACTTCCGGGCACCTTCCAACTCCTCATCCGTGGGCTGATCCAGCATCCCCACCGAACCACGATACCCGGACAGAACGGTTTCCAGTGCCGTCACTTCCCATGCCAGTTCACGGGCATAGTTGATCTGCAAGGCCGGGGATACGACCCCGATCCGAGGGCGGGCCTCGTCCACGGTCAACCCACCAAGACGCTCGACAGTGCCAATCCCGTCGTCATCGTCGGCATAGGGAGCCACTTCGCTGGTGATCAATTTAAGCAGCGTGGATTTACCGGCCCCATTGGCACCGAGCACCAGCCAGTTCTCACCAGGGAGCACGGTCCAGTTGATGTCATGGAGAATGCGCGTTCCGCCCACAACCACCGAGCAATGGCGCAATCGAAGCAAGAAATCATAGGTATCCCGCAACTGTCTGTCGGGCAGATCACAGGCCATCAGTTCCATGCGCCGTTCACCAAGATGATCAACGATGTGCTGGCGAGACCCCGATACCACCACAGTTCCGCCTTCAATGACCACGGTCTGTTTAATGGTTTCAGGGACATCCCCGATTCGATGGGCTGCACAGACCAACGTTGAGATGTTCCCGGCTTTATCGAGCAGGGACCGCACTTCCTCGCGGGAAGCCGCGTCCAGCCCTTCCATGCTCTCATCCAGCAAAAGCACATCCGGGCGCGGAGCAAGAGCGCGGGCAATGACCAGTTTGCGCATCTGACCAGTGGACAAGGTGCCTAGGTCAGCATCTGCCAGATCATGGATGCCAAGAGTATTGATGATCGCGTCTGCCTGAGCTTCCTGCTCGGGAGAAGGCGTGGAATACAGCAAGGGGGTATCGAAAAAACCGGCCAGAATGATGGAGCGGCCACTGGTACGCGGGGCATGGAGCGTATAGTATTCCTGCAACTCCGCCGACACCAGACCGATACGGTGCCGCAGACCTAGGGCGGATGACTGCTCGCCCTCCCCGAAATCGTACAGGCGGATGCCACCGCCATCCGGCGGAAATTCTCCACGCAACAGACGAAGCAGCGTGGTTTTCCCCGAACCGTTCGCACCGATGAGTGCCAGGTGTTTTCCCCGCTCAATGGTCAGGGAAACCGGTCCAACAAGCCGCGATCCGTTGCGTGTAACCGTGCAATTATTCAAAGAAATAAGTGGACACATACCCTATCATTGCTCCAAGTTCCGGGAAAGGCAAGCCTTCTGTCTTGTAAAAGGGAGGAGCTATGACGTACCATGGGTCAATGACCACATCCGTTGCCATCGCCCGCATACAGGAATATGAATCCACGCTGCTGGATTCCGCCACTGCCCTGCTTCTTGAAGAGATCGGATTCACCCCGTCCCCGGGAGAACGAATTCTGGTCAAACCCAACCTCGTTTCAGGCACCAACGCCCGCCATTGCTGTTCCAACGGATTGGTGGTCAAGGCGGCTTGCGCCTACCTGCTGGATTGCGGCGCACACGTGACCGTGGCCGATTCCCCCGGGTATGGCCCGGCCTCTCAGGTAGCCAGGAAGGCGGGACTGACCGAACCGCTCGGAAAACTGGGCCTTTCCGTCCAGACCTTGAAACGAGCCACCCCACTGGAATTGACTGGCGGTGGCACCATCGGCATCTCTCAGGACGCACTCGAAGCAGACCGCATCCTCAACATCCCAAAGCTCAAGGTCCACTGCCAGATGACCATGTCCGGCGCGGTGAAGAACCTCTTCGGCTGCGTGGTCGGATTTCGCAAAGCCGTGGCCCACAACCGCCTTGGACACTCTCACGACGTCTTCCGATCCATGCTCATGGATGTATACGAAGCACTCCCACACGCCAGCCATCTTATGGACGCGATTCATCCCCTGCACAAGGATGGCCCGATCAACGGCGAACCATATGAACTCGGCATGCTGACCGCCTCATCCAGCGGCATCGCCATCGATACCGCCGCCTACCACATTTTAGGACTCCAGCCGGATCAGATACCCCTGTGGCAGGAAGCCATCAGCCGGGACATGGACGGAGCCACCGCCGAATCAATACGCTATCCACTTGAGCAGCCCGAGCTGTTCACCCATGACGGTTTCATCCTGTCCGAGGAGCGGCCACTGGATTTCCACATCATGCGCATCCTCAAAGGGCGAGTGCGAAGTCTCCTCAAATATTTCAAAAAATAGCTACCCCCCTTGCACTCACTGTCTTCGGGGGCTATGACAAATTCATGAATTTTCTTCGTCACCGCTTCATCATAACCGGACAGGTTCAGGGCGTTGGATTTCGTCCCTTTGTCTACAGGGTGGCTCTGGAGAACAGGATCACAGGTTCTGTGAACAACTCCAGCGAAGGCGTCATCATCGAGGCACAGGGAAGTGTCGAGCAGGTGGAGCAATTCGGCAATGACCTTGCCGAGCAGATTCCGCCCCTGGCACGGATCGTGACCTTTGATATGGAATCCATCCCGGTAGTGGAAGGCGAAGAAGGATTCATCATCCTCAAATCGACCGGCGGCCAAGGGCATTCCGTGCTCATCAGCGCCGATGTTGCCACCTGCCCTGATTGCATGGCGGACATGAACGACCCTGCCAACAGGCGACACCGCTACCCCTTTACCAACTGCACCAACTGCGGCCCGAGGTACACGATCACGCGGTCCATTCCCTATGATCGCCCGCATACGTCCATGGCCTGTTTCCCGCTGTGCAAGGAGTGCCAGGCCGAATACGACGACCCGCTCGACAGACGGTTCCACGCCCAGCCCAACGCCTGCCCCCGCTGCGGCCCCAAGGTCTGGCTGACGGACAATGCACAGGTGATGATTGCCCAGGGCGATGAATCGGTCCGCAGGCTGGCCTGTGAACTAGCCGAAGGGAAAATAGCCGCAGTCAAAGGGCTTGGCGGATTTCATCTTGTCTGCGATGCCCGCTCCGACAGGGCGGTATCGGCCTTGCGTCAACGCAAACATCGCCCGGACAAACCGCTGGCGGTCATGGTCCCCGATCTCGACATTGCGCGGGAACTGGCCCACATCGGCCCCCATGAGGAAGAATGGCTGACCGGCATGCAGCGGCCCATAGTTCTCGCAGCAAAACAACAGAATTTCCCCCTGTCCAAACTCGTTGCCCCAGACACCAATTTCATCGGCCTGATGCTCCCCTACACCCCGCTGCACCACGTGCTGCTCGGCGACTTTGCCGAAAAGGCCGCATCCAACATCCCGGCGCTGGTCATGACTTCGGGCAATCTTTCCTCGGAACCTATCGCACTGGGTAACCGCGAAGCATTTGATCGATTGCAGGAAATAGCCGATCTCTTTCTCCACCATAACCGCGACATCCTGATCCGTACCGACGACTCCGTAGTCAGAACCGTCCCTGACAGTGACGAATCCGTCCTTATGCGCCGTGCACGCGGGTTCGCACCGGCTCCGGTTTTTCTGCCGCAGTCCACTGATACGGTCATGGGTACCGGCCCGGAACTCAAATGCACCCTGACCTTGACCAAAGGCGATCAGGCGTTTCCTAGCCAGCATATCGGCAACCTGACGAACCTTGAAACCCTCGAATTCTACAAGGAAATACACGCGCACCTTGAAGACATCCTGCAAGTCAAACCGTCACTCATCGTCCGCGACCTGCACCCGGACTACATGACAAGCGAGCTGGCCGATGATCTGGGCAAGGAGCGTGGCATTCCGGTTGAAACACTCCAGCACCACTACGCGCATATCCACGCGGTACTGGCTGAAAACAAATTTACCGAACCGGTCATCGGACTGGCGCTCGATGGCACCGGTCTGGGCGAGGACGGCACCATATGGGGCGGCGAATGTCTGATGGTCATGCCCGAAGAGTTGGAACATCAACGTCTGGCCCACTTCACCCACATACGACTTCCCGGTGGAGAGACCGCTGTTCGTGAGCCATGGCGCATCGCACAGGCCGCGCTGTGGGAGCTGGGCATCACCGAGCCGGGAAGCTATGAATGGCCCTGGCTCAAGGACTTTACGCAGGAGTCGAAATTTCTTCCCCAGTTGCTTGAAAAGGAAATCAATACACCCAAGACCTCAAGCTGCGGACGGCTGTTTGATGCTGTGGCCGCCCTGTGTGGGCTGGCAAATACCATCACCTACGAAGGACAGGCTGCCATCCGACTGGAGAAAGTACAGGACATGCAGGAGACCGGCGCGTATCCATGCCCGCTGACCTCTGCAGACCCGGTTGCCCTAAACACCCATGAGCTTATCAGGGCGGTGCTGCACGATCTGGATAGCGGTGTTCCTGTGCCGGTCATAGCGCGCCGCTTCCATCGAGGGCTGATCAACGGGCTGGCGGAAATTGCCTACTCATTCTCCATGGTGCTCGATATCCACCACGTAGCCCTTTCCGGCGGTGTCATGCAGAATCTGACCATGGCAAAAGAACTGCCCGAAGCCCTGCGTGCAACCGGCCTCATCCCGCTGACACACAAACATGTGCCACCCAATGACGCCTGCATCTCTCTGGGACAGGCTGCCTGGGGCCAGTACAAATTGTTACTTGATCAAAACAAAGGATAATCCGTGCGGACCATCTTCTATTGCTTTTTCATCCTCCTGATAACCTGTCCGGCCCTTGCTGCCAGTCCCTGTGCGACCGATGCCCCCTGCTCCCCGGCTCTGGTTGATTCGGTGATAATAGATGAGGAAACAACCGGCTTTGATATCAACGTCAACTACCCGGTCCTCTGCTCGGAGGAGGCCACACGGACCATTCGCGACGCCGTGCTCAACGGACTCAACAAGTTCAAGTTGATCCACCCCGACCACGATCTGACCGATTTTCCCCATCGCTACACCATGGACACCCGTTATGCAGTGCAGAGCGCGGCGAATGGTCGCCTGGCATCGGTGCTGCTGCATGTCTCCGTGTATACCGGTGGCGCACACGGCAATCACTGGCCCGTCACATGGTTATTTGAAATGGGCAGAGGGCAGCAGGTCTTTTTGAGCGATATCTTTACTGATGCGCAACAGGGGCTTCACGCTATCACCCCAATGGTTCGTCAGCAGTTACGGGACAAACTCAAGGAGTGGACAGCCGAAGATATGCTCTTGGACGGCACCACGCCGGTGCTGAGCAATTATGAAGATTTTCTGGTCAGTGATGAGGGAATGACATTTCACTTCGCACACTATCAGGTGGCCCCCTATGCGGCGGGAGAACAGACCGTTTTCATTCCGTGGGCAGATATCCGACAGCTTGTCCGGCCAGAATTCATGGCGGTCTTCCTCAGCGGAGCTGAAGTAAGCGCCCGTAACAAAGCAAATGACAAGGCCCGCCGTGATTCTCACGGCGGGCCTTGTTCTGGTTTAATTACAACCGACTGAACTCATCGTCATCATCGGATGGAGGCAACGCTCCGACCGGTTCTCTCCGCTTAGGAGCAACATCCCCCATCTCAAAGAAACTGATGGCTATCTGCAACTGCTGCGCCTGAGCAGCCAACTGTTCGGATGTCGAAGCCAACTCTTCGGATGCGGAGGCGTTCTGTTGCACCGACGAATCCAGGTGACTGACACCGGCGTTGATCTGGTTGACACCCTGAGACTGTTCATGGCTGGCTGCGGCAATATCCTGAACCAGTTCCGATGTCTTCTGGATGTCGGGCACCATCTTCTGGAGCATGTCACCGGCCCGTTCAGCCACGGCCACACTGTTGCTGGAGAGTTCACTGATCTCGGAAGCCGCCTTACCGCTTCGCTCGGCCAGCTTGCGAACCTCGGCTGCCACGACGGCAAACCCCTTGCCCTGCTCACCGGCACGAGCGGCCTCGATGGCGGCGTTCAGTGCCAGCAGGTTGGTCTGGCGTGCAATTTCCTCAATGATGCTGATCTTATCGGCAATATCACGCATGGCAGTAACGGTTCCGGCAACAGCCTCACCACCACTTTCGGCATCCTCGCGGGCCTGATTCGAGATGGACTCGGTCACTGCGGCATTTTCCGAATTCTGGGTGATGCTGGCGACCATTTCATCAACGTTTGAGGAAATCTCCTGCACATTACCGGCCTGAGAATTGGCGCCTTCCGATACGATCTCAGCGGTTGCAGATAGTTCTTCCGCGCCTGAAGCGACCGTTGCCGCAGCCATCGACACCTCATTGAGGGTACGATTGAGCTGATTGACCATGGCCTGCATGCATCCATACACGGAATCCGGGCTGAAGTTGCCAGTAAACCGCACACCCAGCTTTCCTGCAGCAATCTGCTTGGTCACATTCACCAACTGAATGGGGTCCTTACCAAGAACACGGAGAGTCGTTCTCGTGATCAGTATACTTACACCAATACCAAGGAAGATACCGATAAAGCCGATGGTCATGGCCACAATGCCACTTGTCTCGGCGTTGTCATCCGTTGATATGACCTTGGCCTCGACCAGCTCCTTTGCCAAGGCAGCAATGGCATTGACTTCCGGTTCAATGGCATGGACGGCAGCACGCATATCGCCGATTATGCCCTTGATGCGCGTATCCTCTGCGACCAAAGCCTCAAAGGACTGACGATAGGCATCCGCCATCCGCACGGCATTCTCCACGTACTCAGGAGCAGCATCGGAATCCTTGAATGCTTGCACCAGCTTGTCGAGGCTTGCATTGGTCCTGCCCACGTACTTGTCGCTACCACGCAGAAGGTAATCCTTCTCGCCACGACGGACCATCAGAAGCAGCCCCTTGACGTCTGGCACAAATAACTGCTTGAGCGGCTCTTCCATCTGATGAGCAGCATCCCGAACCGACTCGTATGCCCCTTCGGACAAGGTGTTTCTGTATAGATCAAACGCGGCGACATACCTGTTGAATCCACTTTCGACAGCGGTCAGCTTCGCATCCTTTTCGGTTCGATCTGCCAATTCCTGTCGAAAAGACTCCATGGTTGCCAGCATCCGACGCGTATACTTTGCATCATTGGTGCGCGCAAAATCCTTTTCCCAACGTCGCATAAGCAACAGGTCAAGATACAGATCCTGCACCTGATGCTTGGAAAATGCCTCTTCTGCATCATGAACCACGGAACGAAACGCTCCCTGAAGCCCGGATTCATGGTCCAATCCGCGACGCTGCCACGCTTCAACCAATGAGTTGAACGCTGCTTCGTATTGTGCAGCAGAAGCCTTGATGGATTGGGCCTTGGATTCAAGATCAGCCTCGCCGATATCTCGTGCCAGTGATTCGATCAACTGAGCGTTATCAACGACTTTGGCGAGATTCTCCTTGAGTTGGCCGGTGTACTTCATATCCTTGCGGAGAAGAAAATCCTTCTCGTTTCGGCGGCACTCAAGCATGGCTATTTCGGCATCAAGAGCCAATGTCTCAATACGTACTTCCTTATCAATGAGGCTGTCGAACTCGCTTACGGCACTACTCATTGAGAACTGATAGATTCCCATGACAGCCAGCAGCAAGGCCAGAATCAGCCCAAAACCACCCAAGAGTTTTGTCTTCAATGTCACATCATTGAACATAGTGATCTCCAATATGAGACCTCTGCACGGCAAATCCCACACTTTTACTCTTTAACTATTTGATTTATTATGCTATTATTTCTCCATCCAAAGGAGGAAGGCATGGCTATTCGGCAGAAAGGACCTCGGTTGGGTGATTACTTCCTGGGGCACCGCAGAACCAAGACCACATTTCTGGATGAGATCAACGAACTCATCGACTGGCAGCCCATCAACGCCTTTCTGTGCAAGAAGATCAGGCGCAAGGCCAACGCCGTGGGCAATCCCGCCTATCCGCCTCTGGCGATGTTCAAGATTCTGCTCTTGCAGCGTTGGTACAACCTGAGTGATCCGGGCGTGGAGCAGGCGCTGCTCGACCGGCTCTCCTTTGTCAGATTTACCGGTTTTTCCATCGAGGACGACGTGCCGGACGAGACCACCATATGCCGTTTCCGTAACGGTTTGATCCGCCTGAAGGTGCTGGACTCCTTGCTCGACATGCTTAACCGCCAGCTTGAAGGACAAGGGCTTCTTGTCCGTGAGGGAGCCGTGGTGGACGCCTCGGTAGTCGAGTCGCAGCGGCGGCCGCGCAAGGTTATCGACGTGATGCCTGAGGACCGTTCCGAGGACGCCGAAGAACAGGATGGGCCGGTGGACTGCCGGGTCAGCTATTCGGATGACGAGGAGGCGGCCTGGCTCCGCAAGAGAAATCGGGCCTATTACGGCTACAAGCTCCATGCCGCGACGGACAGTCGAGACGGGTTTCTGCTCTGTGGTCACATCACTCCCGCGAACCATTCGGACACGGGCGAATTCGAGCGGCTCGTGAATGGCGTCGGCCTTGATCCCGGCGCACGGGTTTATGCGGACAAGGGCTATTGCAGCGGGAAGAACCGGGACATTCTGTTTGATCGCGATTTGGAGGACGGAACCATGGACAAGACGCCTCGTGGCGGCAGGCTGACAGACTTCGAAAAGACCCGCAACCGTGACATCAGCAGCATTCGGCAAATAGTCGAGCGGGCCTTCGGCACACTCAAACGTGGCTACGCATTCTTTCGGTCCCGATACGTGGGTCGTGAGAAGGTGGAGGGAGAGTTCCACATCCTCGCCATGGCGTTCAATTTGAAAAAAGCTGTTCGACTGGCGCGAGCCTGAAGGGAGAGGTGCGTCCAAAATCCGGCATTTCGGCCAGAAATGGCAGGAAAAGGCCGGGAATGAGCCCAAGCTGGGGTGCGGTCAGAACATCAAATTGGGTGCGGAGCGCAAGGCACGGACGCGAAAAGGGGATGCGCAGAGGTCTCGATACAGGTGTATTCCATACCTCTCCTTGAGCCCTTGCGGGCCAGTGTCTTGCTCTATTCCAGTACTTCAAACATGGTTGATTCATAGTGAAACCCCATGCAAAAAAAGAGTAGATCAAAACTGACCTTACATACACCTTTCGCTCAATTTTAACAATAGACACGTGCTATTAAGAATGACCTAGCGAAAGCATATGTGGACCACCTTTCAAATTGTAAACATATGTTTGTTATTGTTTGTTTTTTTGCTTTTTATGTGCTGGGTATCCAGTGAATTCGATGACATAGGTGGTCCCGGCCGATTTTCCATTTTGGAAAATTTTTCACAACATGAGACCTCTGCACGGCAAATCCCACACTTTTACTCTTTAACTATTTGATTTATTATGCTATTCTTTCTCCATCCAAAGGAGGAAGGCATGGCTATTCGGCAGAAAGGACCTCGGTTGGGTGATTACTTCCTGGGGCACCGCAGAACCAAGACCACATTTCTGGATGAGATCAACGAACTCATCGACTGGCAGCCCATCAACGCCTTTCTGTGCAAGAAGATCAGGCGCAAGGCCAACGCCGTGGGCAATCCCGCCTATCCGCCTCTGGCGATGTTCAAGATTCTGCTCTTGCAGCGTTGGTACAACCTGAGTGATCCGGGCGTGGAGCAGGCGCTGCTCGACCGGCTCTCCTTTGTCAGATTTACCGGTTTTTCCATCGAGGACGACGTGCCGGACGAGACCACCATATGCCGTTTCCGTAACGGTTTGATCCGCCTGAAGGTGCTGGACTCCTTGCTCGACATGCTTAACCGCCAGCTTGAAGGACAAGGGCTTCTTGTCCGTGAGGGAGCCGTGGTGGACGCCTCGGTAGTCGAGTCGCAGCGGCGGCCGCGCAAGGTTATCGACGTGATGCCTGAGGACCGTTCCGAGGACGCCGAAGAACAGGATGGGCCGGTGGACTGCCGGGTCAGCTATTCGGATGACGAGGAGGCGGCCTGGCTCCGCAAGAGAAATCGGGCCTATTACGGCTACAAGCTCCATGCCGCGACGGACAGTCGAGACGGGTTTCTGCTCTGTGGTCACATCACTCCCGCGAACCATTCGGACACGGGCGAATTCGAGCGGCTCGTGAATGGCGTCGGCCTTGATCCCGGCGCACGGGTTTATGCGGACAAGGGCTATTGCAGCGGGAAGAACCGGGACATTCTGTTTGATCGCGATTTGGAGGACGGAACCATGGACAAGACGCCTCGTGGCGGCAGGCTGACAGACTTCGAAAAGACCCGCAACCGTGACATCAGCAGCATTCGGCAAATAGTCGAGCGGGCCTTCGGCACACTCAAACGTGGCTACGCATTCTTTCGGTCCCGATACGTGGGTCGTGAGAAGGTGGAGGGAGAGTTCCACATCCTCGCCATGGCGTTCAATTTGAAAAAAGCTGTTCGACTGGCGCGAGCCTGAAGGGAGAGGTGCGTCCAAAATCCGGCATTTCGGCCAGAAATGGCAGGAAAAGGCCGGGAATGAGCCCAAGCTGGGGTGCGGTCAGAACATCAAATTGGGTGCGGAGCGCAAGGCACGGACGCGAAAAGGGGATGCGCAGAGGTCTCAATATATAAAACTTACAACTAACGTGAATCAATTATCGCCGATAAAGCAGACGACACGCTTTCAGCATGCAGGACGTGCAAAGCCCCAGACAATGATAATTGTTAAATCGGTTGGGTTTAGCTGCTCATACATGAACATTCCGATGGATTAACCGAATGATTCGGTTGAGCAGAAAAAAGGGCTGAACCTGATGGCTCAGCCCGTATTCTATACTGAATCGGTTTTGCCTGTCCTACACGAGCTTTTTCAGCTCTCCTTCCAAAACCGCAAGATACTCTTCAAGCATTTCCGGCTGGATGTCACCCATGTGTCCGATCCGAATGATCTGGCGACAACCGGATTGTTCCAAGGCAGCGTTGAGCTTGCCATAGCCCGGGTCCATCAAATATCCATGAGCGCGCATGGCTTCCTTGATCCCCAGCTTGAGCTGTGCCTGGGTAACTCCTTCCGGGCACACCACAGTCGACACCGTGGGAGAACGGTAGCCTTCGGGAGCGAACATTTCAAAACCGTCGAGGCCATCCACCCACTTTTCCACCATGCCGCGCATCTGCAGATGGCGGTCGAACCGGTTCTGTACACCTTCCTCGTTCACGATACGGTCGAGCTGCACGTACATCTGATTGGCGAGGGTGCAGTTGGGGGTGGTCAGTGTCTGATTCTTACGGGCAGGGACCAACTGTCTGGTGATATCGGTCGCGTGTCCCTTGTTGGTAACCCGTTCGGCTTTCTCTTCAGCTTCCTTGGAGACAAAGCCAATGCCGAAACCGGCAGGCAGGGCCAGTGATTTCTGAGTGGCGGTAACATAAATGGCCGCGCCGGAGTTGACGAGATCAAGGTCGGTCCCGCCAAAAATCGATACACCATCCACCATGGGCAGGGCGTCATATTTTCTAATGAGCGCACAAACCGCTTTCATGTCGTTCATCACGCCTGTGGAAGTCTCGTTGTGCGTGAAGGAAACAACAGCAGGTCGCAGGCTGTCCAGTCGCTCCTCCAGCTTTTCCAGATCAATGGGCTGCCCGTACTCGAACTTGAGATTCTCGGCGTTTTTCCCGTTGGCAACGGCAATATTGTAGTAATGATCGCCGAAAGCGCCCACAGACACGTTGAGCAGTGTTTCATCGTCCGCAACGAGGGAACGTATCGAAGCTTCCATGGCGGATGAACCGGAACCGAGGAACAACACTGGCTCGTACATGTCACCGCAGCCGGACAACTTGCGCAGATTCTCGCGAATGGGGCCGAAGCGAAGTTCGTTTTCCGCATCGCGATGGCCGAATTCAGGTAACAGAGCGGCCTCTTTGACGTCCTGTCGGATATATGTAGGTCCGGTAATGAAGAGTTTCAATTGGGCGAAATTCGGCTTCGTCATGGTATATGTCCCCCTTGGATAGGTGTGGTTCGGATGGGACACCGTTAATATACCGGCAAAAGGCGAAAGTCCAGAGCTGGAGGGGCTTGATGCATGATAAAAGAATTCCCTTAATGCAATATTGACAAGCACCCCTGTACCGTGTTCCGAAAAGGAGCGGGACTTGCCAATGGAATAAAAAAGATTATCGTTTCCCAAGGGAGACACAGACAGACACAAGTCCGCATAACCCCGAAAAATGCAGGTTGATCACCACACTGCTCGCATTGCTGCGTGCAGGGTGTATCGGTTTCCGATACTTGCCAACCATAGAAAGAGGGCGTAATCAAATCCTCTTCACCTTTTTCCATGGAGATTATCTAGACATGGCCCAGTTAGGACCCCATATATCCATTTCCGACGAACAATTGATTTCGCGCGCCCTTGGCGTGGTTGACATGGAACAGTACCAGCACTGGCCTGAGGGCGTGAAGATGCTCGCATCCAATCTCGCCGCAGAGCTGTTCATGGTCCGTTACAACCCGTTCATCGACCCTGACCTTGTGCGCAAGTCCGTGGACCGACGCCTCAACATGTCCAAACCGATGCTCGACAGGGAGTTTGCCACCATCCTGTCCAACGGTATCGATCTTTTCTGGGAACGGTTTGACGCCGAACAGTCTTTCCGCGACGAACTCGTGGAACAACTGAAAATTTTCATGCCCGAGAGCGGCATTGGCGACGCACCGAACCTGCGCATCGAATCAGCCACAGACGCCACCGACCTGCGTATGGAACTGCCGCTGCTGGTTCTTTTCCCCGAGACCGAAGCCCAGATCAGAGGCATCGTCCGACTGGCCAATGAGCTTGGATTCGGCATCATCCCCCGCGGTGGCGGAACCGGTGCGACCGGCGGTGCCATTCCGGCCACAGAGCGCAACGTCATTCTGTCGCTGTCCCGCTTCAAAAAGATTCTCGACGTCGATGCACAGGACAAAACCATCACGGTCCAGGCCGGTGTCATCACGTTGGACGCCATCAAGGCCGCGGCAGAGAAAGACCTGCTGTTGACCGTGGACCCTGCTTCCAAGGCCGGTTCTTCGCTGGGTGGTAACATTTCGGAAAACGCTGGTGGCCCGTTCGCCTTTGAGTACGGCACTACCATCGACAATATCCTGCACTACCGCATGGTCACCCCCACTGGCGACCTGATCGAGGTACGCCGCAAGGATCATCCTCGTCACAAAATCTACGAAACGGATACCGCTGTATTCGAGATATTCGACGAGAACGGTCGTCAGATCGACACCGTCAGCCTGGGCGGCAACGACATCCGTGGCGAAAAGCTGGGCAAAGACGTTTCCAACAAGTACCTGGGCGGCCTGCCCGGTGTGCAGAAGGAAGGCGTTGATGGTATCATCACCGAAGCCAGCTTCATCTGCTACCCCCGCCTCACACACTCCCGCGTCCTGTGCCTCGAATTCTACGGCCGATCCATGATCAACGCCATGTACGTCATCAAGGACGTGGTCGGTCTGCGCGACAAGATTCGCGACGAGGGTGATCTGGTCAAGATTTCCGCTCTCGAAGAATTCGGCCCCAAGTATGTACAGGCCATCGAGTATCAAGCCAAATCCACGCAGTACGAAGGCGACCCGATTTCCGTCCTTATCCTGCAACTGGATTCCGACGATCAGGAAGCACTGGATGCGGCAAGTCAGACCATTGTCGCCCTGGCCCAGCCGTATGAGGGTGTGGATATTTTCAGCGCCCGCGACGAGAAGGAAGCCGAGTTGTTCTGGGAAGACCGCCACAAGCTGTCGGCCATTGCCAAGCGCACTTCCGGCTTCAAGATCAACGAGGACGTCGTCATCCCCATGGATGTCATTCCGGATTTCTCCGACTTCCTCGAAGACCTGAACCTGATCTACCTGGCAAAAATCTACAAGACCACGCTGGAAAAGATCGTGGCCATTGAAGCGGTCAACAACGAAGACCCGGATATAGCCGAGGCCTTTGAGCGTGTGCGCGCCATTCTTGACGGCGAGATCACATCCAAGGATTTCTCCGACACCGAGCAGGAAGCCCAGTGTCGGTTCCTGTTCCTCAAGCTGCGCGACACCTATCCGAAGGCAGATCGTGAAATCAAGGCGTTGTGGCAGGACATGCAGCTCAAGCGCATCGTCATCGCCAACCACATGCATGCCGGTGACGGCAACTGTCACGTTAACCTGCCCGTCAACTCCAACGACCAGGAAATGCTCGCCTCGGCCCACGAAGCCGCGGATGAAGTCATGACCAAGGTTCTCGAGATGGGCGGTGAGGTTTCGGGTGAGCACGGCATCGGTATCACCAAGATCGCGTTCCTCGGCGAGGAAAAGATCAAGGCGCTGGTGGACTACAAGAAGATCGTGGACCCGAAGAACGTCTTCAACCCCGGCAAGCTGACCCAGCGCCAGTTGCCCAGCAAGCCGTTCACTTTCTCCTTCAACCGACTCATCAACGACATCGACGCTACGGAGTTGAAGGATCGGCAGGCGCTCATGGCCCTGCTCAAGAACATCCAGACCTGCACCCGCTGCGGCAAGTGCAAACAGGTCTGCCCCATGTACCATCCGGTCAAGGGAATGATGTTCCACCCGCGCAACAAGAACATCTCCCTCGGTGCGCTCATCGAGGGTATCTACTACTCGCAGATCCAGACCGGTGAGCCTGCTCCCGAGCTGATGGATCAGTTGCGCGATCTCATGGACCACTGCACGGCGTGCGGCAAGTGTCAGGCGATCTGCCCGGTCAAGATCGACTCTGCGGGGTCCGCGCTTTCCATGCGTTCGTTCCTGGACAGCAAAGGCAAGTCGGGTCATCCGATCAAGCAGATCATTTTAAAAAACCTGGCCAAGAATCCGGCTGGCAGCGTCCCGGTAACTGCCAAACTGCTGTCTGTTGGTCAATCGGTGCAGGACAAGACGCTGGGCATGATCCCGGCGCGCTGGCTGTCTCGGGTCGAATCCCCGATGTTCAAGCATCGCAGCCCTTCCGTTGATTTCAAGAACCTTTCGGAAGAACTGAATCTCGAATCCGGTTCCATTTTCAAGAACCCCCGTGCCAAGCGGGACGAGACCGTCCTGTACTTCCCCGGTTGCGGAGCATCGCTTTTCTCCCGGTCCATCGGCATGGCCTCGGTTTACCTGCTGCTCAAGTCAGGGGTGAACGTAGTGCTGCCCGATCACCACATGTGCTGCGGGTATCCCCTGCTCGCCAGTGGTTGCGAAGAGGCGTACAAGACGAACCGTCACCGCAACATTCAGGAATTCCTCGACCTGCTGGTCAAAACCGGTAAGGCCGGCCTGAAGGCAACGACCCTGCTCACGGCCTGTGGAACCTGTCGCGAATCCCTGGGAACCTATGATTTCTCGGGCGAGCTGGCCGATCCGCTTGCGCATATGGATGTCATGCAGTTCCTCATGGATCGCATGCCCTCTCTGCGCCAGACCGAACCCATCGTGTACCACTCTGCCTGCCATGCTGAATGGGTGGATGCGCCCAAGCTCAAGGCAGCGGAGATGTACCGCTCCGGTTTGGCAAAGATCACCAACACTGATGTTGCTCTCTCCCCAGGTTGCTGCGGCGAATCCGGCCTCGGAGCACTGACGTCACCCGGCATCTACAATCAGTTGCGCGGCCGGAAGCAGGATCAGTTGCAATCCGATCTTGCCGGTAACAGCGAGAAGCCGATCGTGGTTGGTTGCCCGTCATGTAAAGTCGGCATCAAGCGCTCCATGCTCCAACTGAAACGGAACAACCGCGTCATGCACACAGCCGAATATCTGGCCGAATGCGTGGGCGGCAAGAAGTGGACAAAAGAACTCAAAGAGCTTTTGCAATCAGTTGAACGCAAAGGCAACGCCTAGTAAAAACGATCCCCCGAAAGTCCTGACTTTCGGGGGATTTTCATTCCTTCCATATTCCTTTTCTGTTTGAATTCTGGCATTCTGTCCCCATTGAACGACATACACGAATCGGGTTTTCCCGGTTGTTGATCACACTGCCATCATGTTGCCATGACTGGCGATTACAATGGAAACTTTGACCAACGCAGAATAATCATGGAAGACACCATCACCAAACCCCGCACCCCCTGGATCGCCGCCGCCATCAGCTTCCTCGCCACCGGACTGGGCCAACTTTACAACGGGCAATGGCAAAAAGCGCTGCTGTTTTTCGCTGCCGAATTGCTCGCGGGAGTCGGTATCCTGCTGAACATGGGGACCTTTCAGTCCATGCTGCTCGGCATCAGCGCATTGCTTATCATCAACATCGCATTTGCAGCCGAAGCGTACATCGCAGCCCGCAAGCTGTATGACTACACGCTCAAACCCGTAAACAAAATGTGGGTCTATGTGGTTTTTCTTGTGGTGACGGCGGCCATCAGCGGTTCGCTCGATTCCTTCCTTAAAGACAAATCCTACGAGACCTTCAAGATCCCCTCCTCGTCAATGCTCGACACATTGCGACCGGGCGACCACCTCATGGCCGAACGTCTGGCTATTGGAGAGCCGATCGAACGCGGGGACATTGTCATATTCACAACCCCCGACTCTGATAAGAACTTCATCAAGCGAGTGGTAGCGCTCCCGGGTGAGACCATCGAAATCGCCGACAAGACAGTGTTCATCAACGGAAGGGAACTGGAAGAACCGTATGCCCAGTTCACCAAGGATGACTATGAGGCCGACCGTGATACTTTGACATCACGCCAACTCGAAGACGATCAGTTTTTCCTGATGGGAGACAACCGCGACGAATCGTACGATTCTCGTTTTGTTGGAGCAATACCACGCAAAGCCATCATCGGCAGAGCGTTGTACATCTATTTCCCGGGAGGAAAAGAGGAACGGGGCTGGTTCAGCCGATTCGGCATTCCTGTCCAGTAATCACCATAGCTCAGGGGAAACGAGTACGCCCTGCGTCATGTTGACCTTGAGAGGGTATACTCTGGTGATGTCGAGCGCCTCCATGTAGCCCAACACCAAAATGAGATTGGTCAGTCGGCTCGGGGCAAAGGCGCTCTTGAAATCACTGTCGTCCTTTGCTGTCCACTGGGCAAGGGCTTCATGCACCTGCGAGCGCGTATAGTATGGAAGCCGTTGTCCCAACAATTCGGGGATGGCATAAAAATGCACGCCACCAATGCCGACAATGCGCTGTGTGCCGGACTGTATCCGGTTGACCAAATCTGATGGCATGTTCAGGTTTGCGTGCGTTTTGACAAACTGCAAGGCGCGCTGCGCTTCTTCTTCGCTTATGGGGTTGGGAGAGGAAAAACGGTTGGCATTTTTGCCCTGAATGATGCTGATGACGGCGTTTTTGAAGGGAACCGACGCCATTTGGTCGGAGAAGAACAACATACCGCCATCATCTCTGCGGGTGGTCATGGTTTGCAATCCGCCGCCGATATCCCAGACCAGCAGTTCGTCATCCCTGCTTTTGGTGGATTCGCGAACCGAGTGGTAACTGATCAGTGATGCCTGTTCCTTCGAGAGAATACGGCACTGGATACCCAGTTCTTCCTCAATGATGGCAAAGAATGCTCGCCCGTTCTTGGCTTCGCGGAATGCAGAACCGCCCACTGCAGAAAAATGCATGGCTCCAACCCCAAGCGCCGCCTTCTTCATGGCTTCCAGCGCGACCATGCCCTCTTCGAGGGTCTCCCTACTGTAGTTCCCATCGTAGGAACGGGCCATGTCTTCAGCGAAGTCGACCTTCCGGGCATCTTCGTAGACCACCTTGGTGATCTCACCCACCAGAACATCCACATCAGCCACTGTACATTTGATGACGGCTGAACCAATGTCAAAAGCAGCCCGCCGAACAATACGCCTTTGCTCGGCCAGTCCGGAACTGCTGACGATCAGAGCGCCCAGCAGGCACGTAAAGAAAACCACTCGATGAAACATCGACAACGCCTCCCCGCGTTTATAGCGGGGATTGTAGTAAAAATAACTGAAAGCCGCAATAAAGAGAAAATCTTTTACTGCTTGGTTGATCGATAGGTCTTTTTATTCCGTCGCAACTGGTATTTACGGACAGCTCGATTGTGTTCTTTCAGGGACTTGCTGAAGTAATGTGAGCCGTCGCCCTTGGCCACGAAGTACAGATACGAATGGGATTCCGGCTCAAGCACGGCCTTGATGGCATCCAGGCCGGGAGAGCAAATGGGACCGGGGGGCAGTCCTCGGCGCGTATACGTATTGTAGGGATTACTCTTGTCCTTGAGATGCACGCGACGCAGGTCTCCGTCGAACGCCTCGCCAAGGCCGTATATGATTGTGGGATCGGACTGGATGAGCATTCCCCGCTTCAAACGGTTCTGAAACACCCCGGCAATACGGGCGCGCTCGGTTACGTCCCCGGTTTCCTTCTCCACGATGGAGGCAAGGATGACCGTCTTGTGCAGCTCTTCCCACTCGGGAAGGCCGTCCGGCCACGCTTTGCGGGCATTGTTGAAAAATTCCTTGATCATGGTCTCGGCCATGTACACGGACTGATCGCCCTGCGGTGGGGTCAGAAGATATGTTTCGGGGAAAAGATACCCTTCTGCGGTGTCGGCCTGTATGCCATAGCGGTCGAGGAGTTCCCGGTCGGCAACGGCACTGGCAAAGCTTTCACGGCTGCCAATACCCGCTTCTTCGACCTTGATTCCCGTCTGCCACCATGTCAGCCCTTCACGGACCGACACCCGTTTCATGATACCGGCGGAGGTGGTCAGCTCATGCAGGATTTCCCCAGGCACCCAGCCGGTGTTGAGCTTGAATTTTCCAGCACGAATAGAAGAACTTTTGCCCTGTTCCATGGCCAGGCTACGGAACCGAAGCGTATCGGTTATCAAACCGGCTTCCTTGAGATTTCTGGCAATGGTGGTGAATATCTGTCCCGGTTCCACCCGAAAGATGACATCGCGCCCGGGGGTCTCGGGAGGCACGGTAAGGAATTGCTCCTGCTGCCACGCCTTGAAATAGAAATATCCGCCGCTTCCGAGGGCTGCCATGAGCAACAGAGAAGTAAATGCTATGATCAGTGTCCGCTTTCGAGCCATGAACGTAAAATAATGACGGCGGCCTGACTGTCCAGTGCCATCTTGCGTTTCCTGCCGCGCACGTCGGCAGCATTGAGTTCTTCTTCGGCCTGCGCGGAAGAGAGCCGTTCGTCCATGAGGAGAATCGGCTTGTCCGTACGCCGTTCCAGACTCTGGGCAAAGTTCCGAGCCTGTCGGGTCGTCAGCGTATCCTCACCATCAAGGGAAAGAGGCAACCCGACCACCACGGTTTCGATGGATTCCTTTACAATGATATCGAGGATTTCGTCAAAGAGAGCGTCACGCGTGGTCCGGACAATGGTTTTATAGGGAGAAACCAGCGTTCCGGTCGGATCGGACACAGCCAATCCCACACGCTTGAGGCCAAAATCTATTCCAAGGGCTCGCATACCAGGAGTGCTCCTCTAAATGGTACCGTGATCACCGTTAGCGCCATCAGGCGGCAGGGATATAATTGCTGCCAAGAACATACCCTCGTCCTTCCAGAAACTCCATAATATCATCGCGCGCTCCCCGGCTGCCCACATACGGAATACAGAAGCCATCGCCCGGAACCGGGATTTCATTCCTGTTGCGAACAGGTATGCCGTTGACCACGTTTCCGATCTTGCGGGGGTCGACATCATAGTAGGCAGCGAACTCCACGCCACACTCCAGCAGCAGGTCTGCCCGCTTGCGCGTGGTCCGTCCCGAGCCGAGGATGTGCACCTCGGGATGATGAGGATTATTGGCCGCCAACCAGCGTGCGAGATATTCGGTCTTGATGCGGTAAAAGGCGTCCACATCATAGCGCGGATGATTACGCGACAAGCGTGTGGGCGGATCGTTCCAGACCATCAGCTCGTCATCGACTTTCGCCATCCTGACTCCGGCTTCCAGCCAGCGAAGCAACAGTTCGTAATCTTCCGGGAAGTCGCCATCAATGTACGGGCCATGCTTCTCGATACACTCCCGTCGGTACATGATGGACGGATTGGGGACCGGAAACTCCACGAACCGGTTCAGGCTGATGGCCTCGTTGGTCAGCAGCGTATTGGTCCAGTCCACATAGTAGGCGTATCCGGCGCATTCCGAACGACACCCGCCGAAACGGACACGGCAACCGACCAGTCCGACATCAGGGTTCTCGTCGAGAAGTTGCGCCTGCGCACGCAAACGATGGGGCAGCATCTCGTCATCCGCATCCATCCGCGCAATGTAACGACCGACGGACGCTTCGATGGCGGCATTGGCTGCGGCAATGACACCGCCATGCTCTATGGAAAAGGTACGAATGCGGGAATCCCGGCGCGCATATTCGGCCAGGATTCCCGCAGTATCATCAGTTGAGCCGTCATCAACGGCCACCACCTCGAAGTCCACCCCCACCTGTGACAGCACACTGTCCAGCGCTCCGGCCACGGTATCCCCGCAATTGTAGCAAGGCATGGTCACGGATATGGAGGGACTGACCGGCATTACACCAGGCCTGCCTCGGTCTTTTTCTGGTGGACGGATTTCTTGATCCGGCAAATGGAGCAGACACCGACACTGGTCGGGGAGCCACACTCTTCGCACGGTTTCAAATCAGCGCCGATCTCCTTTTCCAGTTCGGCAAAGGCTGCCTTACCACGCTGAAGGAACCCGTTGTAGAACTGGAACTTCTGCCCGGGACTACGGTACTCCAGCTCTCCCCACAACTCCTTGTGGTTGGTGAAGCTGGCGCCGGTTGAATAGGGACACGGATCGGAATGAATCTCGATGCCCTTGAGGAATGCGTAGTTGGCGGTTTCGAACTCCGTCAGTCGGAACAGCGGCTTGACCTTGCGGACAAACCCCTCGGCTGCGGGCAGTACCGGACCCTGATCGGAAAGAAACGCCGTATCCCATCGCAATGTATTGGCGAACAGGCGGGCGACTTCATCATCAAGGTTGTGACCGGTGGCCAGCGCATCGTATCCGCCTTCACGGGCGATCCTATTGAAGTGATGGCGTTTCATCTTGCCGCAGACGGCACAGACCGGGCGATCAACGAATTCGTTCACATCGCTGATCGGCAGGCCCCACTTCTCCATCTCGAACACTTCGAGATTCAGTTCATTTTTTTCGCAGAAATCTTCGACCTTTTTCCGCGCCTTCCAGGAGGAATCGGGAATACCAAGGTCAATATGCAGGCCGGTGACATCGTATCCCTGCAACTTCAGCTCAAGCATGAGGCCAAGGGAATCCTTGCCGCCGGAAAGGGCAACCAGAATACGCTCGTCATGGGTGAACATCTTTTCGCGGCGGATGGCTGTTGCCACCTGCTTGGAAAAAAAGAGCGGGAAACATTCGGGGCAGAAGCCGGCGTTATGGCTCGGCAATGCCACACAGGCCAGTTTTTTACAGCGGGAGCACTTCATTGATTCCTCCCTATCCAGCTGATGTGACTTTTCGAACCATCAATGTATCGCCCATGTGCAGCTTGCGATCCGCCGTGAGCAGTTCGCCATCGCGAACAACAATTGCCATGGTCGAACGGAGTTTCAGCCTGTTCAGGACTGCAAGCACGGTCTTGGTGTTGCCGAGCTCGACTACTTTTCCGTCCGGTTCCAGATGGACTGTTACCATATCGTTATCTCCTTTCCGTCAACCATATTGACTGTCAACGGGCTGAGGGACACTACGCAGTAACCTTGGTGAGTTCAAGCATTGAAAAGTGCACGAAACCGAATATACTGGCACCTTTCCGGGTTGAGGTTAGAATCTTTCAAAATAAAAAGAACCATATTGACCCAAAAGTGTTCTATCGATTAGGATAGGTCACAGGTTGTATTCCAAGGAGGATTTCATGAACCAACCGAAGATTCTCGTTGTCGACGACGAAAAACACATCCGCATGCTCTACAGGGAAGAACTTGAGGCGGAAGGATATACCGTTGCAACTTCCGACGGTGAAGAAGAAATTCTTGACGTTATCGAAAGGGAAAAACCGATAATTGTCATTCTGGACATCAAGCTGGGCGTAAATCGATCTGGCCTTGACCTGCTGCAGGAGATCAGAGCCAAAGACCAGCAGATTCCAGTCATCCTTTCCACCGCCTACGACTCGTTCCAGCACGATCTCAAATCCATTGCCGCCGACTATTACGTCGTAAAATCCGTAGACCTGACGGAACTGAAAGACAAAGTCAGAATGGCCCTCAATAAGGCTGGCGTTTAGGCAACCCCTAACGACACCCCTTTTACCGGCGTTTCTCTTCACCGAGAAGCGCCGTTTTTGTTCCGACTCGGTTTGACACGGTCAAGTTAGCAAAGTACATGCAGATTGCACGACTCGGTAGCGCATATCGCGTTGTACCACCCGTTCGAATCAGGAGACCTTGATGTCGCAATTAGCAAATAATAACCAATACTTTGCCATATCGCCCCTTATTATCCGCCCAAACTCATGTGCTGAGTTCGGCGTATATTTGCGACATGAAAACTACTACGTGCTGTTCAATGCCGGAGGCCGGACATTCACCCAGGACAAACGGCAGGAACTGGTCAATAACAATGTCCTGCAGGTCTATATCGCCAACAGGGATCGGGACCTGTACCGGCACTATCTACTGGAAAACATCTCCGGCGTTCTGGATGATGAAAGCATCCCAGTAGCGGAACGTGCGCAGGCCTGGACCAATTCGGCCACCGTGCTCGGCAAGGAACTGTTTGAGGACAACCTGCCCGGACCAGCGTTTGAAAAGCGGTACCTACGGTTTGAAAAACTCATTGAGTCCACGGCCACATTCCTGCAGTCGCCCAAGTCGCTCAAGCATCTTTCAAGCCTCATCAACAAGGGGTATGAAACTTACCACCACGGCATCAGCACCATGGTTTATGCCGTCACTCTGATGCAGGAATTCGAGTATGACGAGTACAAAACCCTGACCTGTGGAATGGGGGCGCTCATTCACGATATCGGCAAGACAGCACTCCCTGCCGAAATTATCAATCAGGACCCGGACAAGCTGGAGCCGGACGAACAGGACATCCTCGCCCTGCACCCCATGGTCGGAGCGCGGACGTGTGCGACCTTCAATCTGCCGACCATCGCGACCAACTGTATCCTGTTTCACCATGAACGGGCCGACGGCAAAGGGTATCCGACCAAAGCGGTCAGCTCCGATCTGCCCATGCACACCAAGATCGTCGCCCTGGCCAATACGTACGACAACCTGACGCGTAACCAGCCATATAGAAAAGCCTTGAAACCATTTCAGGCACTCAAGGCCATCATGGAAGACGACGGGGCCACGGACAAAATTTTGCTCAAGAAATTCATTGAGTTGCTCTCACGAGCAAAGATCACCTAACCCCGGTTTATCCGCGTCAGTCACCGACATTCCGCTTGCCCAGCGGCACGGTACGTGGTAGCCGCTTCAAATGTTCGATTTCTTTTCACCCGAAGCGCTGCAGCGGTATGCCATACTGGCTCCCGGCCTGCTCATCGCTCTGGTCTGTCACGAGGTAGCCCACGGCTATGTGGCCTATCTGCTCGGTGACCCTACGGCTAAATCACAAGGACGCCTGACGCTCAACCCGATCAAGCATCTTGACCCACTGGGAACGCTCGCCTTTTTCCTCGTTCATTTCGGATGGGCAAAACCGGTCCCCATCAATCCGAATTTCTTCAAGAATCCACGCAAAGGCATGTTACTGACGGCCATTGCTGGTCCCGGCGTCAACTTTCTGCTTGCCGCCATATTCGCCCTGGTCATCCACATTCTGACATTCACACATTTTGAACAATCCCAGTTTACGGATACGGTCATCGTACCCCTGTATCTGATTTCGCAGGCAGGCGTTTTCGTGAACCTTATTCTGGGCGTGTTCAACCTGCTGCCCATTCCGCCACTGGACGGCAGCAACGTATTGGCGTACTTTCTCCCGCCTAACTTGGCATACAAGTACATGAGCCTGAACCGATACGGATTCATTATCCTCATCGGTATCATCATGGTCGGGCAGTTTTCCGGCTACTCCCTGGTCGGCGCGGTCATATTCCCGCTGGTCCGCGGAGCCGCGAGCCTGCTCGGCGTAACCATTTAACCCACATATATCATGAGCGAAAACAAACGCATCCTCTCCGGCATGAGGCCCACCGGCCCCCTCCACCTCGGTCACTACTTCGGCGTTATCGCCAACTGGCTCAAACTCCAGGAAGAGTACGACTGTTATTTTTTCGTGGCCGATTGGCACGCCATGACCAGCGAATACGCGAACCCCACCAAGATCAAGGAATTCGTTCCCGGTCTGGTTAAGGACTGGGTCGCAGCCGGTCTCGATCCCGAGAAGTGCGTGATCTTCCAGCAGTCCATGGTCAAGGAACACGCTGAACTGTATCTCTATTTCTCCATGATTACCCCGCTGGGTTGGCTGGAACGCAACCCGACCTACAAGGAAATCAAGGGCGAGTTGACGCAGAAGGATCTGAACACCCATGGTTTCCTCGGATACCCGGTTCTTCAGGCAGCCGACATCCTGCTGTACAAGCCTGCAGCCGTTCCCGTTGGCAAGGACCAACTGCCGCACCTGGAATTGAACCGCGAGATCGCTCGCCGCTTCAACCACCTCAACGGCACGGAGCTGTTCCCGGAACCGGCTGATATGCTCACCGAAGAAGCCAAACTGCCCGGACTCGATGGACGCAAGATGTCCAAATCCTATGGCAACTCCATCATGCTTTCCGAACCCATGGATGAGATCGTTCCCAAGGTTCGCGGCATGAAGACCGATGAGAACCGCCTCCGCAAGTCCGATCCGGGCGATCCCGATATCTGCAACCTTTACCCGTACCACAAGCTGATGACCGATCCGGCCAAGCTGCCCGAGATTCAGGAAGGCTGCCGCAACGCAAGCTGGGGTTGTGTGGACTGTAAGAAGGTGCTGCTCGAATCCCTGGAACGTTTCCTCACCCCGCTGCACGAGCGCCGCGCCGCCTGCACGGACGAGCGCGTTCAGGAAATCCTTGAGGCAGGTAACGCAAAGGCACGCACTTTTGCCGAGCAGACCATGGCCGAAGTTCGAAAAGTCACCGGATTCGACTTTTAATGAAATAACAATGACCGGATGGCCGCTTGCACGGCTGTCCGGTCAATGATGTATTCCCCGTCCCTTCTTTTTGGGCAGGCAATACATCTTTTTATTTCAACCATTGTCAGTAAGACTGATTATGGTTACATAAAATTAAATAGAAACGCCCTCGCGCCGAGACATGTTGTCCGAGCGCCGCCTTCCTTCCCCCCGTTCGATGGCCAGACCGTTGATACGTCAAGCAAGGGAGAAAGGATGGGGGTCTGGGGTAAGGGGAGAGGGAACCTCTTTGTACAGGGAGGTTCCCTCTCCCCTTACCCCAGCCGCCGGAGGCCAAAACAAGGAGTCATTATGACTGCGCAAAAAGGTAGCACGGTTAAGGTTCACTACACAGGAACTCTGAAAGACGACGGCAGCCAGTTCGATTCGAGCGAAGGCCGCGACCCGTTGGAGTTCAAGCTCGGCGAAGGCATGGTCATCGCCGGTTTTGAAAAAGCTGTCATCGGTAAATCCGCTGGCGACTCCGCCACCGTGGAAGTACCGCCCGAAGAAGGGTACGGCGAGCCCAACGATCAGTTGGTATTCCAGGTTCGTAAAGAACAGATTCCGCCGAATGTTGAACTGGAAAAAGACATCATGCTTGAAATCCGCACCGAAGACGGTCAGCCCGCTTACGTGCGTGTCACAGATTTCGACGAAGAGATGGTCACCCTCGACGGCAACCATCCCCTCGCTGGCAAAACGCTGGTGTTTGATATCAACGTTGTCGAAGTTGCTTAAATAATTGCATGTTGATTAAATAAACGCCCCGCCCTTTGCTGTTTCGCTCGGGGCGGGGCGTTTTATATTGAGAGATGAGAGAGTTGAGAGATGAGTATTTCCAAACGCTGTTGTGACATCACCCCGTTTCTGGTCATGGAAGTTCTTGAAGCCGCACAGGAAATGGAACGTAACGGTGAATCCATCATCCATATGGAGGTGGGCGAGCCGGACTTCGATACCCCGGACTGCATCAAGCGGGCATCCTGCAAGGCGCTGGACAACGGGCACACCCACTATACCCACTCGCTGGGCATCATTGAATTGCGCGAAGCCATCGCAGAGGATTACCGGAAGAACTACGGAGTATCTGTTCAACCGGGGAACATTGCAGTCACGCAGGGAACAAGCCCGGCAATGCTCGCCCTTTTCTCGGCAATTCTTGAGGAAGGCGACAAGGTCATCACGTCCGATCCCTGCTATGCCTGCTACGACAACTTCATCACCTTTGCCGGTGCCGAGTCGCTGAAAATCCCGGTCAGTGAAGAGGATTCCTTTCAGTTTCGTGTCTCTGCCATCCGCGAAGCCATTGCTGCCAATGACAATGTCAAAGCCATTCTGATCAACTCCCCGGCCAACCCGACAGGCACCCTGCTCTCCGAAGAACGCATGAAAGCCATTGCCAAACTGGCGGAAGAGTTCAATCTGTGGATCATTTCCGACGAAATATACAATGGCCTTGTATACGAAGGAGAGGCACATTCCATCCTCGAATACACGGATCGCGCCTTTGTTTTGAACGGATTTTCCAAGCTCTATGCCATGACCGGCTGGCGTCTGGGCTATCTCATTGCACCACAGGACTTCATCCGCACGCTTCAGACTGTCTGTCAGAACTTCTTCATTTCCGCGAACAGCATGGCCCAATGGGGCGGCGTGGCGGCACTGAAGGAAGCGGACCTCGACGTTGCGCACATGAAAAAGACCTACAACGAGCGGCGCATTTACATACTCGACCGCCTCAAAAAGATGGGATTTGACATCAAAAACGATCCGACTGGCGCATTTTACGTGCTGGTTAACATGCGCCATTTGGCCGAAAAATTCGACGGCTCCTCCCTCAAATTGGCCTATGACATTCTTGAAAAAGCCAAGATCGGCGTCACTCCCGGTATCGACTTCGGGCCCGGCGCAGAAGGATTCATCCGTTTTTCCTACGCCACGGCAATGGATGACATCAAAGAGGGCATGGATAGACTGGAGAAATATCTGGAGCTTTACGCGTAACACCCTGACCAGATTAAAACAGCATTTACAGCAAGATACACCCCTTTCACGCCCTGAAATCCAATCAGGGTGTGAAAGGGGTTTCCATTGTGCTACCGCTCAAAACTGTTAATTCTTCTTCGCAAAAATCCTGATAATCACCGCTATCCTGCAACTTAAAAACCAATAACTGCTTACAAAACCACGCTCCCCATAGCTTCAGCCTACCTCATTCAGCAGTTTTTCATCATCCAATATCCCCGCATATCATCTTGATGGCTTCCACGTTTTTCCCCAAAAAAAAGAGACTCTCAAACAGTTTTGAGAGTCTCAAGTTTTCATCAACCAGGGATATGTACGCTACAATCTGTAGATCGCCACAGCTTTTCAGCACTCACTATGCACGAAATACACGCGGAACATTGGCAGTATCTTCAAGACGAAATCCGGCGTTCATGATCTGATCGCGCAGTGAATCCGATGCTTCAAAGTCCTTGCTCTCACGCGCTTTTTGTCGATCTGCGAGCATCCCCTGCACCTCTGCGGGGAGATCGGAAAGCGGAATAGGCATCTGTGCGTGATCAAGAATACCAAGAATTCCATCCACGACCCGCAATTCTTCAAGGCAACTTTTTGCAGCCGCCCCGGTAAGTATCCCCTTCGCGGCCCAACCGTTGACCTCTTTCACGAACTTGAAAAGCACAGGCCAGAAGTGATGCAGGGCCGCATCGTCTTCCATTGCCGTCTTGAAACCGGCCTTGAGATTGAACACTGCCTGCTCTACTTCCGAGGATATGACATCCCCATGATTGTCGCTGGCCAATGTGAGCACTGCGGCACATTCCTGAATCTTGCGCCAGTTACGCGCCCACATTTTCAGGTTGTCCTGGGATGCACACAGCGGTTTGCGGCTTGCGGCCGAGAGCAGCCAGAAACGAGCCGCGCGGAATCCGCCCAGTGTTTCAGCTACGGAGATCAGGTCACCATCGGCACCGTCCGTTGCCTGCTGGCAGACCATCCATGCCTGCAACTCACGCCCTGCCGTGGACCAGATAGCCCGCAGGTTTTCAAGATGCGGAAAGCGATGCTTCTCGCTACCGATCATGATGTCGGTCCGCTTCTGCGTGGTGAGAGCCGTTGCCGCGTGCTGCAGGAACCAGCTTGGGCGCACATTGCCCCACTCGGTTTCCAGCACTTCCCCGCGTTTGAGATCAAGAAGCGTAGCCCGTTTCAACAAGGTAAAATCAAGGGGGTTGTCCTTTACATAGCTTCCGAGATCGACGGTTCGTCCACCGGACACCTTATCCATATCCACGGTTCCGATCTCGCCGTAGCGCTTGTCACGGAAGACGTCAAAATATACGGACCGCAGCTTTTCGTACGCCAACCCCTTACCGAGAAGCTTGCGGCACAGCTCAAGAGACATCTCGTCAGAGGCAGAGGACAGCGGAAAAGACACGCTGCTATCCACGCCCATATCTTCAGCCCGACGCAAAATGGCCTCGCGGCGATCGGCCGCAAAGGATTCACGGGAAATCCCGGCCTCACGGGCCGCGGTAAGCGTCCGGTCATCCATATCGGTAAGCCCCACGGCAAGCGAGGTATTCACGCCGCGTGATGCCAGATGACGCGCCATGACATCCTGCAGAACAACACGTCGCCACGCATCGAGCCCGTCCGGATTATCCAGTGACGGCCCCATGGTGTAGAGCCCAAGTCCTGCATTGGTATCGAGATGTTTCTGTTTGCCCGACGCCATATCGAAAACAGAGACGCCACTCCCGCTCTGCTGTTTGTACAGGTGGGTGGAAAGATACCGCTCCCCTGAATCGGGGAAAATGGTGACGATCAGGCCGGACTCCACCCGCTCCGCCATCTGGATGGCTCCGGCCATGGCAGCACCGGAACTCATGCCCACGAAAATCCCTTCTTCACGGGCAAGACGACGACACATATCAAAGGCAACGTCATCCTCAACGTGCAGGATTTCATCAAGGTTGTTCTTGTCGTAAATTCCGGGGGGATAGGACTCCAACATGTTTTTGAGGCCCTGAATCTTGTGCCCTGCGTACGGCTCCACCGCCGCCACATGCACGCCACCTTCCTCATGCAACCGCTTGGCAATGCCCATGGCCGTGCCGGACGTACCGAGCGTCATGACACAATGGGTCACTTCGCCGTTGGTCTGCTCCCAAATCTCGCGGCCAGTGCCGTTGTAATGCGCATCAATGGATGCCGGATTGTTGAACTGATCCATCAGCACGTAAGTTTCCGGCTCTTCACGGGCATAGCGGTACGCCTGCTCGATGGCCCCGTCCGTGGAAAGATGGCCCGGTGTCAGCTCCAGTTCGGCACCATAAGCGGCCATGATCATCTTGCGCTCTTCGCTCGCGGTCTCCGGCATGAGCAGCTTGATGCGGTATCCCTTGATAGCCGCAACCATGGCCAGCCCAACCCCGGTATTGCCCGAGGTGGCTTCAATAATGATCTTGTCTTTTGTCAACTCGCCCGAAGCCTCGGCAGCTTCGATCATGGCTGCGGCTACCCGGTCCTTGATGGATCCGCCGGGATTCTGCGCCTCGATTTTCGCCAAAATCTTGACGTGCGGATTGGGATTAAGATGGCGGATTTCCACCAGCGGGGTCTCGCCGATGAGCGCCAAAAGGTCTATATTCATGGTACTCCCCTGAAATCATGGGCAAAGTATTAATTATTGGTCCCAGCACAGTAGGTCAAAAAGCGCCTTCACGCAACTGGCACATTACGTGCAATTGTCTCAGCGATCGATCAACAGAGCAATCTGCAAACAGTAGTGTGAGGAAATGGCATGACAGCGTACCCGTTTTTACAAGACAACATTGAATATCTCCAGCGAACCGGCAATCCCGTTTACCAGTGGCTGACCAATCAAGAGTTCAAGGAAGAAGCACTCCTCAACAATATCTTCATCAATGAGATGGGGATTCACGACTGGCGCATGGAAAGCGGCAAGGGCATGCTTGAATCGCTGGTGCCCAACGGGCTGTATGCCAACTGGACCAAGAACGACAAGCCCGACACCTCGGCCACGTTCATCGTCGGCGCGAACCTGGGTTACGGCGTGAACCACGTTCTGACCAACACACCCGACACGCACAAAGTCATGCTTTTGGAACCCCGTGCGGAAATGCTCCTCGCCTGCCTCGGCCAGACCGATTACCGCCCCTTTTTCGAGTCCAAGAAATTTCACCTCATGATCCCGGATCAGGACTTCATCTATGAAGTCATCCGAAATCTTGATCTCCAGTTCATCTACGGCCAGATTCACCTCAAGGGCGATATTCCCAGCCAGCAGCTTGGCAAGGAGTACGCATGGTGGACCAAGACAGTTCGCGACAAACTCGAAAACTTTTCGCTGGAACTCTCCACCCTGCGCTACCGGCAGGACGTCATGGTCGGCAATGAAGTTCAGAACTTCAAACGAGCTCTGTCGGACGGTTCGCTCAAGGGCCTTGAAAACAAGGCGGGCGGCGTGGGTGCCGTCATCCTCGGTGCCGGACCAAGCCTGGAGCATCACGCTCCCAAGCTGCTTGAGCACAAAAATCATGTCCTTTATACATGCGGCCTGCAAACCGTCCCCGCCCTCCAGAACATCGGGCTGAAGCCCCACTTCTGCATGGCTATCGACTATGACAAGTCCATGCTCGACATCTTCCACCGGCTGGACCCTGACTTTGTGGCGGATATTCCGCTCATATATTCCACCAAGGTCAACCCGGAAGCGATCAAGCGGTACACTGGGCCGACCATCCCCCTGTGGACCATAGGCGGCATGGGCACTTACGTCATGAAGGATCACGATCTGGTCCTCGACGCGGGTGGCAATGTCTCGGTCACGCTATCCCGCTTCCTGCGCTGGGCCGGAGTCAACCATCTGGTCATGGTCGGGCAGGATTACGCATGGATCAACAACCAGTCCCATGCAGGCGGCCACCACGGTTTCAACAAGAATATGACCATGCGCAGCTTTCATCAGATGACCAAGAACATGGACGGAGAAGAGATTCTGACCACCGTCCAGTACATGACTGCCAAGCGTGAATTGGAAGACGACCTGCGAAAGGCCGCCTTCCCCATTTACAATATTTACGGTGGCGGTGCCGTGATCAACGGTACCAAGGCCATGGATATCGAGACAGCCCTGAAAGAAGGTGTGCTCGCCTCTGCCCCGGGCAGTGTTGATCGATTCATGGGTGAGTTCATTGGCTGCCGCGAAGCGACCAACAGTTTGACGCTCGAACCCCGCGGCCCAATGTGGTCTACATCCATGCGCAATGCTGAAAAGCATCTGGCAAAATTATTCAAAAACATGAACAAGAACCAACAGGAAATCCACCAGACATTCCAGCGCATCGAAGCATTCATCAAACAGGACCCGCTCTACATGCCGTACTTGTTCAACGAGTGCATCGACCTCGCCGGCCTGACCCGTGCCAAGCATTCCTATGACACAAAGGATTTCCCGGAATTCAAACGAATCGCCAAAGCGGTCATGAAAAAGGTTCGCGAGATCGACAAGCTGGTCTGCACGGAAAAGCCAAAGCAAGCGGTCGCGTAAAAGTACAATAACGGAATCATCACAAGGGGAGCTTCATTGCTCCCTTTTTTTTGTTTGCAATCCAAATCCACGCGCCCCCTTCGTTTCGTTTCCTGCTGACGGATAGCCCCCAATCACCAATGATGGCACGGCTTATGCTTGATCCGGCAAAGGGAAAAAAGTTCCACCAACTTCAACTTGTGAGTTTCTCATGACCACTTCCAGCATCGGCAGCAGCGTATATTCGGAAACCAGTTCGCTCTTGAAACAACTGGCTGAACAAACCGGCACCGAGACCTCGACGACCAAAGCATCAGAGCAGACCGCCAACTCCCGGGTTATGAGTTCCATGGGGAGCGAGATACAAAGATATCTTGAGGATATCCCCAAAGGCAGCGACGGCAAGCTCTCGTTTCGCGAGGTCGAGGAGTATCGCAAGCAACTGGAAGTGACATGGGACGCCTCGGTCATGGCCGACCTTGAAGCGCTCGGCGTGGACATCAGCAAGGAATTCCCCCTGACCTACGATCCTGTCACCGGGAAGGTCACCACCGCCGAAGGTCATCCTAACAAGGAGACCATCGACAAGTACTTTGAAGACAACCCGGAAAAAGTGGATGAATTCAACAAGATCATCCAGCTGGGTAAACTGACCAAAGTATCAGAAAACCAACTGACCAACACGGAGCTGAAGCAGAGCCTCCAACAGCAGGCCATGTCCTGGTGGTACGAGGACAACAGCGATCCTACCAACTGGTTCAAGGGCGGCGGGTTGATGCTGGGCTACGGACAGAGCTACACCGGACTCAATCTGACGGTATAATGACCGCCCTGTGATTAGAACAGGGCGGAAACAATTGCCTGCGCTTCTTCCTGAATGGCCTTCAAATGGTCCTGCCCTTTGAAGGATTCGCCGTAAATTTTGTAGATGTCCTCGGTGCCGGATGGTCGAGCTGCGAACCAGCCGTTTTCCGTGGTCACTTTGAGGCCCCCTATTGCAGCGCCGTTGCCGGGGGCATGGGTCAGCTTGGCCGTGATCGGCTCACCAGCCAGAGTGTCGGCCTTCACCACATCCGGCGACAGCGACGCAATGGCGGCTTTCTGTTCCCGCGTGGCCGGAGCCTGCATGCGCTCGTATATGGGCGAACCGTGTTTCTCTTCCAAATCCTTGTACAATTCACCGGGGTCACGCCCTGTCCGCGCCGTTATTTCCGCGGCCAGCAGGTTCATGATGATGCCGTCCTTATCCGTGGTCCAGACAGACCCATCGAACCGCACAAAGCTCGCACCGGCTGACTCTTCTCCTCCGAAAGCACACGAACCATCCACCAGACCATCCACAAACCACTTGAACCCCACAGGCACCTCATTGAGATGTCTGCCAAGGTCTGCTGCCACGCGATCTATCATGGAGCTGGACACCAGGGTTTTGCCGATGGCCGCCTTGGTGCTCCAATCCGGTCGATGAGAAAAGAGGTACTGCACGGCAACGGCGAGATAGTGATTGGGATTCAACAGGCCGCTGCTGCGGGTGACGATGCCGTGGCGATCGTAATCGGGGTCATTCCCGAACGCGATGTCATAGGAATCCTTGAGCTTGATCAGCGAAGCCATGGCATAGGGGGACGAGCAATCCATGCGGATTTTCCCGTCCCTGTCCACGGTCATGAATGAAAAGGCAGGATCAACAACCGTATTGGTCAGCGTCAGGTTCAGGCCGTACTTTTCTGCCATGGGCTCCCAAAAGGCAATGCCTGAGCCGCCCATGGGATCCACACCGATCTTTACACCGGCGCTGCTGATCAAATCCATATCCACGACATTGGTGAGATCGTCGACATACGGCGTGATGTAGTCGTACATGACAGTGGTGTCAGCCTTGAGCGCCTTTTCAAAAGGTATGCGGCGGACATCCTTCAGCCCGTTTCGTAAAATTTCGTTGGCTCGGTTTTCAATGGCAGAGGTCACCTCACCTGGAGCCGGACCACCTGCCGGGGGATTGTACTTGTACCCACCATCACGGGGCGGATTGTGGGACGGCGTGATGACCACTCCGTCAGCCACCCCTGATTGACGACCGGCATTCCAGCTCAAGATTGCATGGGATATGACGGGCGTCGGCGTGTATCCAAGCCCTTCCTGCAACCTGACATCAACCCCGTTGGCAGCAAAGACTTCCACAGCCGAGGCCAGTGCTGGCTCGCTGAGAGCATGAGTATCCATACCCAAAAACAATGGCCCGTCTATTCCGGCGGCAGCCCTATGTTCACACACGGCCTGAGATACAGCCAGAATGTGGTCTTCGTTGAAGCTCCCATCCAGAGAAGACCCACGATGCCCGGAAGTCCCAAACGACACCCGGCACCCCGGCTCGGCAGGATCGGGTTTTGTCAGGTAATAGGCCGATACCAATCGGGGGACATTGACAAGCAAATCCTGGGGAGCGGGCTGACCCGCCAACTCATGCAAAGCCACGTTACGACTCCATTGTTTTATTGATCAAGCGATGAACGAGCATCCGTGAAACACCGAGCGCACGGTACCATGTAACAGCTACGTAACCACTTATTAATTTGACATATCCTCTACACGATTTCCATGCAACCGATACACGCCCACTGGCTGATTCAGCTATCCTGCCAGCACGCTGCAGACACTACTGCCGACAGAAACCAACTTTCCAAGGGATTAAAACCAATTGAACCTATCTCTTTTCTCAACCCTATCCATTGATAAGTATAATCATAATTATAATTGTTAGTTAGGATGCGCCACTCTACGTCACACAGAGATAACCTAAACAATTATTCAAACAGCGTTAGAAGGATTTTAACCAAAACAACATAAGATAATATTTTTAAATCACCTAAAAGAGGGCAAAAAAATGTTACACTGGATATCCAAAAGCCTCAAAAGAACCATATTAATCCCAATCGTCCTAACCATCTCAGTAGCCATCACCGGCCTTGTACTCTACGTCAATGACTCCTCTTACGATATGATTCTTGCCTCGGAATCGTCTGCTGCCGCATCCCAGACCAACAATATTGCCGCCGCCATGCAGCTTTTTATCGAGGACAGTCAGGCCGCCACACACGCGTTGGCCGACAGATGGGAAGTTGTCAGCGCCCTTCGCACGGAGGAAGTTGGTCAAGCCCAAGAGATCCTCTCCGAATATGTTAGCAACAATGACAACCTCTACGGTGCAATCGTTGTCAATCCGGCGGGCAGATGCGTGGCCGGTGTCATTGGAGACAAGAACATCGTCGGGCTGGACCTGAAACAGCGCGGGTATGTCCAGGCCCCCCTCCGTGGTGAGGAGAACGTGATTTCCCAAACGGTGATGCAATCCGTAACCGACGACTCCCTGTTCTTCGCGATCAGCACACCGGTATTCGACAACAATGGGCAAATCATCGGTGCGGTCGCACTGCTGGCCCAGTGGGAATCCTTTTGCAAAACATTCATCGATCCGGTGGTTATCGGCAAGGAAGGGTATGGTTTCATCATCGATGCAACCGGGCGATTCATATACCACCCCAAAGAAAAATCGATCATCCTTGAAGATCGCAGCAGCGACTCATTCGTCAGGACCGCCATTCAGCAGAAAAACGGCCAGATAACCTATGCATGGGAAGGCCGTGACAAGATTCTGGTATTCAAGGAAGACCCGACCACCAACTGGATCGTCTGCATGTCCGCCTATGAAAGCGACCTTGCATCCGGAGCCATTCAGCAAGGTTACGTGCTTGCCGGAACCGGATTCGGCATCATCATGCTGGTCGGTGGTATCGTCATCGCATTCCTGAACAAGTTCGCCATCCGACCGGTAACCGACGGGATGGGCATGGCCGAGCGCCTCTCTAGCGGTGATCTGATTTCAAATATACACAGCGAGTCCCCCAGCGAGTTGGGACGACTCATCCGTTCACTGGGCAGAATGCTTCATAAGCTACGAGATGTCGTGGGAAGTGTAAAAAAATCGGCCGAGATGGTCGCTTCCGGCAGCGAGGAGATTGCAGCATCGGCACAACAGATGAGCGAAGGGTCGGTGGAACAGGCTGCCAGCGTCGAAGAGATTTCCGCATCCATGGAACTCATGTCACAGAACATTGCCCAGAACCTGGAGACCGCACGAAAGACCCGCGACATCGCCGTCCGAACAGCCAATGATGCGCAGGAAGGTGGCGAGGCTGTCAAAAAGACCGTCCAGGCCATGCGGGATATTGCTGAACGCACATCCATCATTGAAGATATCGCACGCCAGACCAACCTTCTGGCACTGAACGCCGCCATTGAAGCCGCCCGTGCCGGAGAGCATGGCAAAGGATTTGCCGTAGTCGCAGCCGAAGTCCGAAAGCTGGCCGAGCATTCCGGCACCGCTGCATCGGAGATCAGCGAACTGACAGGCAATAGCCTTGAGGTAGCGGAAAAAGCCGGAACCATGTTGGAGCAGGTGGTTAAAGACATTAAACATAACGAGGAACTGGTGCAGGAAGTTGCCGCCGCCAGTGGCGAGCAGCACGAATCAGCCCAGCAGATCACCACCTCCATTCAACATCTCGATGTCGTAGTGCAGAAAAATGCGTCCTTTTCTGAAGAACTGTCTGCCACCTCGCAGGAGCTTTCGAGCCAGGCTGTACAATTGCAGCAGGCCATGGAGTTCTTCCAGGTCGAACACCACTCCCGACGCAATGTCTCAGTGGTCACATCAAGACCCAACTCTTTGCAGGCCACGCAACCTAGAGCGATAGGCAACTATGCGGACGACTCCGATGAGTTTGAAAAGTTCTAAGCAATAACCCAAATAACAGTGCTGCAATCACCTGCGGCACTGTTATTTTGGAATACTCATCTGTTTTTCAGAACCCGTACTCGTTCGAGCACCGGAGGGTGACTGTACTCCAACCAGACAACGAGTGGGTGTGGGGTCAAGTTGGAAAGATTGTTGGCTGACAGCTTCTTGAGGGCGGAAATCATGGCGCCCGGATTGTTTGTGGTCTCGGCAGCAAAGGCATCCGCTTCAAACTCGTATTTACGCGATAGATAGTTCCCGACCACACCGAGAACCATTGAAATGGGCGTATACAGCAGGGTAAAAAAGACAAGTCCTGCGTAGACCGACATGTGCTCCATTCCAAAAGCATCGAACAGTCCTTTGGAGTCCAGGAAAAGCGACAACAGATAAAACACGGCACCTGTCTTGATCGTGGCAAGAATCAATTGTTTGCGAATATGACCCCGCTTGGAATGGCCGACTTCATGGGCAAGAACAGCCGTTATTTCCTCCACGCTCTGCTCCTTGAGCAACGTGTCGAACAAGGCGATTCGCTTTCGCTTACCGAATCCAGTAAAAAACGCATTGCCCTTGGAGGTCCGGCGCGATCCATCCATGACAAATATCCCTTCCAGTTCAAAATCGGACTTTCGCGCATAGGCTTCAAGGGCTGTACGCAACTCCCCTTCTTCAAGCGGGGAAAAGGTATTGAAAAGGGGAAGTATCCAGGTGGGAGCAACATAGGTAATACCCAAACTGAATGCCACAGCCAGTACCCAGCACCACATCCAGGCCCATTCGCCTGCACTGCCAAAGAAGTAAAGCACTCCGGCCAGCAAACCACCGCCAAGGATTGCGGTCAGAATCAATCCTTTCAGTCGATCAACGACAAATGTCCATGGCGTTGTATTATTGAATTGGAAGCGGCTCTCAAGAACGAAAGTCTGATAGATTTCAAAGGGCAGACTGACAGTCCAACTGGCTAAGCTCAACAGGCCGATATAGGCAAGTCCACTCAACAGTGGAGCAAGTTCCCAGGAGCGGACAAGTTGATCAAGCCAGTTGAAACCGCCCAGAAGGATGAACCCAATGGTTATTGCCATGCTGATTGAATCCGCAATGGACGAAAAACGCATATTTGCTCTGGCGTATTCCTGGGATTCCGAGTACTTCCGATCATCGTAGACATCGCGAAACTCATCGGGAAGACGAGAAACCATATGTCGTTTGTTGTAGTAGTTGGAGACAATTCCCAACAACCAACTCAAAACAAGAGATGCAAGAATTACGACAAGATAGGTATTCAATTCGACTCCACAAGTAAGATGAATCACAGAATATGGGATGGGCAGGTAAATTATACAGACTCGACAGTCGCGTCAATGGCATGTGAGAAAAATCGACTCCACTTGTCAGCACTGTGGGTGTTTTTCCTTGTGGAAAACTCGCCCCGTCTGCCTGAAACTAGTGGTAACTTCCCATCCTGCTTGCTAAAACCTCATACCTGTATTAGCGTACATGTAAAAACTTAGACAAAAATGGTAAAACTTAATCACCATGTCTCAAATATCAGCAAAAACCATACGCGAAGACATTGCCCGGGCTCGTGCATATGCTAAAAAGAACGAGTACCTCAGGACACTTGAGTGCCTGGCAAACGCACTGAAAAATCTGGTTACCAGCCCCATTTTCGGAGCTGAAAAGTTCGAGATACACGCGCACCTGGATGAAGCCATGCGCGATCTCAACAAGATGCCCATGATCCAGAAGCTGTTCCCCAACGGCCTCACCTACCAGAAGGGCAAGGAAAAGGCTTTTTACGGCAAACTCATTCGCCTGCACAAGAAGCTCGGCGAAGCCATGGAGAAAGCCCGTGTTGCCAAGTTGCGAAAAAGACTGGGCGTGCTTGATGACAACCTGATCAAGGCGGAAAAACTGGTCAAGTCTGACAATCAACTGGAAGCACGGAAGCTGTATCGGAAAATTTCAGAATACTTTCAGGATATTGAAGGGATAGACTCGGATATTGGAAACCGTCTGGCAAACTTCGGCATGTTTCCCGAAGCAGTTGAATACCTTGTGAAAGCCATCCAAGTGCAGCAAAATGATATCCGCGCGCACAATGCGCTGATCCTCTGCTACGAAGGAATGGAGGAAACAGACAAGGCCATCAACGCGATCAAGGAGTGCATGCGCTACGTTGGTTCCAGCGAGAATCTCTATCTTCGCCTTGCCAAGTTGCATCTCAAGAAACGGGAATGGGGCGAGGTATTCAACAACGCTTCGGCCGCTGTTGATCGCAATCCGCTCAATGTCGAAGCAAAGAAACTGCTCAAACAGGCAGAACCGAGAGTTTTCGCCGCATCAAGTGCTTCACCCAAGCAGACAAGTAAGAAAAAGACACACGATCTGAACTTCTAACGTTCAGTGCGTAGAGAGGCGATTCCGGCTTATTTGTTCCGGCAAAAACAGGACTTCACAGGGCGAAGAAATGCTGTTCCGACGCTTATCCCCTGTTTAAGCGTCTTTTTGATCGTACGGTTTTCATCCGTAATGATCAGATATGCCAGGAACATGGCGGCACCCAAATAGATTCCCAACAAAGCACCACCGAGCAAGTTGCACCACAAGGGAGCGGCAAGGAGCAGTTCGACAACTGCCCATATGTATCCGCATAGCCCAACTATGCCCATGGTTGCTACTATAGCTTTCATACCTTTCCTTATCGTCAAACATACAGAAAAACAATAGCATTATATTCACTATTCTTCATTAACAAGTGAACCGAATGGCACCCATTGTATGCGGCCAGTGTCGAGCATAACGACCAGTCCGCCATCCCTGTCCACATTCAACGCGACCGGCACTCCGTCCAAGCGGTAAACCAACTTGGCCCGTCCCTCGGGCCTGACACGGAAAACTCTTCCATCTTCCACTGCCACGAAAACTGAACGCCTTCTGTCCACTCCCATAGCTGTGATGCGCCCTTCTATGGAAGCCAAAAGCCTGGGTTCATCACCGGGAGCAACAACAAACACCTCTCCTGATTGACTATTTGACGCATAAACCGTTCCCCGCCTGTCAATAATCAAGCCTGCATCACACAGTACGGCAGGACAAACTGAAACTGAATCATGATTCTGACGCTCTACCGAATCATTTGCAAAAGCCACGCCGACAGCGAAAAAAACGTGCACACTCAAAACAAGTAATAATGGAATCAAATACTGCATAATGGACCTCCAAGGGCTTTTTCAGAAGCTAGAAAAGCACCATGAATATGTCCAATATATCTTTACAATTTTATTGATACATATTAAGTCTGAATCATGGAACTCAGACAGATCAAATACTTCATTGCCGTTGCAGAAGAACTCCACTTCGGCAAGGCTGCACAGCGGTGCCATATAGCCCAACCCCCACTCTCTCAACAGATAAAACGACTGGAAGAAGAGCTGGAGGTCAAGCTGTTGGAGAGAACCAGTCGGCGCGTATCGCTCACGCCCGAGGGAGAAGAATTTCTGGTTCGCTGCAGGGATATTCAGGACCGCCTGACCGAAGCTGTGGCCTGCATTCAGGACATGGCACAAGGCCTGGAAGGCATGCTGCGCATAGGTTTCATCGGCCCTGCGTCGCTGAGCCAGCTTCCCATGGCGATCCGTGCATTCCGGGAGGCCAATCCCAATATTCGTCTTGATTTTTCTGCCAAGTCGACCACCGAGCAGTTGCCGGTTCTCCGCAGCGACCGTTTGGACATCGCGTTTGTGCGACTGTTCGGGCATGACACGACAGGCCTTAAGTCCATGCTGTTTCTGCGTGAACCATATGTCCTTGCCATTCCGGATGGGCACCATTTCTCGAAAAAAGACCGGATTGACATTCGCGATCTGGAGGGCGAACCGCTGATCTTCAACCAGCGAATCGCCCAACCTGCGCTGTATCGATCGCTGATAGGTTCATTCCACAAGGCGGGATTCATGCCGAACATCGTGCAGGAGGTCAACACAGAACAATCCACTGTGGCACTTGTTTCCACTGGGTTGGGTGTTGCATTGGTGCCTGCCTCCAGTGCAAGGGACAAGCGGTCTGGCGTCTCCTTCAAACCACTGGATGGTGATTTGCCACAGTGGGAAATCACGGCGCTTTGGAAAGCGAAAAATGAATCTGTGATTCTCAAGAAATTTATAGAGACACTGAAGGAATTCCAGGAGATAGCGGAAGAGCCAGCCATTTGGCCCCGATAATTGAAAGAGCCTTATCCCGTCAGGGTTGACAGAAAAGGCCCTACTTCCTGATTTCAAAAGACCATGGGGTGAAGTTCTTCTTCGGCATCTCCGTACCAGCGGGACAGGCGATGATATTCGCATTGCCTCCGGTGGCAACAGCCCTAACAGGCAGGTCAAAGTCGAAATCAACCACGGTATAGAAACCGCGGCGGCAGTTGTGGTAACGGTAAGCGCCACGACGATCAAACTGGTAAAACTCATACCCTTCAGGGAAAAGTTCACGCATGCCTTCAAAGGAACCGTAGGATGCCTTGTTCTCTTCGGCGTGCTCGAAAATGACCAGAGGCCGGTACTTTTCCAGCGTTTCCCCGATCCCCTTCAGCACAAAATGTTCATAGCCTTCGACATCGATCTTGACGGCAGCAATGGACTCGGGATTCAGCTCTCTGATCGCTTCGTCCCCCTGACGAATAGAGATCTCCTCTCGCGGAACATTCGTATCGGGTTTTCTGACGATGCTTGATGAGCCGGAATACTTACTTATGTGGTAGATATAGTCCGTCTTGTTTTCTTCGCCCAGAGCAAAGGGACAGACTTCAATATTCCCCACCTCGCTATTTTCTCTCAAAATATTACGGAGCCGTTCATGGAGGCGTTTCTGAGGTTCGAATGCATACACCTTGTCGGCATACTGCGACATCCAGATGGCATGGTTACCGGAGTTGGCGCCGATATCAAGAAAAACGCCTCCTTTGGGTAACATGGCATAATAGTCGCGTAAAAAATTGAGCATGAATTTTTCATCGCCATCGTACAAATAGATAGACCGTTGAGTACCATCAAACATATTGATTGGTATCTGGACACCGCAGTAGGTGAAATCGATTTCAAACGCACCTTTGTCGTGGGAGCGTACCCGCTTGAGAATCGAGTATTTCATCTTTCGCGAAACGGGCAGATCCATCTGCATGAATTTTTTAAGCATGGTGTCCTCTTATTGGGGGAAGAATCATTAACCGAGCCAAGAAACAGGCCATACGTACACATGCAACGCCTATATATCAAGTTTTTAGCCATAGTCGACCAAAAAACAAACTTGATCGTCAGCCGCCTTCCCTCTTCGACGCCGCTTGCGTCAAAACAACTCATTAATGCTAAGGGGGGCCGATATTACGGAGCGAGTAAAAAGGGAGCCTAATCAGAACTCTCCATACAAAAGAAACAAATTGCCAAACGACAAAGCCGGAGCTACATCATTCGCATGACATCTACAGATACGAACGCTCCACGCACAATCAACCAGTTGAATGAAGAGCAGCAGGAAATCGAAAAGCAAATCGCCGCCTTCAACAGCCACTGGCTGAACCATGAGCACCTTGTCTCCGGCTTTGCTGTTCTAGTCATGGCTCTTATATTTCTCGGCATGCTTATCCCCTCTCTGGAGATCACCGTGTGGAGTCTGTGTGGCATACAGACTGTCACTCTGGCAGGCGTCATGGTCTGGAGAAGAAAGATAGCCAACGATCTGAACGAGCAGATGCAGTCGATTCAACAGGCGATCAAAGTTAAGAAAAGAAGTCGACGGAAAAAATAATCAGTCACTCAGTCTTTTCCCACTTCCAGCTCTCGTTTTCTGACTCTCACGCTGCAGGGCCTTCAGATTTTCCTGTTCTTCATCCGCCGTGCATATGACCTGCTCCAGATCATTTTCATCCAGCCATCCACTGCTTGTTGTTTGAAAACCCCTACTACTCACAAGCCTCTTTCCAGCCAGGCAGGTCTACACATTATAATCACCTTGCAATGAACGACAGAGTCGCTATTAGACGTGCCTGACAATCTGGAAGCAAGATGATACGTTACAATATCGCAATTCATTGAGTCCCCATTCGCCCGACTTCTCTTGTGACCTGATTGCCACTGACCGAACCACGATTAACTGATCTATTGCAGGATAGAAAACGAGCCTCCAAGGCTCCAATCGTGTTGATGAAGAACACACTCTCGGGAGCGAATAATGCCAAGGACAATCACACAGACCCCATTGTTTATTATTCTTTTGGGGACTGTCATTTTTGCCATGACTCCCTTCTCCAAATCACATGCGGATGCTCCCGATACCCAGAAAACAGTCGTGGTTTCGATCGCAGCTCCGGGTTGGCCTCCCTATGCCATTCTCGATGGACAAAAGGACTCGGAGAACCGCGGCATCATGCTTGATGTAATGCACGCTGTCCTTGAACGGTTAGGATATGGACTCAAACTGGAAAGCCATCCTGCGAAGCGGGTAATGATGCTGCTTGAGGACGGGGAAATAGACGCCACCTTGAAAGCGAAGGAGTGGGTTACTGACCCGGACCATTTCCTCTGGAGCAATGCGATACTTCATTCCGAGGATGTTCTGGTCAGTCGCATCAAATCCTACACAGAGCTTGAAACGTTGATAAAACACAAGGGCGCAAGAGTAGCTGGCAAACTCGGCTTCTCCTACCCAAGCCTCCAAGAGGCGATAGAGCAAAAAAAGATCCGGTGGTATACGGCAACGACAACCGAGAACCTGTTACAGATGCTACGCCATGGGCATGTAGATGCGATAGTAACCAACAAACTTGTTGTGAGATGGGCTGTGGAGTCATCCGATGAAGCACAGTCGACTTCATTTTATTACTCCCCCACTCCAATAGCCACCACGCCCTATCGCTTTGCTTTTGCCAGGAAAGAAGCAATGTATCCTTTCGTGAAGCTGTTCAATGAAGAACTGGAAAGACTCAGAAAGGAAGGGGTCATCGCAAACATCATTTCAAAATATCAATAAGATCCGTCACCAAACGATGGATATCCTCATCTATCCTCTCTTCCTCTATCCTGTTTCGCTCACGCCCTTCTTCCGAGTATCTAGTTTTTATATCTTGCCCCAAGTCTCAAACGAGAGATGCTCACCAATGACCGATCTCCTCCAATAATACATTCCTTCAAAAACAAAAAACCGGCCCGCGACAGTGTCGCGGGCCGGTCGATTTTGGCTAGGATAGCGGGATGTCTAGTACATGCCGCCCATGCCGCCCATGCCGGGCATGCCGCCGCCCATACCGGGCATACCGGCAGGACCGTCGTTCTTTTCAGGCTTGTCAGCAATGGCGCACTCGGTGGTCAGCAGCAGACCGGCTACGGAAGCAGCGTTCTGCAGTGCGGTGCGGGTGACCTTCTTGGGATCGATAACACCGGCTTCGATCAGATCTTCGTACTTGTCGGTAGCGGCGTTGTAGCCCATGCCACCTTCAGTTTCCTTGATCTTCTCAACCACGATGGAACCTTCCAGACCGGCGTTACCGGCGATCTGACGGAGAGGCTCTTCCACGGCGCGAGCGATGATGTTGATACCGGCCTGCTCGTCGTCATCTTCGGCGACTACAGAGGCGACAACCTTACCGCAACGGGCCAGGACGACACCGCCACCGGGCACGATACCTTCTTCAACAGCAGCGCGGGTAGCGTTCAGAGCATCTTCCACGCGAGCTTTCTTTTCTTTCATCTCGGTTTCGGTTGCAGCACCAACGTTGATGACAGCGACACCACCGACGATCTTTGCCAGACGCTCCTGGAGCTTCTCGCGATCGTAGTCGGAAGTGGAGTCAGCGATCTCAGCGCGGATGGTTGCGATACGACCCTTGATTTCTTCAGCGTTACCAGCACCGTCGACGATGGTGGTGTTTTCCTTGTCGATGACAATGCGCTTGCAGGAACCGAGATCGTTGACGGTCAGGTTCTCCATCTTGATACCGAGGTCTTCGGAAACAACCTGGCCGCCGGTCAGGACAGCGATGTCCTTGAGCATGGCCTTACGGCGTTCACCGAAACCGGGAGCCTTGACAGCAACAACGTTCAGGGTGCCGCGCAGCTTGTTGACAACCAGGGTTGCCAGAGCTTCACCTTCGATGTCCTCGGCGAGGATCATGAGGGGCTTGGACATCTTGGCGCACTGCTCCAGAACCGGCAGCAGTTCTTTCATGCTGGAAATCTTGGATTCCTTGATCAGAATCAGCGGCTCTTCCATTTCGCAGGTCATGCGCTCGGTGTTGGTCACGAAGTAGGGGGACAGGTAACCGCGGTCAAACTGCATGCCCTCGACGACGTCCAGAGTGGTTTCCAGGCCTTTGGCCTCTTCCACGGTGATAACGCCTTCTTTACCGACCTTGTTCATGGCTTCGGCGATGATGTTGCCGATAGTCGCATCGTTGTTGGCGGAGATGGTGCCGACCTGCGCGATCTCTTTCTGATCACGGGTGGGCTTGGCGACTTTTTCGAGCTCAGCGACGATGGCGTCGACAGCTTTGTCGATACCGCGTTTGATAGCCATGGGGGAACGACCGGCAGCAACGAGCTTCACGCCTTCGTTGAAGATGGCCTGACCAAGGATGGTAGCAGTGGTGGTACCGTCACCGGCAACATCAGAAGTCTTGGAGGCAACTTCCTTGACCATCTGGGCGCCCATGTTCTCGAACTTGTCTTCCAGCTCGATTTCCTTGGCAACGGAAACACCGTCTTTGGTGATGACCGGGGAACCGAAGGATTTTTCGATCACGACGTTACGGCCCTTGGGACCGAGGGTGACCTTAACGGCGTTAGCCAGCTTATCCACACCGGCTTTCAGCTTTTCACGAGCCTTGGCATCGAAAAGAATTTCTTTCGACATTGATTATTCTCCTTAAAAAAATTGGTTGTAGAAATACGCGTCGGTAAGATCGGCGTTATTCAACGATGGCAAGGATGTCGTCCTCACGCATGACCAGAGTCTCGTCGCCATCGATAGCGGAACCTGCGTACTTTGTGAACAGGACGATATCACCGACCTTGACGGTCATGGCGATGCGCTCACCGTTGTCGTCCAGCTTGCCGGGACCAGCGGCAACAATCTCACCCTTCAGGGGCTTTTCCTTGGCGGAATCAGGGATGTAAATACCACCTGCGGTCTTCTCTTCAACTTCCAGACGCTTGACCAGAACGCGATCGTTCAACGGTTTCAGCTTCATTCCTTTATACCTCCAATAATAATTGTCATTCATTGGTCAAAATCATGAACGGCGAACCGTCCAATAGACTTCGCCACCCTGACGACAAGCCATGCATATCGTCGGGCTGTGTGAAAGATAAACATGGTCGACTGAGAGTCAAGCGCCCGAACAAAAAAAAATGCCCGCACCATTCAATTAACGGTACGGGTTGGGAACAGCTTGATAATACATGCTAATTTTTTGAGTAAAACTCGCCAAACGGCTTGTCCAGATTACGAACATGGTCGCGGTACCAATCGTTGAGAAAGTTGTAGACCTTGATCGCCGGGATGGCCGACCCGTTCATCAGCTCGGCCTCCATTCGGGTCAGATCCGTCAGGAAGCGCTCATGTTCACTTTTCTGCTGTTCCAGCTCCGGATAATCGACCTCGCTCATGTAGTCTTCCTCAGTGCGGAAGTGGAGCAGTGCGAACTCGCGCAGATCATACAGAGCGTCAACAACATCATCCACCTGATCATCGTCCATGGGTTTGTACATGTCAGGCACTAGTTGTCCTATCTTCGACATCATTTCATGAAAAGTCTGATGCTGTTCATCAATTTCCGGGATGTCCAAAACAAGTTCTTCGTCACTCACGTCAGTTTTACTCCTAAATTCATTGTGTCTCCCCCAGAACACTATATTGCAATTCATGATTTATATAGACAGATTTCCGGCACATGTCACGCCAAACGCTAAAAATTCTTGTCACGACGCATATAATAGCAAAAGGGGTCCGCGTCTTGCATAATTTAGGTAAACAGGAAAAGGAGGCCACTATGTCCGGTATGCACCAACCAGTTACGCAAAAGCCGCTCGACAATGCTGCGGATTCCGCGCCTGTTCTGCACGTCATCGACTTTGAAGATGTGGCGCTCTCCAGAGAAGGAGCCAAGCTGGTCGTCGAAGGCGCCCGCGCCATTGTTCGCCAGTTCATGCCCGCAGCCGATCACGAAAACCTCACTCCTGCCCAGGCCATTGCCCTGTTCATTGATCAGGTATTCTGGGAGGAAGGATCTGGCGGACTTATCATGTGCGCCGATATGCCGGGCACCAGTCTGTGTCTTCCGGTTCCCAAGGGGCACTGGACAGTGAGAGATGATCTGGGCCAGGTCCAATAAACAGGTAAGCAATACATTATTATAGCTGATTACAGTCCGGCTCTGTTGCACATTACAAGCGACAGAGCCGGTTTTTTGTCCGATTTTTCCGTACATCCCGTCATGAAACAGACTGAAAACTGTCACCTTTAAACAGACATTCGTCACACGCACGGCGTGATGGCAAATCTACGCCCTCGTACTATCTGCCCAACTACATGACGGAGGTAGTACAATGAACAGCCAGACAAACGGCCCGCTGCTCAACCTGAATTCCCCCTTTGACGATCCTGTTCGGCACACGCTCTTTTCTCTTGTCAAAAAGCCCCTGTCGAAAATGCTCCGACTGGAAACTCTCAACTCCCTGTACTCGGAACTCCACAAAAACGAGAGTGCCGAGCCATTTGTTCAACGGGCGTTGGAAAAACTGGGGATTCAGTTCTCCATCGATGGACAACCTGTCAGTCGTATACCTAAAACAGGGCCACTGATGGCGGTATGCAACCACCCTTTTGGCATTATCGAAGGGTTGTTGCTGGTCAATATTCTGCGCACAGTCCGTACCGATATCAAGATCATGGCCAACTTCATGTTAAGCAAAATTCCGGAACTTGAAGACCTGATCGTTGAAGTCGATCCATTTGGAAAAACCGGGTCGAAAACCAAGAACATCAATGGCCTGAGACAATCCATGCAATGGCTCAAACAAGGCGGCATGCTCATTGTCTTTCCCGCAGGCGAAGTGTCCAGCATCAAGGTGAACAAGCGCATGGTGGCAGACCCACAGTGGTCGCCGATGGTCGGACGCATCATCCGCAAGACCGGCGCCAACGTGCTGCCGGTTTTTTTTGAAGGGCGAAACAGCGGCCTGTTTCAAACCCTTGGGATGATACACCCAAGCCTGCGCACGGTTCTCCTGCCCCATGAAAATCTGCGCACAGCATCCAAAGGAACCATTCGCGTGGCCTTCGGTTCAATCATCGATGGAGCAAAACGTGCTGTTGACTCAAGCGATGAGGAGTTGATCGATTACCTCCGCTTTCGGACCTACCTTCTTCGCAAAGAGAATAAGTCCAACTTCACCTTTGCCCCGCGAGAGAAGAAACGCAAACTCGCTCCCATCGCCAATTCACGAGGCAAACACATTCTGGCCAGCGAGGTCGCCTCCCTGCCGGACGAAGCAGTCCTCATCGAAAGTGGCGATTTCACCGTCTTCCAGGCGAACGCGTTTCAGATTCCACGTATCATTCGAGAAATAGGTATCCAGCGAGAAGCGACATTCCGACTGGTGGGCGAAGGCGCACAGGTCGCCCCATGGACATCGATGCATTCGACGACACGTACCGGCATCTGGTTCTGTGGAATCGCAAGGAACGGGAAGTAGCTGGAGCGTATCGGTTCGGCTTGACTGACGAGATTCTCAAAGAACATGGAGCGCAAGGACTCTACACCTCCACCCTCTTCGATTACGATCCCGGCATGCTGGAGAGCATGGGCCCTGCCCTGGAAATGGGACGATCATTCATCATTTCGAAATACCAGAAGAACTACCAGCCGCTCCTGTTGTTATGGAAAGGGGTGGCCGAATTCATCATCCAAAACCCCAAGTACACTAAACTCTTCGGGTGCGTGTCGATATCCGGGGAATACTCCGGCATTTCCCGCGAGTTGATCGTTGGATTCCTGCAACGCCACTGTTCATTGCCGGAACTGGCGAACATGACTCATCCCAAGACTCCGCCGAAGAATCGTCGGCTGAGCAAGGTGGACTTTACCCTCCCCGCCAATGCATTCAATGACCCGGAAGACATAACAGCCATGGTTAGCGATGTTGAAGGCGGCACATCCATCCCGGTACTGCTCAGACAGTATCTCAAGCTGGGCGGTAAAATCATTGGTTTCAACGTTGATCCCGACTTTGGCGACTGCCTCGATGGTCTGATTCTGGTCGACCTGTTACAATCTGATCCCAAGGTGCTCGGACGATTTATGGGCAAAAGCAACGTAAAATCATTTCTCGAAACCCATCGCGCAAACAGGAAACCACAACTGACGGTAATCGAAACGGCGGCCTGATACCCACTCCCTATATCCATTCAAGTATATGCAAAGAAGAGGGACAGTCATACTTCCTCTTTTCGTAACCACCTGTTTAAAAATCGATTTATAATATGACCACACATAACACTGGGCTATTTTTTACTCAAAGCATAATGCAACAGAGTAGGGAGAAACCCAGTGAATATCTACTGTAAACGGGCATCACTATCCATAACGATCATAATCTGGGTCGCATGTTTCGGCGGGTTGGCTGCAACAGCATCTTTTGCGGCAACATCTCCAGTCACTTCGTCTACCGCCATTTCTCTGGCTGACGAAAGCACCATGCAAATATTGCAGACAGACTATCTTTCTGAAACGGAAACTGCTCTTTCCGTGGACTTTCATGCAGGACTGACCGCAGTCTTCTGGTGTGTTATCGGGACCATAGTCGTTATGGCGGCCTCCTTCCTGGTTCTGGTCCTGACCGGAGTTTTCCGCAATCTTGCCATTGCCAAAAAGCTCTACGTGAGCTTCGGATATCTCATTCTTACCGCGTCGGTCCTCGGCGGTGGCGGTTATTATTACCTCAACCACGCCACATCATATGGCGAGCTTGCCAGACTGTTCACGGCCATTGACCTGCTGGGCAGCGAGACCGGCAAGGCCCAGGCGAACTTTCTTCTCCATGGCATCGAAAACAAGAATTACGGTGAACGCCGTGTCGATGAAATCCACTCCAACCTGAAAAAAATTCAGGAACGAATCGACTCCATCAAAGCATCCGGCCTGCTCAACAAACTGATGGCTGAGAATCTATCCAAACTTGAAGCCATTATCCCGAAATATTCGGCGGATATGGAGCGCATTATCAAGGCATTCCATGAGATCGAAACATTCAAGGAAGACCTGGCGCACAAGGCTGCCAGCATGTACAACACGCTGCAATCAACGCTGGGCCACCAAAAAAAACTATTGGCTGAAGCCGAGGAATCGGCCTTCAATATGGATGAAATTCGGCGCAGGACGCTCATTGTCGAGCATCTGGCCGAGGCTGAAGTACAGCTTCTGCTCGCCGCCCGAAACGAGGTCGGATTCCTGCTCGACAAAAATCCCGAGCGCGTGTCCGCCATGGAAGGTCAATTCAGTGCTTTTCTCGACCTTATCCGCCGATTACAGAGTGAAATTCGCAATCAGGAAGAAACCACTCAACTCAAAAATGTTGAATCCACTGCCGGAGAGTACATTGCCGAACTTCGTTTGCTGATCAAGGACGAAGCCATCATTGCCAAGAACAGTGCCGAACTGGATGTGTTGCTCAATCGGTTCATCGCACTGGGCGCGGAGTTGGCGCACGAGGCAGAACTCATGGCCGAGGAAGCCGTGTACGAAGCGGACCTCGCCATCATCATACTGCTCCTCTTCTCGCTCGCCTTCGGGATTCCGGTTTCCATCTACATAGCCCGCCTCATATCCCGACCGGTCATCGAAAGTTCGGCTCTGGCAAACGCCATGGCCGGAGGCGACCTGACCCAAAGTATCGAATACCAGTGCAGTGATGAAGTCGGCATCATGTGCGCTTCCCTGAACAACATGTGCCACAAGCTCAACAGCACACTGATGGCGATTCAGGAGAGCGCGGAAAACGTTGCCAGCGGCAGTGAGGAGCTCTCTGCCGCTGCCGAGAATATCGCCCAGACCGTCGAGGAACAGGCTTCTACCGTAGAAGAAGTTTCAGCAGCCATCGAGGAAATCAACGGTAATGTGAGCAAGACAACCGACCACTGCCACGAGACGGACTCCATCGCGAAAAAGGTCGCGGACGAAGCTGGCGAGGGTGGTGCTGCCGTCAGCCAGACGGTTGTCGCCATGCGGGAAATCGCCGAACGGATCACCATTGTCGAGGAAATCGCCCGCCAGACCAATCTGCTCGCGCTCAATGCCGCCATTGAAGCCGCACGAGCCGGTGAGCACGGCAAGGGATTTGCCGTGGTGGCCGCCGAAGTGCGCAAGCTGGCCGAACGCAGTGGCAAGGCAGCCGGAGAGATCAGCGAGCTGTCCCAATCCAGTACGGCTGTGGCGGAAAAGGCCGGAGCCATGCTCTCGACCATGGTCCCCGAGATTCAGAAGACCTCGCAATTGATCGGGGGAATCACCAACGCCACCGAAGAACAGCAGACTGGCATCGGCCACATCTCAACCGCCATCACGCAGATCGATCAGGTGACACAGTCCAATGCTTCGGCTTCCGAAGAAGTCGCCTCCACCTCTGAGGAACTGGCCGCACAGGCAGAGGTGTTGCAGCAGGAGATCGCATTCTTCAAGGTCAAGTCCGGCGGTTCGACGCGCCATACCGCTGCCCTGCCCGAAGGATCATCCTCACCGGAGGAAGACGGAATCGACGATGCATTCATGCGATATTGATAACCGCCCCGCCTGGTAGCCCAACCGGAGACTTGGCAACACGGCCCGATACGTATAGAGTTTGGGTATGCGAAAATACTTTTTTCTCACCTCATTGGCACTGGCTCTGATCATTCCTTCCTTTGCGCTGGCCGCAGATAAACCCGTTACCGGCTGCTCTCCCCAGTACGCAGCCATCACGGATAGCGCCAAGGTCATTTTCGAAGGAACCGGGGACCTCGACATCACCGTCATTACCGATCCCCTGTGCTGGCACTGCCGCCTGGGTCACAAGCTGCTCAATGAATACCCGAAGCTGTACGGCAAGGTGCGGATGGTCTTTTTCCCGCGCACACAGTTCATCGGCTCGGATATGGCCGCCTGGATTCTTGAGGACGCAGCAGGCACGGATTCGCTCAAAGACAAGGTCGATTTCGCATACAAGCATCTCAGACAACCCACCACAGAGGATATAACCGAAGCACGCATGGTCGTGCTCTCCCAGTTCCTCGTCTTCTTCCCGGAAATGCTCGAAGGCACGTCCATGGAAGAACTCTACCTCCGCCTGCAAAACGACCACGAGGCCCATGTCCTCGAAACAGCCAGACTGTGTGAAGAAGCCGGTCTCGCCGGTACACCCGTACTGTTCGCCGGGAAAGTCGTCCTTGTCGGCTACGGCGCAGGGCCGTGGATCAAAGCCCTCGAAGAGAAGCAGGCCTGCGATTAGCCTTTCCTTCATCCACTGCTAAAAAATCAAGCAAGCCCCACTAAAAGAATCAGTGGGGCTTGCTATATTGATTTTTATTCGGTCAGAAGCACTGGCGTGGATGAATGTTTCCAATAATTCATACTATAAAAGTCGGACTTCAATAGAGACGTTTACTGAAGGCAAGAAGAAAGCACTGCCTAATTGATTTTGATTATTTTTTTCATTTGCTCGCCATACTGTTTGCGTGTATTTTTCTCTTCACCGCTCACCCTATGAGCATTCAATTTTCACACTTGAAGAGGTTTTGTTTTGGGAAATCTTTCGCTTAGCAAGAAATTCGTAATGCTGCTTGTTACGACTGTAGCCATACTCACGGCCGTCATTTCTTTTTGCGTCTATTCATCCTATTCGCTTGTGGACGAGGATGTAAGAAAAGCTCAGGAACTCATGTTGGAAGGCCAGCAGGAGAAGATCGAGGTAGCAACAACCTCAATGGCCCAGGCACTTTCAAAGGCCGTGGCCGGTGTCGATGACGAGCAGGAAATGCTGACCATCTTCCGATCAATCATTTCGGATGCGTTTTTTGAGAAAGATGCATCCGGCTATTTCTTTATCTACGAAGGCACTACAAACGTTGCCCACCCCGTAAAACCGGCTCTTCACGGCAAAGATCTGAAAGGCCTGAAGGGTAAGGATGGCGTGTACTCTGTTCGTGAACTGGCGAGTGCCGCCCGTTCCGGCGGCGGGTTTGTCCACTTCATGTGGGACAAGCCGGGAAGCCCCGACCCCATGCCGAAGCTTGGATACGCCACAATGATTCCCGGAACCAACTACTGGGTCGGGACCGGAGTCTATATCGATAACATCGACGCCCGCGCCGCAAGCATCCGCAAGGAGATGCGAGGCAAGAGCGTCGGTTGGATCCAACTTCAGGCCGGAGTGGCTGCAATACTTTTCCTTTTTATCCTTCTTCCACTCAGCATCACCGTTTCCCGTGGGATCATCCGCGCCGTAAACGACACCAAGCTGGCTGCGCAGAATATCGCTGCCGGAGATCTGGATACAACGCTTGTTCCGACAACCAATGACGAGATCGGCGATCTGCAGAAAGCCCTGACATCAATGGCCCAATCCCTGCGCAAGAGCATGGAAGAAGTGGTAGCCAAGGAGCAGGAGGCAGCCAGGAAGGCGAAGGAAGCCGTACTTGCCACCGAAGAAGCCACAAAGGCAAACAGGTTTGCGGAAGAAAAGACCCAAACATTATTGGCTGCAGCCCATCAGCTTGATCAGGTTGTTGATTCCGTTTCCGAGATTTCCGACCACCTCAAGTCACAGATAGAGCAATCCACCAGAGGCGCCGAAGAGCAGGCCGACCGTGTCGGAAGTACGGCCACGGCCATGACCGAGATGAGCGCCACGGTTCAGGAAGTCGCGGTTAATGCTTCTGCCGCTGCCACCACTGTCGAGGAAGCCCGGAAAATGGCCGACAATGGGGCCGAAGTCGTGCTTCGCGCTGTCGAGGGAATCGGACAGGTTTCCACTCAGGCCCAAAACCTCATGGAAGACATGCAGACACTCGGCAAGCAGGCGGAGAGCATCGGCGCCATCATGAATGTCATCAACGACATTGCCGACCAGACCAATCTGCTCGCCCTCAATGCGGCCATTGAAGCGGCCCGTGCAGGCGAGGCCGGACGAGGTTTCGCCGTTGTAGCCGATGAAGTCCGCAAGCTGGCGGAAAAGACCATGTCGGCAACCAGCGACGTGGGCAATGCTATCTCCAATATCCAGCAGGGAACACGTAAGAATATCGAGAACACGGTCCAATCCGTTGAAACCATTGATCTCGTCACCGAAGAGGCCAATCGTTCCAAGGAATCCCTGCATCACATCGTATCACTGGTGAACGACGTCACTGCACAGGTCCAATCCATTGCCTCGGCAGCCGAGCAGCAATCGGTCACCAGCGAGGAGATAGACAGAAGTCTCACCGACATCAACGAGATAGCAAACCAGACGTCCAACGCCATGGTCTCATCATCCCAAGTCGTCGCACAATTGACAGAGGAAGTGAAAACCCTCTCCACCCTGACCACGGAAATGAAGTCATAGGAACGAGAGTTGAGATTGATGACTGAAAAGGCAGCCCTACACTAGTTTGATCTGCTGATACGTCGAAAGACTGGTTATTTGAAAGCCCCGCCAATGTGATTGGCGGGGCTTTTTTTGTTTGGGTAGATGGAGGGTGTTATAATTTTGGGAGTGGGAAAGCATTCAAGTCGTGCACTTTACATAGAAGGTTGGGGCAAATGAGGCTTTCTAAGACCATTGATTTTACTTTGTGGATAAGGCAGATTCCATGAATGATCATATATCTTGTATCGTGTGTTAAGACTAAGCGGCAGGGGACACACCCCGCCCAAGAATTATACACATCCACCTGGTTTCGATACGCTAAAAAGTATGCAATCACTAAGGCCGATAGATGGTTCATTCTCTCGGCAAAGCATGGTCTCGTATACCCTGATAAGAAAATTGCTTCCTATGAAGAAACACTGAATTCGAAGAAAAAAGTCGAGCGTCAGCACTGGGCAGAAACTGTTTATGAACAGCTCAAAGACGCAATTTCCCCAGAAGATAAAATCGTTTTCCTAGCAGGAACCAACTACCGTGAGTTCCTTATACCCAGGCTTCAGGAACTCGGTTGCGAAATACAGATTCCGATGAAGGGCCTAATGCAGGGGCAACAAATGAGCTGGCTCAAAAAGAACACTTCCCACCGAATCGACCATCTCAAAAGATTGTACGAGTTACTCGATATTTTAGAAACGCGCGTCGGTGGTAAATTTTTGCTTCATGACAGTGATGGGCGAATGGGATGGCCTAAACAAGGGCTCTATCTATTCTTTGAAAATGGTGAAGAACGTTCTGAATCAGGCAAAGGACCAAGGATCGTACGAGTCGGTACTCATGCTGTCTCGGATGGTTCCAAAACAACGCTCTGGAACCGGATTTCTCAACACAAAGGCATCGTGAAATCTGGAGGAGGGAATCATAGAGGTTCCATCTTCAGACTTATAGTAGGTGAAGCCATTCAACAAAAAGATCCGACTGAAATCGTTCATTCATGGGGGAAGGGATCATCCGCCCCAAAAGATATAAGGGACAACGAACTTCCCTTGGAATGCGCAGTCTCTGACATTATCAGGTCAATGCCATTTTTATTCATTGATGTGCCGGGGATTTCAGCGAAAGATAATGACCGCAGCTTATTAGAACAAAACCTCATTGGCCTCCTGAGCAACTACGACAGAGAAACACTCGATCCTCCGAGTCCGAATTGGCTCGGGAGATCGTGTCCACGTAACCTTATCCAATGCTCCGGACTATGGAATTCTCAACATGTGGAGAAAGGGTACACCCCTGACTTCCTTGATCTTCTTGAAAAGTACATATTGAATACCACTATATAGCCACCCACAAAAAAAGGCCCCGATAAAATCGGGGTCTTTTTTATTACAGCAATGAAGAGGTAATTAATCTTCGCGGCTTGTGATCTCCAGCAGGTGGTAGCCGAACTGGGTTTTTACCGGGCCATGGACTTCGCCGATGGCTTCGTTGAAGACAACGGTGTCGAATTCCGGGACCATGTCGCCGGGGCCGAACTGACCGAGGTCGCCGCCACGCTGGCCGGAGGGGCAGCTGGAGTGCTGCTTTGCGATTTCACCGAAATCTGCGCCTTCCTGAATCTGTTTTTTCAGGTCCAGGCAGGTCTGTTCGTCACTAACCAAAAGATGGCGGGCAGTTGCTTTTGCCATGTGCGTGCTCCTGTAAGCTTGAATGTATGTTTGTAATCAACCATGTGTTCATGGCGTTGCGACTCTGTGTCGCAGAAAACTGACTTACATGGATACGCGCTGACTGCAAGGGTAAAACCCGCACTGGACTGAGGATATCACCCCTTTTTTCAACAATAGGTCAGCACGATATCATCTTCACCTGACTGATCCGGACTGCGGAAACCTGTTTGTTTTCATAGGCCTATTTACACAGCACCAGCCTAGTGGATTGGAAGCCCTACTGGCGCCACCGGTTGATGATAGGCTCCAGTTTTCCCTGTTGCTTCAACTTCTCCAACCCATCATTGATCTTTTTCAGCAGCGCGCCATTACCCTTTTTGACCGCGATACCAACGGGTGAAGCCGTAAGCGGTAACGGAAGTGTCTTGACTTGGACCTCGTGCTTTTTCGCCAGATAAAACCCAACAGCTTTTGGAGCGATGAGCGCAGTCACCCGTCCTTCCTTGAGCAACCGCATGGACTCGTCCTTGCTGTTGGTTTGTATAATGCGAATCTTATTCTTCAACCCTATTTCACTGAAATACTCCTCAACAGCCGAATGCCTGTCACCGGCAATCACCCGCCATACAAGATCGTCCAAGGTTTCTATGCGGGCCTCTCTCTCCAAAAGGAACAAAGAAATTTCCCTGATATAGTACGGGACAGAAAAATCAAAGGATTCCAGTCGAATTTCGCTCATCTCCATGCCGATGGCACAGTCGAGATCGCCGTACCGCAGATTGGCGACAACATCATCCCAATCCTTTTGCTCAAAACGATAAGGAACATCTATTATTGTGAAAACCTGGCTTAACACCTCAACATCAAGCCCTATTGGACGACCTGATTCATCCCGAAATTGATATGGGGGGTACCCTTTTGCCACGCCGCAGACAATCGGATGTGGTTCCGCATGGGCAGAGACTCCTGCGAACAGACAAGCTAAAAAAAAGTACATGAAAAGACGCAGGCTCAAATGCACGCAGACCTCAATATCGGTTGGAAGCTAGTTCTGACTGGCATTATGCACATACTCCCTTCACGCTTGGAAAGTGTCAACCAGAGGTTTTTTGGTCATTATCCTACCGAAAAAACGAAAAGTGGAATTATGCTCTGGGACAAAAAAAAGCCCACCGAAAAACCGGCAGGCATTTTTATTCAGAGATAACAGGCTTTACAATCCCTTCTTCTTCTCAATCCACTTGTCCACCTGTGGCGGATCATAGGTCTCGAACTGATCAAGCAGGCCGCCAGGCGTGGAATCGGTCAGGACCATGCGCCGGTGTTCCGGCACGAGGAACCCCTGATTGACCATGCGGTCCATATGCTCGGCAAGGCAGGTGTAATGCGCCTCCCCCCATCCTTTGGACCACTGATCGGCCATTTTAAGGTGGAGTCCTGCGTCCGAGTTTGTGCCTCCGTGGAGGCGGTTCGCCGCAGCCGTTGTGGAGCGTAGCCCGTCCCCGCAGGGGCGGCCCGAAGGGCCGAGGGCGGAGCGGAGCAACGGCTGCGAGCCAAGTCAATGAACATTCAGGTTGCCTCTGTATACGGCAGCGGGAGTTCTTTTGTCCAACGACGAATGTCCGCGCTCTTCGTTGTAATACCGAAAATAGCGCGTAAGCCCATGGTATAGCTCGATTCCATCAGAATACGCCTTGGGGTAAACATCCTCGTATTTCACCGTCCACCACAACCGCTCGATAAATACGTTGTCGATTGCACGGCCTTTGCCGTCCATGCTGATTGCAATGCCCTTGCTCTGCAAAACGCCGGTAAATTCACGGCTCGTGAATTGCGCTCCCTGGTCCGTATTGAACATCTCTGGCGTGGAGATGCGCAATGCCTTGCTCAGTGCGTCCACGCAAAACGAACTGTCCATGGAATTTGACAGTTCCCAAGCCAATACGAATCGGCTCCACCAGTCAATCACTGCCACCAGATACAGAAAGCCGCGCTGCATGGGGATGTAGGTGATGTCAGCACTCCAGACTTGATTCTTTCGCTCAATGGCAACTCCTTTCAGCAGATAAGGAAACACGGGATGCTCCGGGTTGGGGACACTCGTATGCGGCCCTGGAGTAATCGCTTGCAAGCCCATCAGCTGCATCAGTCGCTCAACTCGCTTGTGGTTGATCTGATGGCCTTGTGTCTTCAGCCAATCCGTCATGCGCGGCGAGCCGTAATCCGGCTGACGCAGATACTGCTCGTCGATGAGACGCATCAAGGCCAAGTTCTCATCGGACTCGGCTGCAGGTTTGTAGTAAAACCCCGAGCGGGAAATGCCTGCCAACTTGCATTGCCGCCGGATGGAATACTCCCGATCCGGTTTGATCCACTGGCGGCGTACCTCAAGCGGCAGGCTTACAACTTTTTTTCAAGCCACTTGATATCCATCTTGAGCCGACCGATCTCCTCGAACAAAGGTGCGGTGACCTCCTCCTGGCTCTTGGCTTTCTTGCCACCGGAAAAGATTCCTTCGGCATTTTCAAGGAGCTGCCTTTTCCAGGTGGATATCTGGTTGGGATGCACTTTGTACTCCGCAGCCAACTGCGCCAACGTTTTCACGCCACGGATAGCTTCCAGCGCGACCTTGGCCTTGAACTTATCCGAATGCTTCCGTCTTTTGTTGCTCTTTGTCATACGTCCTTCCTTATCGGTTTAAGGACGCAGATTCCACTTTAACCGGTGGTCCGAATTTCGGGGGAAAGCGCATAATACCCGTTCACATCCAGCAACCCACACGGCTTGGCGTGGTAGCCGAGTTGATTCCAGGTCAAATGTTCAAGCGACGAGTTGCGCTAGCTCCGTTCGGACAAGATCAGCTATGATATCAATCTGCTACCAGCATATCCCGTCGACAGTCAAATCCACCTTGTCAGGCTTTGATATACGCGGTTGATATACATTTGAGTGCAAGGGGATATCCTGGGGTGGACAGGGTGTATACTTAGTTCGAGTCCTTGCGCCCTATTCAGTAGGTCGTGGGTTCAAATCAACTACGCTCAATCAATAATCATAACAACTTAGAATCATTTCTTTCTCAGCTTTTTTTACAAAGCAGAAACCTCAGCTATTGTTTTGATAGCGTTTTTCGTATAATTCTCCAAGAATGGAGAGGGTAAGCACCATCAAAATCCCAGATCAATGGATTCAGGCACTGGAACTTGAACCAAGGGTTGGTCATGGAGTTCTTGTTGAAACGAATCATGATAGCCCTTATGCATCTGTTTTAGAAGATATTTTTAATCTGGGCGTAAGTGCTGTCCATTGTGTTGAAGGAGTACCAAGTGCGGTAATCCTGCACGATGAGCACAACGATCTGATTATGGTCGACCGTGTCCATCAATCTCTTTGGAATCAGGGGCTCGCTGATTTTCTATTCATTGTCCGTGATGATGCTATAACGATTCACACCTTATGGGAATCAACCCCCAATCTCGAAGAGAAGACCACAGACACAAGGCTGCTTGATTGCCTTCATCTTGTAAATCAAGCCGATAGCATTGCAACACTGATACCTAGAATTGAATCTGGTCGTCTCTTTGCCGACTATTCAAAGAAGCTAAATTCAGAAAGCAAAGTAGATGCACGACTCATTAGAGATCTTGCCGCGTACCGAGAGATTCTAGTCAAGTCAGATGGCATTTCAAAGAATGAAGCTCATGAGGCTCTTCTTCAAGCCATGTTTCTTCGCTATCTGTGGGACAGGCAGATCATTTCTTCAGAGCACACACAGCACTATAGCCACGGTACATACAATACTCTTCACGATCTGCTAGTTGGTTCGGAAAGTGGCTGGTATGACTTTTTGTCTTTTTTAAGCAAGGCTTTCAATGGAAGCATGCTTCATCCAAACGATTCGGTATGGAGCAAAGGCAAAAAAACGCTATCGTTATTTTTGCAAGGTGAATTCGATCCAATAACTAGGCAACGCCTATTGCTCCAATTATATCAATTTGACCATATTCCTGTTGAATTGATCAGTGAAGTGTATGACAGGTTTTTAGAGGGCGGAGATGAAAAAGGGACTGCCGGAGCCTATTATACCCCCCGTCGTTTAGCAAATTTGGTTGTTGACCAAGCATGGCCAAAAATTGAAGCATTCTTGAACAACAACTCATCCTTTCGAATTCTTGACCCTACCTGTGGCTCTGGAGTATTTTTAGTCTCCATTTTTCAACGTATTTCTGCATATTTAAGATCGCAAAGCACTGCTGTTGATTGGGATGATTTAAAGCAATTTGCTTCATGTTTACACGGGACAGACATCAATCCTACGGCTGTTAGGATCGCAGCTTTTTCACTTGCATTAGCTATGCTTAACGAGCGCCAACCTAAAGAAATTGAAGCCCGCCTATCTGAAGATGCCCCCCTGCTGCCCCCTTTGATCAATAACAGCATAAGAAAAAAGAACTTTTTTAAGTTAGCTGACTCAGAAAAGTATCAGATCGTAATCGGCAACCCTCCTTGGGGCCAAACCAAAGGAGATGAGCGACAACCAGGTGAAGTCTGGTGCTCATCCGACAAGCAATACAGGCAACCTCCAAACAGAGAAAAATCTTGGCCCTTCCTCTGGAAATCCTCTTTGCATTTAGCCGAAGAAGGGCAACTTCATCTTTTGTTGCCCATGAAAGGCTGCGTGTTGAATAAGGATGCTGATGTTTGCCTAGACATTCTTGCTAACACTCTCCGCATTGAATCATTTTTTGACCTCTCTGACTTGAGAAATATCCTTTTCTCAAAGGCCAAGGTGCCAGCCTGTATCCTTAATGGAACACAAGTGAATGAAAAGGGTATTTCCCATTTTTATGAGCACATTTGCCCTAAAGCCGACTATCATTCGTCTCAATCTGGAAGGATTCTTTTGGCCCCTGAAGATCGGCATAGCACTTGGGTTAGTGAATTGATCAACACCCCCCGATTGACATGCAAACGCTTAATGTGGGGACTGCATAAAGAAGCACAAATCCTTTCGCAATTACAAAGGATGCCCAAGACAAGTGACTTTCTGCGCGAAACGGATCAAGCTCGAAAAGAAGCTGAAAATGATACCCCTGAGTGGGGTGTGGGGCTTGGAGTTCAGTTCTATAACAAGTCGGGCAAAAAAGAGGTTAAGGTTCCTGGCATTGAAAATAAAATGCACTTGGTCTCATCAAAAGCTCTAATCAGATTAGCTCAACCAACGATATCTACAGAATATCCAGGTACGCCTATTCAGTGGAAAAATTTTTATGAAGCCTTTGAAGCACCACACATTGTTGTGGTGCCATCTACTCCAGCGAACTCGGGTTATAGATTAAGGGCAACCTATTCAGAGCAGCCTTTCAGCTATACGAAAAGCATGATTGGTGTCGCGGTGCCAGACACCAGTGCAGGAAGAGAGTTTGGCAAGATATTAACTGCATTGCTGAATAGCTCACTGATCGGTTGGTATTTATTTTACACGACAGATGTTGGGACTGATCGAGAAAGAATTTCACAGAGCAGCACCTTCTTACTGAGTCTTCCGTTTCCTGCATATTGCAGTTTCAAAGACTCTGATTCTGCTTTGGCTGCACATGGTTCGATTATCCAAGTTATGGATGAAATCATAGGGTCAAACCGTCCCCCCACTTCTGCACAGGAAGCGATACTCGACGACTTGGTTTTCAAGCTGTTTCACATACGCTCCGAAGATGCTGCTCTTATAAAAGAGTTCGTCAAAGAAGTAAGGCCCTCTATGCATCCAGGAAGTATAAAATCTCCTGTCTTGTGGGATTCGGTTAGGAAGGAAGAGAGAGATAATTATTGTGAAATGTTGAGTCTAATGCTGTCGAAAAAAATGAAGGGAGACAGGCGGTTTTATAGCCATGTTTTACATTCCTCTCCCAAATACGCTCTTGTGAGGATATCGCGAAAGTCCAAAGAGTCAAAAGAGCAACCAGACACAATTAATGCTTGGGGAGAGTTGCTAGGGTCTGATTCCTTAAATGGTCTTCTCTTCAAAGCTTTGAGGCACAACGTCTATATTGAGCGAGCAGTATTCTTTTTCTTAGGTGATGATGCATACCTGCTTAAACCTATGCAAAGAAGATTCTGGCTAACTCGGTCTGCATACAGGGATGCAGACAGGTTTATTGATTACTTACTGAGTCCCGATGCAGAAGAGAGTAATTACCCACAATGAATAATGATGAAGTAGTAGGTAAGGCAGGATGGAGGCAGCTCGTCCGGCCTGAGTGCACACCTGAAGGAGCAAACATTGCTTTCATCAAACGACTTGGGGAAGCTTGGGAAGCCAAGAGTAGCTGTTTCACTCCTGCAGACCTCGAAGACCACATTAGTCGCACGCTTGCCGCTTGGATTGACGAGGAGCAAGTTCGGTTAGATGGCGAATGGACGGTCGTTTGCCAAGCAGAATCGCTGAAAAGCGTTATCGGAGGCAAAGCTGTGCTTATCGGCCGGTGTGATCTCGTACTAACAATACGAAACCATAAAATAATTTATGAGTGTAAGCGCTTAGGGCTTGTCTCCAAAGGCAAGTATTCCTCTAATGCAGGCCCATATGTCAAAGATGGCATGCACAGGTTTACAGTAGATCAAAAATATCCATCGCGTACCGGGCTCTGCGGAATGATAGGATATGTTATGGACGGGAATGTGAAAAAGGCGTTAGGTGCCGTTCTTGGCAAAATTAAAGAGCTTTCTCCGCAGGGACGACTCATTAACCCCTATCCTCCGACTCCCCATAGGCTAGCACACCGTTTTAAAACTGAACACTTGGTAGACGAAACACATAGGTTGAAAGCTCATCATCTACTATTCCCTGTTTAGTTACAATGGGCTGCTTGTTGCTGCTCCACACACCCGCCCCTCTCACTCTCATAATTTCAAGCCGTTTGACCTTTCTCATGCAGGGCCGCGTATGTTGCGACTAAAGGGAGGTAAGTATATTCCTCCGCAGATCATAGCCCCTTCTTTTTCTCAATCCACTTGTCCACCTGAGGTGGATCATAGGTCTCGAACTGATTCAGCAGTCCACTAGCAGTGGCATCGGTAAGGACCATGCGGCGGTGTTCCTGCACAAGGAATCCGTTCAGGACCATACGATCCATGTGCTCCGCAAGGCAGGTGTAGTAGCCCTTCACATCAAGCAATCCGCACGGTTTAGCGTGGTACCCTAGTTGGTTCCACGTTAAAACCTCAAAAAATTCTTCCAGCGTGCCGATGCCACCGGGCAGGGCGATGAAGCCGTCGGACAGGTCGGCCATGAGTTGCTTGCGCTGGTGCATGGAGTTGACCACATGCTGCTCGGTCAAGCCGTTGTGGGCGACCTCTTTCTCCACCAACAATTCCGGGATGACGCCGACGACTTCGCCTCCAGCCTCAAGACAGGTGTTGGCCAGCAGGCCCATAAGGCCTGAGCTGGAGCCTCCATACACCAATCCGATGCCACGGGCTGCCAGTTCTTTCGCCAATGCCTTGGTTGCTTCCGCATAGGCTTCGTCAAAACCGGGATTAGAGCCGAGATAAACACAGATACGTTTCATGATGTCACCTTGATGATTCTTCAATGTATTTCGCCGGCTCGTCATACGGGAGGTATCTACTTGGTGTCAATGAACGACTCGAAGCAAAACGCTTCACCCCTCTTTCACTTCCGCGATCACATCTGCAAACCGCCTGACCTTGTTCCGACACAGGCCCATATTGCAGGTCTCCCCAAGCCTAGGCTACTTTGACGCGTATTTCCTCCACCCCTCAGCCAAGCCATCCACCTCCGTGCCGTTCATCCATGACCTCTCTGAACTCACGAACCAACCACCTGTCCTCGATGCAAACCACTAACGGCCCCACCCTGAGCTCGGTCAGCTCCGCCAGCGAGAAGTATCCCCACTCCGAGTTCATCATGTCGCCGTTCAGGACCGCGTAGCCGAAGAACGTGTCCTTGCCGTCGAACTCGGCGGCGTACCAGTGGGAGTCGCCGATGAAGAAGTGCGCCCAGATCAGCTTCTCGTCGGCGGGCGTGTCCTCGGTATCGTACAGCCTGGGCATCCTCGGCACCAAGCCTTTGCTCTTGATCGTCATGTTGTGCTCCTGCCGCGCCGCCAGGGCGCGGCTGCTTCGCAAGTTGGAGAATCATGCCGAGCTAGGAGCGTCCGCCCCTGCTCGGCCCTTAAAAAACGAAAAGGCCCGATGCGATCGCGTCGGGCCTTCCTGCTTAGGCATCTTTGGGAGCACCCTTGGCTTTGACCTTGGTGGGCTTCTCCTTGTCGTCGGGCTTCTTGCCCGTCCGCGTCCAGAGCTTCATCTCCTTCATCCGCTCAGACCGCGCCTTGGCCGTCTCCCTGCAAGATAGCGGAGCCCGCTTCTTGTAGCCCCACTTAGCGCGGTACTCGTCCGGCGTCAGCCCGTGCGACTCAAGGTGCTTCTTCGAAAGGGCCTTGAACGTCCGACCGCACTCCAGGCACACGATGGACTTGTTCCTGATCGCCCGCCTGGGATCGCAAGGCGGCTCCTGCCTGGGAGGCTCAATGTACCCATCAGCGATCTTCCGAAGCCTGTCGCTCAGGCTCTTGACCATCTCGCAGGCCTCGTCGGCAGTCATCGGCCTGACCCCGGCCTGCGCCTCCACGACCTTAAGGGCGTTCTCAATGTGACTCATGCTCATCTCCTTGTTTTAGCTTGAGATTCAAGGAGACGTCGTTATCTCGCCCTTTGGGTTTCGTACACCCCAAACGCAAAGAAGGGGGCTATGGTTGCTTTCGTCTCCCCACGATAGGTAGGCTCATTTGGAGGGGAATTCACGCCTCTTCATATACCCCATACCACTCCAACCACTCCGCCATTGATCAACAACCACTTCCTCTCGGAAAATCCTCAAACCATCTCAACTGCCTATACACACCTACCCCTACTACCACTTTCTCCATTACCTCCTAATTCATACACAATCACTCTCTCCTTGCTCCCTTCAAAGTGGACACACGTTTCCCCCCCCACCCCTTTCGTGCACCTCACGCTTTCCCTTCCACTTCTTCCACATCCCCCTCCAAAAAATTCCACCTTCTCCATCAATAAAACTCAATCATTCTATAGCTCTATCCAGAAGAACCACTATTTCCACTTTCTAATAAGCCTATCGTTCTTCAGAAAAACAAACTTTTCAATAGGAGAAAAAAGCTTCCAAAGCACCACTCACGCTTGCGTCATGGCGACGACTCGTCGTCGCCATGAAATTCACTCGAAACGCGCCCCCGCTCCCTACGCGCGCCCTACGCGCCCTCACGCGACGCCTCACGCAGCCACTCGACCAACCTTATTTAGTCGACAAACACACTCACCCACACGCGTCCCCTTGAACACTCCAAATCGCACGACCATGATCAAAGACAATCGCGCTCAAGTTTCGAGCCACCGCGCTCCGCTCGTTCGAACGTAGCGCCCTCCTGCCCACGCCGAGAGCAAGCTCTCGGCGCACTCTCCAACTTTTCTACTCAACTCGCGTTTAATGATGGGTGGTGGCTTGCTATAATGCCTTTTGATGACGAGATGCCCCCGACCACACGAACACGACTTTATTAAACTTTATTTCGATGAGTACGTTTACCCAGCCCCCCTGCTCCGTGTTACAAAGAAGCTCAATCGCGAGACGGATGAGTTCGGCGGTCATCGGCACTACATTTCTCCCACTTTTTTTGGGTAAGCGCGTTTACCAATTGGCCCCAAAAGTCCAATCTTGAGAAATGGAGGGGATCACACCCGAAAAATTTTTCTCCTCATGGCTCTTTGACAATCGAATACGGAATCTGACGGCAAGACCCGAAGCTGCCCAGGACGGCCAACCTGGCACCAGCTTCATCATGTACGCTCCCTGACGGACGAAGGCGTCCAGATCCAGGGAACGGCGATTCGGCACTGGGTTGTCCAACTGCCGGACCGCAGCTCAATAACAAGATTGTAGGAGTAGATCATTAAATGAAAAATGATCGAATCACAGAAAAGGAAGAACTGCTGATCAAGAAGCTCAAGAAAGCCAAGAGGATCAGCGACAACAGCATCTCGGAACTGATAGCCATGAACCGCCGATACTGCGTCGTCATGCACCAGGGCAAGATGTGCATCATGGAGAAAGCCACCGACCACGAAGGGCGAGTAATCCACAAGCCGCTCACGGAAAGGGACTTCAAGCTCCGCCACCGCGGGGAGAAGGTGATGCTGGCCCACTACACCGAAGAAGGCAAAGAGTGGAGAGCTAAGGCCCTGGCCCCGTTCTGGCTCGCATGGTCCCACCGCAGCATCAAGGAGTGCACGGTGTTCGACCCGCGCGGCCTCAAGAACGAAAACGCAGAGCGTTTCTATCCTCTGTGGCCCGGTTACGCGGTCGAGCCCGAAAAGGGAGACTGCTCCCTCATCGTCGCTCACCTCAAGGACATATGGTGCAATAAGAACGAAGAGCACTTCCGCTACCTGATCAACTGGCTGGCGCACATGCTCCAGTTCCCTTGGGAGAAGCCCAACGTGGCCTTGGTGATCAAGGGCGGCAAGGCAGCAGGCAAGACCACCGTCTTTGAGGGCATCCTCCAGCCGATCCTCGGCGACCTGTACTCCAAGATCACGAACCAGGAGCAGATCGTCGGCAAGTTCAATTCCCACCAGGTCTACAAGCTCCTGCTCGTGGCTGAGGAAGGTTACTGGGCCGGAGACAAGCACGCTGAGGGCACCCTGAAGTCGATGATCACGGACAAGTGCACGCTTGTGGAGCCGAAGGGCGTCGACGCGTACGAGACGTACACGTACTACCGTCTCGCGTTCGTCTCCAACGAAACCCGCGTCGTCCCGGCCACCATGGACGAGCGACGCTTCTTCGCCATCCGCGTGTCGGACGAGAAGAAAATGGACGCCAACTACTTCGGCCCGCTCTGGGAGCAGATCGAGAACGGCGGCGTGGCCGCGTTCATGGACTACCTCATGGAGTGGAAGGTCGACCGCAAGCTGGTCTTCAACCCGCCCCACACGGACGTCCTCACAGAGGACATACTTGAGAACATGCCATCGTTCGAAAGATGGGCCTTTGACTTCCTCCACGCGGACGAGGAGGACGAGTTCATCACCTGGGACGCCTCCGTTCACACGGCCAACTTCTTCCAACATTACGAGAAGTGGAGAAAAAAATCCAATGAGCTCGGCGTGTTCGTAGGCAAAGGCGAAGTCGGCGGAGTGACGAAAATGACCCAGGAGGTCAAAAAGCTGTTCGGCTTCACTTACAGGAAGGTAAAAGGGAAACAGAGCTTCATCCTTCCCAGCCGCGACGCGGCCAGAAAGATCTTCCAGGACAAGATCAACGGAAAGATCGTCTGGCGTGACATCGAAGTAGACGACGATGGCGACTTCTTTGACGAATCCATCGCCAAGCCTGAGTCCAGAGGGTTCGACGACCTTGACGACCTGCTCGAAGACTAAATCCAGTCCCGAAAGGACACGAATGGGGCCTCCAGATACTTATCTGGGGGCCCCTCTTCATTTCGTCTACATCTTCCCGAAAAAGAAAAAACCATTAAGAGAGTCGCCCTTGTAGCCCTCGTCAGGGCTAACCTCCAGCGCCGAAACAATCTTTCTGTCCACATAAATAGAATTGTGAACAGCTTCCGGATCGTCCGCCAGCATGCTCACGTTTTTCTATTATATGTAATACGGGAGGATGCTATGTTAGAAAGCATCAATTTTCAGGAACTCTTCGCCGATCTCGGCCTCGACTCGACCATCAAGGGCGGCAACCTCGTCTGCCCGTTCTGCGGCAAGCACGCGTTCAGGGGGTACCACGACAACGGCGTAGCACGGTGCCACGCCTGCGAGTGGGCAGGCAACGCCATCAACCTCGTTAAAGAAGTCGAAGGCGTAGATAGCGTTAAGGCCGCCGAAGCATACGCCAACCTCATCCACATTGAGGACAACGAACGACATTCCTTGAACAAAGCGACTCGCAAGCTTGCAGACGACCGGGATTTTCTCGCCCAGGCCCGAGCATATTTCGCCTTCTACAAGTCGGCCCGAATGGGTGCACCATACTACCAGCAGCAGTCTGGCTACAGCCGATCCCACTTCACGAAGGTTCTCAACGGACAGCCCGACAAAGTTTCAGCGAAATCGTGGAAAGAGATCGTGGCGTTCTTAAGGAGAACGATCAACGTCGGCCAGCTCAGAAAGGACATGATGATGGGCTCGCAGTATTGGAAGGAGTGCATCAAGGACGAAGCATTGCTGAGGGAAAGCGTGGACAAATTCAGGTAGCCAGCTTCTGATAACAACAATCGAGAATGGGCGTTTGTGGGCATGACCTGCGAACGCCCTTGTTGCGTTATGGACGGCAAAATCCATGAGTGGAACACAGCTTGGGTCACACTTGATGAGCATGGGTATGATTGATCGAATTTCCGTTCAGCAAACTTAACAAATTACAAATTGGAATTCATTGAACGAAGCATTGTGCGCTACGCGCATGACCACACTCACCGGAAGAGGTGGGCAACGCCCACCCAACCGATGAGCGATGCTCATTGCTGCATTTCTTGAAAGAAATCCACCAGGCTGAATCGCTCCCGCCGCTTCACCTTCTGCTTGCTACTATTTATCGGAACACTGTGTTCGCAGGGGTGCTTTTCCGCACTTTTCCCAAAAAAAGTTTCAAATTCCCGCATCTTTCTTCTCGATCTCGCGTTCACGATAACTCCTCGACAATGTTAAGTTTTAGACAAAAGTTAACATTCTCCGAAAAGCGACTGTGTTTTTGAAGACTTATCGACTCCTCAAAACAACCCACCCTGAGAATGTTAAAAAAGCACGCAAAACCAAGCAGATACTTAACATTCGAAAATGAGCCCTAGAAACGTCAATCATCCCCCCAAGGGAAGTTCCATCACCGTCGAGCCCATCCGCTCCCTGGAAGCTATCTCGGCCATCAAGGACATGCTCCACGACAAGCCGCGTGACCTGTTGCTTTTCGTGATCGCGACCAACAACGGCATCCGATGCGGAGACCTCCTGCGGCTCAAGGTCGGAGACCTGCGCGGCAAGAACGTCGACGACACCATCGCCGTAAAGGAGTCCAAGACGGGCAAGACAAACGTCCTTGCGGTCAACGATTCAGTCCACTCAGCACTGACGCGGTTCCTCGCGTCAGGCTCGTTCTGCGATGACGCTTACTTGTTCCGATCCCAGAAAGGGGACAACAAGCCGCTCACGATCCAGTCCGTCAACCGCATGGTGAAGACTTGGTGTCGCGAGGCTGGCCTCGACGGCAACTACGGAGCCCACACCCTGCGAAAGACGTTCGGCTACGTGCAGCGCGTCCACTTTGGTGTCGGATTCGAGGTGCTGTGCAAGCGCTTCAATCACGCCTCGCCAGCCGTCACCATGCGTTATCTCGGAATCAGCGACACGGAAGTAGTTAGCATCCTGAAAAATTCCATTTGATTTGATTCGTCGAGTTTACTTCGGGCCCTGGAGTTTGAGAAATTAATGAAGTCGAGGGGGTCAGTCCCGGAAATTTTTAAAAATTTTGAACTTGAGGGAGTTGTTCCCTCATACGAATCAACTACTTCCAATAGGAGGATACCAGCAATGAGCAGGCCCATCACCGTCGAAAGGCAATTTTATACGCAGAAAGAAGCAGCCGAATACTGCGGCTACTGCGTCGTCACATTCAGACAGTTCGCCAAGGACTACGAGATTCCGAAATGTGGCCCCAAACGGGATCGATATCGAAAGGAGGACTTGGACGACTTCATGACCAACCCGACCAGCTTCCACAACCCCGTGCGCACGCGCAGGCACGGCCATGCACAGGTGGTGGTGTAGATGAGTGTAGGTTACACCAAAGACGGTCGTTTTTATGTCCAGTACAGAGTCCCGCACCGCAAAAGCCCAAAGCGTGAGTATTTCGGCAGAGGGATTGAAGCCAAGAAGGCGGCGAAAGAACGTGATGCCGAGGTAAAGCTGATGAAGGCTCGCCATGAAGAAGTAAGGGAAAGCGATGTCTATCTCGATGAGCTTGCTCAGTCCTACATTGATCACGAAAAAGCCATCGGGAAGAAGTCCATCAAAGACCTTACAGAGCTTGCTAACAGGGTCAACAGGTCATATCTCCCTGCGCTGAATCATGCTCCGATCCATAAACTCAAAGCAAGAGACTTCGACAAGCTTGCACTTCAGTACAAAGGGCTCTCCAACTGTTCGTTCAACCGTTACCTTGCTTACCTCAACGTCATCTTCAACTTCGGGGTGGACTCTGACTACATCGAGAAGAATCCCATGGCGAGTTGGTGGAAGAGAGTCAAGAAGCAAGAGAAGCCCAGGGATCTTGAAATCGGTAGGGAGGAAATCCAGGCCATCTACGACAATGCTCCTCCGCACATCAAGCGGGTCATTAAGATAATCATGAACACCGGATGCCGTCCGGGGCAGACCGAGCTGCTCAAAATCAAGTACAGCGATGTAGACTTTGAGAACAAGGTCATCAGGATTCGCGGCACGAAGACGATCAGGAGTGACCGCTACGTCCCTGTGCAAGACCAATTTCTTGAAACGATCAAGGAGTGGCAAAAGAGCGCCAGGACTGAGCACCTTGTCGAGTTCAGAGGCAAGCCCATCAAGTGCGTTAACGGCGCGTTCTTGAGATCCGTGCAACGAGCGGGCATCACCAAGGATATCGTTCCTTACCACTTGCGCCACTACTTCGCTTCCATCATGGTCGCGAGCAATGTTGATATCAAGACGGTTTCCGTCCTACTTGGGCACTCCAGCCCAGCGATGCTGTTCAACACTTACTGCCACCTCATCGGTGACACTAAAAGGCAAGCCATCGAGAAGCTTCCCAGCTTCTAATCCAAACCGCTTGGGTGCTGTTTTGTTGCCCCAGGCCCTATCCTCCCAGCCAGGACACGATCATGAAAAACTTCCTTTCCATCGCGGAAGGCAAGCTCGTCAATGACGGCTTCCAGCCCACCGCCAAGGCCAAGCTCGCCCTTCTGACCGACTCCGAAGACGCTCAGCCCACGTTTTCATTCATCCTCGAAAACCTCGGCCTCCAAGCCTGCCTGGATGCGATGGACGCTGCACCTTACCAGCACGAAGAGTTCATTGAAAAGACGCTCTGACTGCTTGCCATTGACGCAGCACACCGTGTCATGCCCCTGTGGGAGAACTCCGAAGTAGCCCAGGACGGGCTTAAAGAAATACTGCGCCTAGCCCACCTCTATGCCCACGACGAGATAGAGCACGAAGAATACCAGAGCGGCCTCTGGGAGATCGTTACCCCGATCATACGCGAAGACAAATCAGACAGGACTTTGGTCGCAGCGCAAGACGCAAGAGACTGTGCCCTTTATGCGGCCTCCCATAAGTTGATCCCGGCATTGAACAGAGCTATCGAAGCCTTGCAACTCCACCACGGCAACATCGCCATGGGGTGTGCGTACAGCTATAAATCCAACCAAAAGCAAGCCCTGGAGTACGCCTGGAGCCACGGAGGGGCGATTTCATTTGGTGCGACATTCGCCGTGACGTCCAAATATGTCTTAGCAGCCGTCGAAGCTGAAGTTTGGCACGTCTCATACACAATCGCCGACGAGTTGTTTGGCTTCATTGAGTATTATAACGTTAGCATTACTGAAAAAGAGATGGAGAGCTTCCTCCTAAAAGCTCTGGAGTCGGCAGCAAAGGACATAGCGCACGATGTGCTACACAAAAGCGCAAGGCGTGTGATCGACGCGGCCATAACTCCTAAATCATTTGAGGAATCTAGTAAAAAGGCGCATGAGGTCGCCCGGAGAGTGTTCAAGGATGCCTGTTCTGATCCAGACATGTACGAACAGCTAGCGATCGGCAAGACAGCCATCGCCGCAGCTTGCCATGACTTCGAGGACCAAGAGACCTTTGCCATCTGTCACGTTCTACATAGGCTCCACGAAGGGAGCTTCTACAAGGTCCACCCGACCAACACTAAAGCTGACGAGATAGCTAAGAATGTCGCCCTAGACGCCAGGAAAGGACTTTGCTTTGAGCAAATGGCATATGCTGCCGCCAGCAGTCGTGCTGGCAGAGTCGAAATGAACCTCCAGGCGAACGTCCTGGCTCGGTTTTTGATAGACGTTTAGTCGCGTACTATGTTCGGATACTTTTCGGCCAGCTTCGACCCAAATGTCTTGGCCTCACCATCGGTTGAATCGTAAACGCAATCCTTTATGTCTTCCGGCAAGCAATCCATGACCGAGGACACCAGCCCGACCCCGCCTCCCTTTAAGCATGATTTGATCGTGACAATCTGCATGTGCTTCCCGTACTCCTCTCCTCAAGATCGAAGTTAAAGTGCAGCTCGATACAGACGTTGCTCGGTTCGGTGTTGGCTTGGCACTTGCCGTTCAGCGATGCCACGAGTACGTTCTTCGACCATGATATTCTGGCAGGTTCAGCTTGATCAGTTCGTTGATGATTTCTTTGACGATAGGGTAGTTGCGGTAGTTGGGCATTCTTCTCTTCGTTCACGCATGGCGAAGGCGCCCGTGGAGATATTTAGTCAGAGGGATGGATCTTAGGGAATTGTGTCGATTAGGGCTCCACCTTGAAAAACGATCCAGCTTTCTGAGACCGGTCTTTACAATTTATCTTCCACGACAAACTAATATTCGTCATAAACACTGAGGTAGTTTGTCGAGAGCGAGGATTTGATCATTACAAGATCGGTAAATTCGATAGTGGCGATCAACGTATCTTCAAAACCCCAAGCTAAAGCGGTAATATGTTTTTTCGTCGCATCTACCACAACTTCCGAAAGAGGATGTCGGGTTTTTACATCCCAGATATGTACTTTCCCGTCCCCGGTCCCGAAAGCAACAACATCTTCGTCATGATTCGTATCCATGCATAGGTACTCATATGATCGAGCCTCACCCTTGGTGTGATAGTTTATTTCGATCGAATCTATGAATCCGGGAAAAGATTCCGCCGAAAAGGCGCACTGTTGCCAAGATCCGTCCTTGCAATTAAAAAACAACACACCATTTGAAGTTGCACACACGAGCATATCATGTCGTTCCAAATATTTCATACTGTAGAAGAATGAAGTGTTGTGTTTAAGATATTCGTCTCCGAGGATACGCCGCTTCTCTCCATAGTAACTGGATTGATGTAGATTTTGTATCCCACGACTGGTTTCAGTGTAATAAATCATTGCCTCATCACGATTTATAGCAAAAGAGTATGACTCGGTACTACTAATCTCCATGATTTGAGAATCATTCAGGCTATAGGCAAAGACACCTGCACTCCCTGCAAAAAAGATCAGCTGTTTCTGCTCGTCATAATCAATGAAAAAAATTGGATCAGTGGATAGAGAAATCGTTTGGAGGTCTTGATTGCCTGGGACAAAGTAGCCGATACTTCCACCGGAAAACCCCACAAAAAGCTTCCCTTGCCATGTGGCTATTGATTCAACTGTTTCGGCAAATGGCTTTCCATTTCTCAGATTCATTTTGGGGTCGACCAAGCCCATTTCAATTTCATACCCGGTAGTTGGTATCTCATCATAGATAGGTATCTCGAATGCCTCCACGCGCTCAATTTCTAACGTCTTTCCACTCTTAAAGACGGGTCTTACTCCTTTGATAAATTTGCCACCTGGAAAAACAAAGAAGGGAAAATCCTTCAGTGCTGCACAAGAATACCCGGTTCCAAATTGGGTCATAAGAAACTTAATTTCATCAAAATCAAAGGATTTGCATATTGATAATGGTTTTGACAAAGAGGAAATGTCGATAGGCATCTGGGCACCTTTTGTCATACGGAATACGTCTGCTCTCGTTCTTCCCAAGATGCTAGTCATTTCATGTCCATGCTTTTCAAGATTCTTCGCGAGAGCATATGCATAAGGGCTAACGCCGGTGTCTAGATGACTGTCGGCCGCTGACTTACCAAAGTTTGTAGAAAACGACATAACGGTTGACGGCGAGAGAGGCTGGTCAACCATGAACTCAGAAAAGTCAATGTCAGAAGCTACGGACCTGTGACGCATTTTATTGACATCGTTGGGATTAACCCTGCATGCGTCAATAAAAAGAAGAGAGATTCCATCACTCTGGTCGTCACGAATGTCATCTAGAGTTAATGAATAATATTTGGCATTATCGAATTCGAAATCAATGCTAGTAATATGATTTTTCCCATCAATACTAAAACCATGGCCGGCAAAATAAAAAGCATGGACACCAGGCTCTTGACTATATGATTTGTAGTCTTCGACAGCTTGAACCAAGCTAGATATGTCCAGATCGAACAATTCCGTTGTCTTGAAGCCATTTAGTCTCAGAGCTTTCGCAACTAGCTTAATGTCCTTTTCAGGCCCTTTGAGTGTGGAAAGGTCATTATATTTTGAATTACCTATGAGCAGAGCTGTTTTAATCATTCCCAATGTCCTCATGTCCAAATTTCAATGAATGCAGAAAAAATACCGATAATCATTTGTAAAAACAATGATTATATAACAAGTAATACGACCATACAAGAGTGGGGAATGATGTTAATCGACAAAGTGGTGAATTCAAGTTGGAGATGTCTATTAAGCAAAGAGAAGTTCGCTTCTAATCGCCTCTCGGTAAACTTTTGACAACAAGACCAACTTACCCCATAGTCAGCACGGCGTCCCGGCTAACTGCCTAACATCGTATGGATTTTGAGAAACAGCTTCCAGCATAACAAATCAGAAAATCATAAGTAAACGCCCAAAATAAAAGAATTTCACCCTGGTATACGGGCTGTATACCAGGGTGTGCTTTTATGTGCCTAGGCGGCAAAATTCGTCGAAAAAGGTGAATAATTACAACGGATATAAACGTGGGTCAGTGATTCCAGGTCAGAACCTCAAAGAATTCCTCCAGCGTGCCGATGCCGCCGGGAAGGGCGATGAAGCCATCGGAGAGGTCGGCCATGAGTTGCTTGCGCTCGTGCATGGAGTTGACCACGTGCTGTTCGGTCAAACCGTTGTGGGCGACTTCTTTCTCCACCAACAACTCGGGAATGACGCCGATGATCTCGCCGCCTGCTTCCAGGCAGGTATTGGCGAGAAGGCCCATCAAGCCAACGTCGGAGCCGCCGTAGACCAGTCCGAGCTTGCGTTTGGCGAGTTCCAGGCCGAGGGCTTTTGTGGCTTCGGCATAGGCCGGGTCAAAGCCGGGATTGGAGCCGAGGTAGACGCATATTCGTTTCATGATTTCACCTTGAGAGTATTGGTTCGTTGCGCCCTTCGAAACACTCCCTTTTCGAAACCCTGTCAAGAGGAAATGTTATCCCTTTTTCGGTCTTTTTTATCCCTCTGACACCCGTTTTCTTTCGAGACCCAAAACCGGGGTTATAGTTGTCGCGCTTTTTGGAGGCGGTCTCCAAAGGCGTTTTCGACAACCTATAAAACAAGAGGCAAAATGCTCTTCTCAACTCCGGCTAAAGATCGTTATTGCAAGTTTACCTACAACTCCATGACCGGCGAATACGAGCGCGATTGGATCGAATACGCTGACGGCACGTTCGAACCGGTGCGCCGCAACGGTCATCTCAGAAAGAAATGGAACGGCCAGCGAACCAACTGCCAGTGGTGGCACACCCGCAAGCCCGCCGACTGGCTGCCGTGGGAGCACGGCCACGGGTTCGCCTGGAATCACACCCTCGGCCACGATGGCAAGCCCGCCGACCGGGGCGACAATTCCCAGGCCGAAATCAAGGCTGGCAACGCGCCCTATTTCATGGAAGTGGAGACGGACGCGGACAGCCGCATCGAATCACGCACCGAGCGCATCGACGGCAGGCGCGAAAGCTGGGACTTCGCATACGACCAAGACGGACGGCTCACCTCTGTCGTCACGGATATCGACTGGGCGCAGGACTACGAATATGACGACCAGGGCCGCCGCAAGGCCGACCACGACTCCATGCGTGACGTTTTGACTCGCACATTCGAGTACGGCGACGACAACCGCCTGCTCTCGGCGGGTACGGTGCACTACGAGCACGATCAAAACGGCTTCCGCTGCACCAAGATCGACGGCGATTCCGTGACCCGCTATCAGTACTCGGACGACTACCGCTTGCTCGGCGCGCTGCTGCCCGATGGTCATGCCATCGCATACGAGCACGACGAAAACGGCCAGCGATCCATGAAGTACGTGGACGGCCAGCCTACCGAAGCATACCTGTGGCGCGATTTTATCAGCCTCGGCGCGTTCTTTGACGGTGAACGTGAGTACGTCTTCAATTACGAAGAGGGCGAGCGACTGCCGTACTCCATGACCGTGAACGGCAGCGACTACATCCTTGAATACGATCAGGTGGGAACGCTGAAAGCGGTTGTTTCACCAACCGGAAACGTGGTATAGGCCATTCAATACGATGTCTTCGGCAACCTGCTCTGGGATTCCAACCCCGGCCTGCGCATCCCCCTTGGCTACGCAGGCGGTTTGAACGACCCGGACACCGGCTTCGTCCGTTTTGGCTGGCGAGACTATGACCCGGACACGGGGCGTTGGACCGCACAAGACCCGATCGGTGATGCTGGCGGGGATAATGACTGGTACGGGTATTGTTTGGATGATCCGGTGAATGGAATTGATCCGTTAGGATTGTTTGTTGGTTCATTGGCTCCTTTTGTCCGACAGGGGGCAGAAGGATCATCGGACTTTGTACGCAACTACACCGACATGCGAGAAGCAAATACTGTAGGTGCTGACAAGTACTTCCATTGCAAGGCTAACTATGAAGCCTCAAAACGTGGCCCTGGCGGAAAAGCGGCTGCTTGGACATTAAGCGAAGCCAGAGAGCTCTATGGACAATTAAAAGGTGATCCTAAATCGAGACCTCTGCGCATCCCCTTTTCGCGTCCGTGCCTTGCGCTCCGCACCCAATTTGATGTTCTGACCGCACCCCAGCTTGGGCTCATTCCCGGCCTTTTCCTGCCATTTCTGGCCGAAATGCCGGATTTTGGACGCACCTCTCCCTTCAGGCTCGCGCCAGTCGAACAGCTTTTTTCAAATTGAACGCCATGGCGAGGATGTGGAACTCTCCCTCCACCTTCTCACGACCCACGTATCGGGACCGAAAGAATGCGTAGCCACGTTTGAGTGTGCCGAAGGCCCGCTCGACTATTTGCCGAATGCTGCTGATGTCACGGTTGCGGGTCTTTTCGAAGTCTGTCAGCCTGCCGCCACGAGGCGTCTTGTCCATGGTTCCGTCCTCCAAATCGCGATCAAACAGAATGTCCCGGTTCTTCCCGCTGCAATAGCCCTTGTCCGCATAAACCCGTGCGCCGGGATCAAGGCCGACGCCATTCACGAGCCGCTCGAATTCGCCCGTGTCCGAATGGTTCGCGGGAGTGATGTGACCACAGAGCAGAAACCCGTCTCGACTGTCCGTCGCGGCATGGAGCTTGTAGCCGTAATAGGCCCGATTTCTCTTGCGGAGCCAGGCCGCCTCCTCGTCATCCGAATAGCTGACCCGGCAGTCCACCGGCCCATCCTGTTCTTCGGCGTCCTCGGAACGGTCCTCAGGCATCACGTCGATAACCTTGCGCGGCCGCCGCTGCGACTCGACTACCGAGGCGTCCACCACGGCTCCCTCACGGACAAGAAGCCCTTGTCCTTCAAGCTGGCGGTTAAGCATGTCGAGCAAGGAGTCCAGCACCTTCAGGCGGATCAAACCGTTACGGAAACGGCATATGGTGGTCTCGTCCGGCACGTCGTCCTCGATGGAAAAACCGGTAAATCTGACAAAGGAGAGCCGGTCGAGCAGCGCCTGCTCCACGCCCGGATCACTCAGGTTGTACCAACGCTGCAAGAGCAGAATCTTGAACATCGCCAGAGGCGGATAGGCGGGATTGCCCACGGCGTTGGCCTTGCGCCTGATCTTCTTGCACAGAAAGGCGTTGATGGGCTGCCAGTCGATGAGTTCGTTGATCTCATCCAGAAATGTGGTCTTGGTTCTGCGGTGCCCCAGGAAGTAATCACCCAACCGAGGTCCTTTCTGCCGAATAGCCATGCCTTCCTCCTTTGGATGGAGAAATAATAGCATAATAAATCAAATAGTTAAAGAGTAAAAGTGTGGGCTTTGCCGTGCAGAGGTCTCAAATCAGATAAAGAAGCTGATCAAAAGGCGAATCGTAAAGGTCGAGATTCATCCAATCTCGATTCCTGTGGAGATGCATGCAATGAGTACAGGCCACCGTATCTTGATAAAAAATGGTAAACTACTGGCATTGGCACTGGCTGGCATTATTGTCGTAGCCGGATATTTTTGCCTTCCGTGGGTCCAGCAACAGCTGAAGATCGATGCCTGTCTCGACAGAGGCGGACGATGGGACTACGCGGCAGAAAGGTGTTCGGATTCTAAGCCAACAAATAACTAAGCACCACAACAATGGGGGCATCATACCTAGTCGCTTCAGCGAAGTAAGAAGTGGTATGGTGTCACCCTGATGATATGATTTCATACACACAGATATACAAAGTATTGGTGCTTATTATGCTCGCTATGAAGAGCAATCAAGTCAGGGCATATTTGGAAGTAGACCCAGCAATGATCCCACTTGGATACTCGGCGGTCCAATCCGGTGCCTATTCCGTGTTTTTGGGCTTTTTTATTACAAGTTTTTTCCTGGCTCTTCTTGATACGGGAAAACTCGCAATCCTTGCGTTGTCCGCCTGCCTCCTTGTCATTCTTCATTATCCTGCTATGTTGTTCATTTCCGCAATTGTTGCAGGCATGGCTGCTGACATCCCTGTGTCTTTGATAGCCTTTTTGACTTTCTCGATTCTCGCCTTCGCAATGGGGCTCATCCAGATGAAAAAAGAGTCCGCATGGGTGACTCTTTCTCGCATTAATATATGGGATTGTGCAGTAGCTGCCTTTTTGTTGCTTGCTCTTTCAAGTGTCTGGATTTCCGGCTTGTTTGGTGAACATTCAATAGCTTTCCTCAACTACTATGCGACATTCCTTTATGTTGTATTTGCCGTCATGTTGGTTTCTATCTGGCAACCAAAAGTTCTCAAATTTTTGCCTCATCTTGTTTTTCTCTGGTCGATCTTGTTTACGTTTCTGATTGTCTTGTTCGGTTATTGGCAAACAGGCTATTTGTTGACACTGATTTTCCATGGGGTCTACGCAATCACCTATCTTTCTTTCATGACAAAGAAACGACAGGCTCCACTTCAATAGATAAAAGCCACAGATTCATGCCAAGGATAAAAAATGCCACCCTGATATACTTCATGCATATCAGGGTGGATTTCATATACCTAGATGGCAAAACTGACTAAAGGCATGGTATTGAAAAAGATGAACTGAATCAGCAAATCCCCGTCAAAACCTTGAGAGCTCCTCCGGCTAATCGATGCTGCCAGAAAGCACTTCAGCGCCAAAATAGACGCGTACTCTTTGCATATTACCGAACCGCAGCCACAGCTTTTTCGATGTCGGCAACAAACTCGTCGACCATCTCTTCGGTGGTGGCCCAGGAGGTCATCCAGCGGACCGTGTGGTCGTGCTCGTCCCATACATAAAAGTAGTACTTCTCCAGCAGAATCTCCGTGGCCTCGGGTGGGATGTGCGCGAAAATCGCGTTGCAATCCACGGTCCCTTTGATGGTGACGCCTTCGATGGCTCCGGCCTTTTCAGCCAGACGCTGTGCCATGGCATTGGCCTGACGTGCGTTGGTCAGCCACAGGTCATCGGCAAGGTAGCGGTTGAGCTGGGCAGAGACAAAGCGCATCTTCGAAACCAACTGCATGGCCTGCTTGCGCAGGTAGACGAACCCTTCGCCGATGTCGGGGTTCAGGAACACCACGGCCTCGCCCATGAGGCAGCCGTTCTTGGTGCCGCCGAACGAGATCAGGTCAACGCCGAGCGCAGTGGTCATATCAAAAAACGAGCAATCAAGGGCAGCGCAGGCATTGGCGATACGCGCACCATCCAAATGGACGAGCAGATCGCGGTCATGGGCAAATTCGACCAGTTCCTCGATCTCTTTGAGCGTATAGAGCTTGCCGACTTCCGTGGGCTGGGTGATGGAGATGACCTTGGGCTGGGACGCGTGCACGAATCCCACATGGCCGAGATACGGGGCAATGGAGCCAGGGGTCAGCTTACCGTCTTTGGAAGGAACGGGCACCAGCTTGATGCCGCCAAACGCCTCGGGCGCGCCGCATTCATCATTATTGATATGGGCCTGCTCCGCGCAGATGACGGAGTTGTAGGTGTGGGTGACAGCCCGGATGCCAAGCACGTTGGCCGCGGTACCGGTGGTCACATAGTGGATGCGCGCCTGGGATCCGAAGAACTCCTCGAACACTCTGTCGGTGCGGATGGAGATTTCGTCTTCACCGTAGGACTTGAGGTGTCCCACGTTGCAGTTGACCACGGCCTCCATGATGGCCGGATGTGCGCCGGAATTATTGTCGCTGGCAAAGGATTTCAAATCAGACATTATCTACTCCAGCCCGAAAAATGCTCGGGCGGCATTGGATTTCAAAATATGATCCGCGAGATCGGCATATCCCAATCCCGTTGGATGGACGCCGTCACCATCGTTTAAGGCTTGGCCGTATACGAAGGATCGGTGCATGGCGTCAACTGTCGCTACAAAGGGAATCTCAAGGCGTTTGGCCAGTCCTTCCTGCATGCGGGACAGGGTTGTGATGGCTTCACGCTTGGCGGTGTCATTGACCGGGGTCGGACCGATGAGCAGGACGTCGCCCATGGCTTTGGCCTGACTCAGGGTTGCCACAGCCCCGGCAAGAGATTCCTCGCTGGAGACCCCGTTCATCACATCGGCAACGCCGAAGCTGAAAACCAGCTTGAACGGGGTGCCGGGCATTCGCCGCAACATGGCTTCCGGTTTCCAGCGATGCTGGATGTTGACGGAGGTATCTTTACGGACACCGAGATTGTAGCCCGTGGCATCGACGCCCGTCTCGCGCACACCAGCGGTGACGCGCCCGGCCCAGCCGATTCCCTTGTCATCCCCCACCCCGAGGGTGAGTGAATCGCCAAAATACGTAATTATCATGGATTACTCCTTGATCCGAACAGATGCGTTTTCCATGGGAATGGCATAGACTGCGGTGGCAGCCAGCATCTTGTCTGTGTATGGCATGAGCTTACCGGCATATTTGCGAATAATGATATCCAGTCCGACCCGGGCCTCATCAGCCTCCAGCAGTCGGGGGATGCCGGTTCCTGCGACAGAACGAAAACGGTAGCCATAGCTGCAAATGGTATCACCGGTCTTGGCTTCGACGTCAACAGCCGCGGAAAAAGCGACCTGCGCTTCCGTATTCAGAATAGCCGCCTTGCGCCCTTTTTTGCCCGAATGGATGTATATGACACCCTCCTCCATGGCAAAATTGACAGGCACACAGTACGGGCCTGTTTCATCGGTCAATGCCAACCACAGGACGTCGGCTTTATCCAGTACATTCCGGATTGCTTCGGCATCATCTGATACGCGTTTTCCCACGATATTCTCCATGCTTTTAAAAAACGGACAAACCGTTTAGTAATCATCCATGGACCGGAACACAACCTCTCACCCCCTAATTTCCGTCATTATACCCGTATATAATGAGGAAATAATCATTAATGAGACCATCGCGGCAGTCCGACGCCTGAATGAAAATATCGAAATAGTGGTGGCTGACGGTGGATTGGGACACACCACCCTGGCGGCCATCAAGGACTCGCAGACCATCAAGGTGGAATCCCCACCGGGCAGAGGCAGGCAAATGAATGCCGGTGCTGCCGTGGCAAGCGGTGACATATTGCTGTTTCTCCATGCCGATACCGTGCTGCCTGACAGGGCTTTCCCCGCCATAACCGAAACAATAGACCGAGGCATCGAAGCCGGCGCCTTCAGGCTGTCAATTGACTCATCGCGACTCTCGCTGGCCGTGATCTCGTGGTTTGCCAATCTCCGCAGCAGTTGGGAGCGCGTCCCCTATGGCGATCAGGCCCAGTTCATTTTGGCCGATCGCTTTCGAGCCATGGGAGGATTTGCCGACATTCCGATCATGGAAGATGTTGAACTTTTCAAGCGAATCCGCATGGAAGGATTGCCCATAACTATTTTGCAGGATACAGTAAAAACATCACCCCGCCGTTGGGAGCGAGAGGGACCTCTGCGGCGGACACTGACCAACTGGTGGTTACGCATTCAATATGCGTTCGGCGTATCGCCTTCCAGGTTGGCAAACCATTACCGCCCCCACAAGGACGACACCGAATAATGAAAGACTGTATTCTTTTCTTCGCGAAATACCCCATGCCCGGCGAGGTCAAAACCCGTCTTGCCGAAGGGTCGTTCCCGGAACTCGCAGCCGAATTTTATGCCACGTTTGTGGAAGACAAGCTCGAAGAGCTGCTCGCGGAATGTTCATCCGATATCATCGTCTGCTTCGCCCCGGAAAAAGCCGGGGGAGCCATGCGCGACTGGCTCGGCTCCGAGCTGCGTTACATCGGCCAGAAAGGGACCGACCTCGGCCGCCGGATGGAGAACGCCTTTCGGGAAGCATTTTTCATGGGATACGAGCGCGTGGTACTTGTTGGCAGCGACATTCCCGCCCTCAGCGCCTCCATCCTGCAGGAAGCACTGGATTCGCTCACGCCGGAGCAGCCGTGCATCGGCCCGGCAGATGACGGCGGATACTACTGTATCGGATTCCACAAACTGGGATTCATCCCCGATGTCTTCAAGAATATGGAATGGAGTACGGACTTGGTGTTGCAACAGACGGTGAGCATTCTGGAAGACAAAGGGATGCAGTATCACGAACTGCCGCCTCTGGCAGATACAGACACCATCGAGGACGTGGAAACCATGGTCGCTCTCGGCACGAGCGGACCGCTCAAACCCCGATCCCTCGCCCTGGCTCGAAAGCTGGTGGGCGCGTAACTTCGTACAATCCAAAAAGGAGTGGAATAGATGGGACTTCTCGACAAGGTTTTCGGTAATGCGGCAGAGGTTGATGTAGCAGAAATTCAGACGGAATTCGCCCCGATTCTGGCCAGTGGAGAAAATGTGGTCATGGCGTACAAGGTCATCCGCGACCTGTTTGTCTTCACCAACAAGCGCCTTGTTTTGGTAGACAAGCAGGGCATGACCGGGAAAAAGGTCGACTACCACTCACTTCCCTACAAATCCATCACCCACTTCGCCGTGGAGACTAGCGGCCACTTTGACATGGACGCCGAACTGAAGCTGTGGGTTTCCGGCCAGAAGGAGCCTTTGGTCAAGGAACTGAAAAAAGGCACGGATGTCGTTGGTGTGCAGCGCACCCTGGCAGAGTTCGTACTGAAATAGTATTTTTGCTGACGCGTGACCTCTTGCGCAGCGTTACGCGTCAGCGCATCATCATACTCTTGACTTTCCCCTGCAATAGTGAAAGAGTCCCCAGCCATGAACAAGATCGAACCCTACTTCGACGATGACGGGAACCTGATCATCCCCTTCGAGTGCTCCGACCACACCCACAAATACTGGAAACAGGAAGGGAAATCCATGGCCGAGCTCCTCACGGACCTCGGCGCGGACAAGGAAACATGGGCAAAATACACCCATGAAAAATATCCCGAAGAGACCGACGAGCAGTCCTCCTGATTCGAACCGGTTGCCCCCGGACCACCCCTTGGCTTAAGAGAGTCGTATGCGTATCGCCTGGCTGAAACATTGGGCCCTTTTTTCCGCCCCGCTTCTGATCATCCTGCTGGCCATCTGGCTTGGCTTCAACAGTGAAGCCGAGGTTGCCGCTTTTTTCAAGCAGCACCGTGCCGCCAACCCGGATATCAAGCTCATCTGCAAACTGCTGACAGACTGGTCCAACCCGGTCTTCTATGTTCTGTATGGCGGACTGCTGATCCACGCACTGCGCACCAATAACATCGAACGTAAGCGATACATTCTCATATTACTTGGCGTGCAGCTCATCGTGGCTGCGGCCAGCGTGCATTTTCTGAAGCAGACCATCGGGCGCCCCAGACCGGGACGCGGTGTTTTCTTCAATCCCCTGACAACGAGCGGCGGCTACCACGCCCTGCCCTCGGGCCATACCACGGAAATCGTGGGATGGTCCCTGCCGCTGGCGCTCCGCAAAGCGCGCCCGTGGTTGACGGCGCTGCTGGCTCTGTTTGTCGGCGCTGTCGGTTTCACCCGCATTTATCTGGGATGGCACCACCCCACAGACGTTTTCTTCGGATGGCTGCTGGGCAGCTTCGGCGGTTTCGCCACCGTCATCATCGCGGAAACATCCCTGTTTCGTAAGACAAAAAAACGATAAGGCTACCCATGAGCAAGATAGCAACACATATTTGGAATACCCTTGAGGACCACCCCTGGCTGACCATGATCGTGGGAGTTTTCGCCCAGACATGGTTCACCATCAGCAACCGTGCCCTGTGGTTTTCCGACGAAGTTCGATACGCCAATGCCTATCAAAACCTCGTCCTGAACGGGAAATGGATGGTTCTTTCGCTCAATGGGCAACCCTACCCGGATAAACCGCCCATCTATTTCTGGTTCCTCTGGCTCATCGACACATTGACCCCGGCGAACATGCCCACGGTCTTTTTTGTGGGCGCGGCACTGTCCGGCCTGTTCCTGCTCATGGCGAGCTACTATCTGGCTCGGGTCCTCGGCTTCAACAAAAGTGTCTCCCTTGGCGGCGTCCTCATCCTGCTCTCCACCTTCTTCCTGGCGGGCCTTTTCCATTATTCCCGCATGGACCTGCTGTTTACGGCCTTCATCATACTCAGCCACGTCTGTCTCTTTCAGGCATTCAAGCAGAATGATCAGGGCAGGTGGCCCCTGTATGCCTTCCTGCTGGCCGGTGTCGCCACGCTGATCAAAGGCCCACTGGGTTTCATCTTCCCATTGCTGACCAGTGCCGTCTACCTGTTGTGGAAAGGCGAAATTCGTCGGCTGTTCACCATAAAGATGGCGCAGGGCTTCGGGGCCATGCTGCTGTTACTGGCCGCCTGGATTGCCGGTGTGGTCATTGCCGAAGGCCCTGATTTCCTGATGGATACGGTCCTCGGCAAGCACGTTATCCAGCGCGCCACCAAGACGTTCCACCACCGGGAACCGTTCTATTACTACTTCATAGCCTTCCCGCTGGCATGGCTCCCGTGGACGCTGTTCGCCTTCACTGCACCGGTACGACGCGCCTTCTCTCTTGAGCGACTGGGCGAGTTGTGGGCGTCCCGACGTCAGGTCGGTCCACGCGCCTTTCTCTGGATCATGTTCGGCGCAACCTTTGTTTTTCTTTCGAGCCTGAGCGGCAAGGTCCTGATCTACATCCTGCCCATGTTTCCGGCACTGGCATTTCTGACTGCTGATGCCATGGAGCGGATGAAGCCTGAACACGCCCGTTCATTCTGGACCTCGGTGGCAGGGCTCTGGATTGTGCTCGGTGCAGGACTGATTGTCAGCGGCGGTCTGCTGCCCTTTGAGGTGCCTGTACGCGGCATGGGTATTGCCGCCACTCTCCTGCTGGCCGGTGGTGGCGCCATCTATGCCGTACGCGAGTCCGGCTCCCGCACGGCCATACTGGTCTCGACACTGGCTGTCACGCTGTGGCTGTATCCGGTCGGACTGATGGTCGCTCCGTCACTGGACAATGCCATGAGCCCCAAACAGCACGCCCTGAAAGTCGGCGCCCTCGCCGATGAAGGGTTCAAACCCATGGCGTACAAGATTTACTCCGGCATCTTCACCTACTACGCAGGTCACGACATTGCCGAAACCAATGATTGGGATGAACTGCGGTCCATGCTCGACACCCCGTCCCCGGTGGCGCTGACCATCCGTGAAAAGGATTGGAAGAAGTGGGAGAACCGTCCTGAGAATCTACGGATAATCCACCGACAGAACATCTCCGGCATGGTCTACCTTCTCGCCATTCGCGAATAGAATTTTGCCAACGTAGGATTAGACAAAGTCTAGACACTTATTTATAGTATGAGCGTTATGCGTACTGTGCCGTATCAAATTATCATCATTATGCTGCTCGGTCTTTTGACCGGTGGATGCGCCTTGTACCCTGCCGTTCAGGTGGCAGGGGGCGCCATGACGGGATACGACGCAGCTATCATCGCTGATGACTATCTGCCGCGCAGTTCGGTGATCGGTGGGGAACTGCACGCCAAAACCGATGTGACTCTGGAACGTCGACTCCGCGAGCGCCTAGACCTCAACGGCATCAAGGACTTGAAGGTGCATGTCATCGATTGTCGCGCCTATCTGGTAGGAGAAGTGGCCGATCGCGCCACAGCCGATTATGCCATCCAGACCGCAGCCACGGTCCAGGGGGTCAAAACCATCCGCTGCAAATTCTTCCCCAAATCCGCATTCCGCAAAAACACATCCGACGATAAACGCCTCTCGCAGGAGCTGGCGACCATGTACAAGCGCTCAAAGGCTCTCCAACGGGAAGACCTGCGTGTTGAAGTGGTACAGCGCAACGCCATCCTGATCGGATTGACCGACACGGGCATCGAGCGGGCGCGGGCCGTAGCCATGGCCCACGAGGTCGGCGAGTTGGCATCCATCACGGATTACATAGAAGTACGCCGCGAAATGCCGCTGGCACAGGCAGAGACTGCACCCGCCAAGTAACAGTCACAGTCCAACAAAATCTCCCAAGCTATCGTTTCAAATAGAGCAATGAAAAAGGCCGCCTCAATTGAGACGGCCTTCTGTTATTGTGCGTTGTCTGCTCTTAGCAGGCGCATTCGAAGATGCGGTCAAAGGTCTTGAGGACCTCCAGACCATCTTCACCGGTAATGGGAACCGGGGTGCCGTTACGCAGGGCGTTCAGGAACTGGGTCAGTTCCTCTTTGACCGGCTCACGGAACATGAGCGGCCATTCGCGGACGGAGTAGGATTTGTCGTAGGTGGAGAAAGCGGAGTATTCCTTGACTTCCTGGGTGATCAGGTTGGCCTGGATGTACTTGGATTCACAGGCAACATTGATGCGGCGTCCCTTGTAGGGAGTCACCCAGTTGGTGGTGATGTTGGCCAGCACACCGTTTTCCATCTCAGCCGTAATGAGCGCGGAATCCTCATGCTTTCCGAGAGAGGAAGAGGAGACAGCGTAGACGGACTTGAATTCGGAACCGGTCAGGTAACGAATCAGGTCGATATCATGGGAGCCGAGGTCCTTGATGACGCCAACATCCTGAATGCGCGGTGGGTACGGACCGACGCGCTCGATCTGGATGGAGATGACATCATCACCGATCAGTTCCTTGACCCGTTCAACAGCAGGATTGAAGCGCTCGACATGGCCGACCATCAGGGCAATGCCCTTTTCCTTGGCCTTCTTCACCAGATCTTCGCCTTCTTCTGCGGTGGCGGCCAGCGGTTTCTCGATAATGGCATTGATGCCTTTATCCATGACCTTTATGCCGGTTTCGTGGTGCAGGCTCGTGGGCACGCAGATGGACATGGCGTCCAGCTCGTTTTCCAGCAACTCGTCCAGGGACGTGAAGGTCTTTACGCCAAACTGTTCTGCCACTTCCGCACACGCCTTGGGATCGACATCCACGACACCAACCACCTCAACGTCAGCCATTTCAGTGTAGTTGCGCAGATGAACACGGCCCATCCAACCCAAACCGACAACTCCGACTTTCAGCATAATATATTATCCCTCGTTCTAAGTTTGTTTGCACTAGTGCGCTCGTTTTCTACGCACTGTAGGCCATGTTTGCAAGTCCGACACGTCATTTCGGGGTGTCCGCCTTGCACCCCCCACGGACATGGGTTACTAACCTCTTATGCAGACTGACAATCCCAACAGCCCCATCTGGTTCAGCGTGGGCGAGGCTTCCGGCGACCTTCACGGCGCGGAACTCATGAAAGCGCTCAAGGCCCAAGACCCGACCCTCACCTTCACCGGCATGGGCGGATCGGCCATGGCAGCCGAGGGGCTGGATATCCGCTACGACATGGACCTCATCTCGCTGGTGGGCATCACGGAAATTCTTGGCGGATTGTTCAAGATCATACTGCTGTTGCGAAAAATCAAACAGACTCTCACTGAAGTGCGTCCACGGGCCATCATTCTGGTGGACTGCCCGGAATTCAATTTCCGTATCGCCAAGATGGCGTACAAGCTCGGCATTCCCGTTTATTACTATATATCTCCGCAAATATGGGCGTGGCGCTCCGGCCGTGTCCACTTCCTGCGCAAATATGTCCGACGCGTCATCTGCATTCTGCCCTTTGAAAAGCCGTTCTATGAGAAATTCGGCGTGGACGTCGACTATGTGGGTCATCCACTCATGGATGTGCTGCCCTTTGATGAGCTGGATTCCATCCCGGTGGATGACAAGCGCATCGGCCTGCTCCCCGGCAGCCGGTCCAAGGAGATTTCCTCGCTGCTACCGGTCTTCGGAGAAACAGCGCGACTGCTGGCAAAAAAGCACCCGGACCTGCGATACGTCATGGTCTGTGCACCGGGCCGAAACAAGGAACACCTCATGGACCTGTGGCCGGAAGATATTCCGGTGGAATGCGTTGAACCGGACAACCGGTACGCCACCTTCCGCTCCTGCAAGTTCATGCTTGCCGCGTCCGGCACCGTCACGCTGGAAACTGCGCTTATCGGCACCCCGGCAGCCGTGGCCTACAAGGTATCCAAGATATCGGAACTTATCGGAAAACTGCTTGTTAATGTCGACTTCATATCTCTGCCCAATCTGATCATGAACAAGGAAGTCTACCCGGAATACATTCAGCAGGAAGCCAACGCCGAGAATCTGGCTAAACAGGCATTGCAGTGGCTCGACGACCCGAAATCATACGACAAGATGTGGCAGGACCTTGCCGATCTCCGCTCCAGAGTGGGTGAACCCGGGGCTGCCGACCGTGCAGCAACCATCATCCTCAACAACCTGACCACTTAGTAAACAGTTAAGATACGGCGCCCCACCTCCCCACTCATGGGAAAGCACTATGCCTCCAGTTGGAGCATGGCACCTGACCGCACATCCGATGAACCGCTGAAGTCCTCCTCATCCACTCGGAAGAAGCCCATGGCTTCCTGAACGGATGCAGCCTGCTGTGCCAGATTTTCTGCCGTGGCCGCCAGTTCTTCCACTGCCGAGGCGTTTGACTGGACAGACTGATCCAACTGCCCCATGGCATCCGTCAGATTGGAAAGCCCACCGTTCTGCTCGACATTGGCGCTACTGATTTCCTGCACCATTTCAGCGGTCTTTCGAATTTCCGGAATCATCCTCTGGAAGAGTTCACCGGCTTCCTCCGCAACTTCCACGCAACGGGACGACAACCCACCGATCTCACCGGCTGCAACACCGCTTCGTTCAGCGAGTTTACGCACCTCGGAAGCAACGACGGCAAATCCCTTACCCGCTTCACCGGCCCGGGCTGCCTCAATGGCCGCGTTCAAGGCGAGCAGATTGGTCTGGCGGGCGATCTCCTCAATGACTGTGATTCGCTCGGCAATATCATGCATGGCCTCAACCGCATTGGTGATGATTTCTCCACCCTTTTCCGCATCGGCAGCGTTGTTGGCTGCAATCTTTTCCGTAATGGATGCGGCCTCGTTCGTCTGTTTGATATTGCTGGCAAACTGGGTCAAGCTCGATGAAACCTCTTCCACGACAGCAGCCTGCTCAGACACGCTTTGGGACAGGTTCTCCGAGGAGGCGCTGACCTCCTCACTGCCCGAAGCGACCGATGCAGTGGCTTCCTGAATAGTACCGATGACCTCGCGCAATCGCTGCGACATCCTTGCCAGAGCCTGGATGATCCTGCCGATTTCATCCGAACGATCCATCTCCATTCTCGTGGTCAATTCGCCCTCAGCCACTTCAGACGCCATACGGACACCCTGATTCAGTGGACCTGTAACCAAGCGGGTGATGACAACCGTCAGCACGACGGCGACCAGGACGGCGAATCCTGCAATGGACATGGACCGGATATTATCCACTGCCGCGGCTTCGAGGACCTCGGCCTCAACCACATCCATCCGCTCATTGGCCCGCTTCACCACCTGCTCAACAATTGGCTCGACCTTGTGCACGGCTTCCCGCAGGCTGGCAACTCCCTGCGCGATCTTTGCATCCTCGTCCACCAGTGCATGGAACGCCTTTTTGTACCGATCCACATACTGTCTCAACTGATCAAGCTCGCCTGTGGAAATGGGCAATCTCTCCATGGCAGCGAGCAGGACTTCGATCTGGTCGTCGACCCGCTGAATATACTTTTGATCCTGACGAAGGAGATAATCCTTCTCGTGTCTGCGCAACATCAACATCTCGGCTATGGCCGTGCTGCTGGTATCGTTCTGAACCGCTTTATCTATATCCTCCAGCATGACTTCCAGATCACCGACAGACTCACGAAACGACCCTTGAAGCCCTTCTTCATGGGTCAAACCGCGCCGTTGCCACATGGCAACCACATTGCCAAATGCCGTATGATATTGGCCTATATACTGTGCAATCTCGCCGGCATTCTTCACCCCTTCCTCATTTCCGGCCATTTTTTCCAGTGCAGCCAACTGCTGCGACTCTTCCCTGATGCTTTCCACAAGTTTGTCGACACGCTCGGGGTATTTCATATCACCGCGAAGAATGAAATCCTTCTCGCTTCGACGACTCTCGAGCATATGGATATCAATATTCTTCGCCGTGGCACGAATGGCTGCAGTGTTATTGACCAGTCGGCCGTAGGCATTCTGTGTGGAACTGAGCGTTACAGCGTAACTGCCGAGCGCGATAACGAAGACGACAACCACAAACCCGAACCCTAATCCCAGTTTGGCTGACATCGGCAGGTTTTCATATAATTTGCGCAACACTTGGTACCCCCTCGTCGTTCAACTCCATCAATGGATCACTTTTTCGTCACAAAACCGAAACACTTTTGTCACTGTTTCGTAACACAGTTATTTGAACGGAAGGAACCGACGAGCGGAAATAATAACCAAGCTAACACGATGGTATATTGATAGCCGCGCTGGTTTGGCTCATCAACAAACTGATTATTCATAGAAAATGAGCAAAGCAAATCAACAGAGCATTAAAAAAAGGGAGCCTCCATACGGAGACTCCCGGGCAGCGCTTCAAACAACATGGGACTAGTCAAACAGCGAGAGGAACTCACCATACCCTTCTGCCTCCAAATCCTCCTTGGGAACGAAGCGAAGGGCAGCCGAGTTGATACAATAACGCAAGCCGGTTGTCTCCGGGCCATCGCTGAACACGTGACCAAGATGGGAATCCGCCTGCTTGCTGCGCACCTCCGTACGGACCATGAACAACTTTCGATCCTGGTGCTCAACTATATTTTCGTTCACGAGCGGACGGTCGAAACTCGGCCAGCCAGTGCCTGATTCATACTTGTGAACCGAAGCAAACAGCGGCTCGCCCGAAACGATATCCACGTAGATGCCGTCCTGCTTGTTGTCCCAGTATTCATTGCGAAATGGTGGTTCTGTGCCGTCTTCCTGGGTCACTTCATACTGCATCGGGGTCAGGGTTTCGCGGAGCGTCGCATCGTCCGGCTTGACAAACCCAGTCAGACCGCTCTTTCCTGTCTCGGGGGCTGCCTTGAAGTTGGCGTCTTCCCCCCATGTCTCCTTGACGTATCGATCACGGCCGGAAAAATAGCGGTACGTCTTATATCGCGCAGGGCTCTTTTGATAGTAATCCTGATGATACTGTTCTGCGTCATAAAACGTCGTAAACTCGATGATGGGCGTCACCACGGGACCATCCAGACGTCCACTCGCCTCCAGATCCTTCTTTGATTCTTCTGCAATCAGCCGCTGCTCATCCGAGTGGTAGAAGATGGCGGATGTGTATTGGAATCCACGGTCACCAAACGATCCACCTTCATCGGTGGGATCAAAATGCTTCCAGTAGTGATCCAGCACTTCCCGATACGTTATGACAGCGGGATCAAAGAATACCTGTACCGCTTCTCGGTGTCCGGTTGAACCGCTTGAGACCTGCTCATAGGACGGGTCGGATTCATCTCCGCCGGCATAGCCGGAAACCGCCTTGACCACACCAGGCAGCTTCTCCATATCCGATTCGACACACCAGAAACATCCTCCGGCGATGGTCGCTATCTCCAGATTATTCGTGTCGATCATGACACTCTCCTTGTCGGTAGCATGTCCCAGAAAGACCAGCCCCATAAGTAATGTCATCAGCCCAATGGCTGGAACGATCAAACGCTTCAGGGACATGATGCTCTCCTTTATTGCTAAAAATAACTTTTACTACCTTTACAAAATAGGACTGCACTGGGTCTGTGTCAAGGCAATCCACAACTGAGAGGTTGCTGTCTCGTTGACAAATATCCCTGCGTAATGTGCTTTAATCTAGGTACAAAGATACGCTTCTGCCGTTGCCATGGTATGATAATCCGTGCATTATCATACCACCTGTCAAGTAAAACGAGTTCGGAGGAGTACGGAATGGCTGAGATTGAATACCGGATTAATGGCGTTGACGTCAGCAAGATCAAGAACAGAAATGAAAAGCGCCTCATTCAGACGATCCCTGAAATTCTGGAAAGCGAGTACGGAGATTATCTCTTCGAACCGCTCGATATTGAAGATATTTACGCTCTGGCCCTAAATATCTTACCGGCACGGTATGTCCAAAAGGGAACGATCATCTTGTCCGAACAGCTATCCAAGGACGACTTGAAAAACAGTATTCGTGAAGCCACGGACCGGGTTCTGGATAACCCGACCAGAGCAGGCAAATAGCCTTCCATCAGACGCTCTCAATCAGGAAAACTGGCCCCGGCCAGTCTAATGAGCCTACTGTATCAAATTGAGCCGTCCTGAAATAGGTTGACGGTTTTTGAAGGTTTCAATCAGGCTGTGGGGCTAGCCCCACAGCCTGATTCGTGTACATCGTTTGGCGTTCTCATTCCTAGGCTGAGATGTGGCCGTTGTGAATTGTATATCTCAACGGATTCCCTCACCAGGGTATTGAGCTCTGCAAAGTCGTTGCATTTGGTGACCATGAACTCTTGCTTCAGAATTCCATTCATCCGTTCCGCCAAGGCATTTTGATAGCAGTCATAGCCATCTGTCATGGAAGGAACCATGCCGGATTCCTGGAGTTTTCTCTGGTAGACCGAAGAAGCGTATTGGAGTCCTCGATCTGAATGGTGAATTGTATTCACCCTCCTTCGCTTGTTTTCAACTGCCGCGTCCAGCGCTTTGGTTGTGCTTTCCGCACTGAGATCCCGGCTCACGTTGTATCCCATTATCTTCCGGCTGAATGCATCTGTCACCAGCGACAGATAGCATGTTTGCTCACGTGTATTCACGTAGGTAATGTCGCTTACGAACACCTGCTCAGGACATCTCGGTTGAACATCTTTCAACAAGTTGGGATGCTTTTTTAGCCAATGCTTCGAGTTGGTTGTCTTTGTATAGTTTTTCCGTCGCTTGATGAGCATATGCTCTCGCCGCAGCAGGGAAAACAACCCATCACGTCCGAGCCTGATTCCCTTTGCGGAAAATGCGTCCTTCAACAGGTGGTACAGCTTTCGAGTCCCAAGGCGGGGCATCCTGGTCCGCACGTTCAGGACCATGGCCTTTGCCTCCTGATACATGGCTTCCCGTGCATCATGGCGCTTTTCAGCCTGATACACGGACTGCCGACTGACCCCGAGCTGCCTGCAACAAGCAGACAAGCTTATTTGTCTTTCTCTCTGAAGACTTCGTGCAGCTCGGGGGTAAGCTTTTTTCTTATAGAAGTCCCAAACTCGCGGTCGGAAATCTCAATCATTTTATTGAGAAGCGCGGTCTTGATCTTTTCTTCCTCAAGCTCTTTCTCCAGCCGTTTGATCTTCTGGACCGGTGTTTCTCTGGCTTTTGGGTCTTTTCGGGAATGTACCATGGACTTGCTCCAATCAAGGGTGCCGTGCTTCCTGAGCCACTTCAGCACAGTGCTTCGCCCTTGAATACCATAAAGAGCCTGAGCCTGCTTGTACGTCATCTCGCCCTTTTCCACCTGTGCCACAACCGACAATTTAAAGGCCATCGTGTAATCGCGTTGGGTGCGTCTAACTCGCTGTTTGGATTTGTCTTCCATAAATAGGTCCTCTGGGTGTCAACCTATTTCAGGACGGGACAAATAAAATAAAAAGGGCGCACCCGTGATCACGGGTGCGCCCTGCTATTTGTGATGACAGGATCGACTATTCAGCCAATCGCTCTTCGTTGCTTTTCTCCATGCCGATGATGAACATCAACAGTGCAGGGATAACGAAGATGGTGAAGATGGTGGACAGGGCCAAACCACCCAGAACAACCGCTCCGAGTCCTCGGTACAACTCGGAACCGGGACCGGGCGCCACAGCCAGCGGCAACATACCGAAGATGGACGTAGCTGCAGACATGTAGATCGGCCGCAAGCGGGTCCGCGTTGCTTCCAGAACGGCTTCCTTATGTGCCATACCGTGTTCTCGAATGTTACCCAGCGATTGGTGCACGATAAGAATCGCGTTGTTAACAACTACACCAATCAGGATAACGAAACCGAGCATGGTCAGGATATCAAGCGGTTGTGGGGCAATGAATATGTTCTCCAGCTTCAGCCCCAGAAATCCTCCGGCACCGGCCAATGGCACGGTGAAGAGAATGATCAACGGGTACAGGAAGTTGCCGAACAGTGCGGACATCAGCAGATAGGTGATGACCACCGCAAGCAGGAAGTTCCACTGCAATGCTTCACGGGTGACGGACAGTTTATCCGCGGCACCGGACAGGCGGACATCCAGCCCTTCCAGCAGCCCCATGTCGCGCACGGCGGGTATCATGTTGTTTTCAATGGTTTCCATGGCCTGCTGCAGCGGCATATCCGCTGGCGGCGTCACCTGCAAGGTAATGGTACGCTGACGCTCCAGGTGACGAATCTGGTTCATGGAGTTGGTTCGCTCAAGCTGCGCAAGAGAACTGACCGGTACAGCCCAGCCATTGGGAACCGCGACCAGCGAGGAATACAGTTCCTCGGGAGTCGATATGTCCGTGGTCGAACCCTTGAGCACCAGATCGATTTTCTTTTTACCCTCTTCCTTGAAATCACCGATAGTCCGGCCATCAAGAATGACGTCGATAGCGGTACCGAGGTCGGCTGTAGAGAGTCCGGCAGCCCTTACGCGATCGCGATTGGGAATGAAACGGACCTCTGGATAGAGCAGTTCCAGCGATGGCACAGGACGAACCTGTGAGCCGGGAATCTGCTGCATGGACATGCCGAACATGGTTCCCGCAGCAGCGACTATCTGTTCCAGCTTGGGACCCGATATATCAACATTGATCACTCGCCCTTCACCCAGCCCCTGCTCGAAGATGGACGCCTGGAGCGATACACCGAACATGCCGGGGATGGAGTTGAGCACCCTATTGAAGAGCGGAGTCAGGTCAGCGGCACGCTCTTCATCCTCGGAGATGGCACCAAAGAGGTTGATGGTCGGCGCAGAGACAAAGAACATATCATCAATGGCCGGGAATGGACCGACCTCTTTGCCGAAGTGCGGACCGGTCTCTTCATACACGAATTCACCGATGGACAGGCGCTCCTCGTAGGAGAGACCCGGCGGCGGGATGAGGATGTTGATGACGAGGTTCCGGTTACCCTGTGGCAGGTATTCCATTTTCGGGAAGAAAGCCCACACGATAAGGATAGATGCCGCAGTCAGACTGAGCACCGTGACAATGCGGTTGAGCGGTTTCGAGATAGCCAGATCCAGCAGGCTGACCAGCATATCGGACAACTTGCCACCCACACGGGTCAGCGGAGCCAGCAGACGTTTGATCAGTGACAGAGCCGCCGGATTACGAGGCCCGTTGTCCACACCCTTTTTCTGCGCACGGCGTTCAGCGATTCCATAGAACTGGCGAGCCAGCATGGGAATGACCAGAACCGAGACAAACAGGGACAGGATGATGGCGCAGGTAACCGCGATGGCGATATCCTTGAACAGCTGTCCGGCTTCCTGCTCCATGAACACAACGGGAAGGAAGACGGCAACCGTGGTCAGCGTCGATGCCAGAACGGCACCCCAAACCTCGCTGGCGCCATCATAGGCAGCGGCCAACGCTTTTTTGCCCATTCCCCGGTGTCGATCGATATTCTCAAGTACGACAATGGCATTATCCACCAACATACCAACGGCAAAGGAGATACCCGCCATGGAAACAACGTTGAGTGTCCTGCCCGCTGCGGCGAACATGATGAACGCACCGACAATGGAAATGGGAATTGCAACAGCAACAATGATCGTTGCCGAGAATGATTGAAGGAAGATGAACAGCACCACAATGGCCAGGATGGAGCCGATGATGATGTTCTTCTGAACCAGCTCGATGGCACCCTCAATATACGGGCGCTGGTCGTAAACCCAGTCCAGCTCAATTTCCTGATCTTTGAGTTTGTGCTCGTTCAAGTCATCGACCACGGCTTTAACCGCAGCGGTCATCTCCAGCACGTTGGTGCCGGACTCGGGTTTGACACCAACGGCCATACCCGGCACGGCGTTGTGCAGCATGGCTACAGTGGGTTTTTCGTGACCACGCTGAACAGTTGCCACATCGCCCAAAGAGAAGCGATGCTGACCGGAGGAAGAGAGAACAATGGACTCAATGTCTTCCGGCGACTTGAATTCGGCTGGTGTGCGAATACGGTAATCTCGACGTCCTACACCCAGCGAACCTGCTGAGATAGAAACGTTTTCCTCTTTGAGGATACCTTCGAGTTCGGTAATCGTCATATTGTACGCGGCCAGACGGACAGGATCGACGATGATCTGCATCTCGTCCTCACGTCCACCACCCACAAACAGATCGGCCACGCCATTGACGCGCTCGATATACTGACGCACTTCGTTTTCAAAGTACGTCCGGTAGGTCTGCACATCACGGTCATTGCCGGGAAGCGTTTTAAGGATCATCCAGATGACCGGCGAGGTCGATGCACCCGTGGCGGACACGATCGGGCGATCGGAACTGTCCGGGTAGTCAGGTACTTCATCTAGCTTGTTGGAAACGCGGAGCAGCGCGCTGTCCACATCGGTGCCGATCTCGAATTTAAGGGTCAATTCTGCCAGCGAGTTGTAGCAGGAGCTTTCCATTTCGATGAGTCCGGGGATACCCTTGAGAACCTTTTCCTGTTCCTCAACGATATCTCGCTCGATCTCAAAGGGCGTTGCCCCCTGCCAGGTCGTGGAAACCGTGATGACCGGTTCGGTCACGTTGGGCGACAACTGGTATGGCAGCGTTGCCAGAGCAATACCGCCGAACATGACCACGAGGATCACGCCGACGAGTACGGCTACCGGCTTGTCAATTGCGGCTTTGACTATATCCATATATTTTACCTATTGAGCGTTTTTTTGTTCGGCTTGTTGGGGAGCTACGGCCTGTCCGGGGCGCAAGCGCTCGTTCCCTTTGATGACCACATCCATGCCTTCCTTGAGCTTGGGCGACTTCACGCCAGCCTGCAGGCCTCGATAGCCGACAACATATACCGGCATGGAAACGGCCTTGCCGTCCAGAACGGCCCATACCACCTGCTGGCCGTGGAAGGAGATGATGGCATCACGAGGAACGATCATGGTAGCGCCACCGAGCCCGCGAGGCAGGATCACACGGGCTTCCATGCCTTCGGCCAGAGCGCCGTTGTTCTCGACACGAATCTTGACCGGGAATGTACGAGTGGCGACATCACCTTTGGGAACCACGGCAAAGACTTCACCTGGCAACTGTTCACCGCCGAGGTTGATCCCTACCTTGAGTCCGGGCTTGACCACGCCGAATGCTTCACGCGGGGCGTTGACGACCACTTCGTATTCATCATCACGGGCAGTGACCACGACCACGGACCCCACGGACATCCACTCGCCACGGTTGGCTTTGACGTCGATGACAATCCCGTCGTAGGGAGCGCGAATGACTTTCTTGGCCGCTTCTTCAAGCAGTTGACCCAAGGCAGCCTGTTGCGCTTCATATTCGTAGAGCAACCCTTCGGCGTTCAGTCGTTTGGAGTCGAACTCACCTTCGGAAACCGAACGGGACTTGAAGAGAGAGGACACGCGGTCCGATTCCAGTTTGGCGGATTCGTACGCGGCCTTGGCCTGCTTCATCTTGGCCCTGGCGCGGCTGATGCTCTTATCAAGAAGTGAAGAGGAAAGACGGACCAGAATGTCCCCTTTCTTCACACGCTGTCCGTCTTTTACCTTGATATCTATGACCTTACCGGTAACTTCCGATGCAACATTGGAAATTTCGGTAAAAAAGACTGTCCCGATAAACTCGGACTGCGGTGCCATGTCACCAGTGATCACCTTGTCGACCACAACCGGTGACGGTGGCGCTTCTCCACCTTTCTGGGCTGCGGCAGGCGCTGCCATTCCCAGAATAATCAATACCATGATCATATATTTCAACACGTTTTTCATGTGTAGTTTCTCCATTAATCGTTATGAGATTCGCACGAACAGTCCAAGGTTGGTTCGATTATCTGCCACAACACCCGCTTGCAGATTGCCAACTCTTCGGGATCGACATGTTGCGTCAGCCTATCGCGATTATTCACCGCAATATCGACTGTAGCTTCCAGCAGTTCCCTTCCCTTGTCCGTAATATACAAATACTTGATGCGACGATCGTTTTCACAGGCTTCGCGTCTGACATACCCGCGCTTCTCCAGCGCAGCCACCAGTCGCGACACCCCGGTTTTTTCCTGTGACAACAGTTCGCAAAGCTCGCCCTGAGACAAGCCATCCAATTTGTATAGCGGAATAAGCGCCCGCCACTGTTCAACCGTTACGTCGATATCAGCGGAGGCAAACAGACCTGCCAGATCATTCGTCATGAGCCTGGAGACTTTCCAGCTCAGGAAGCCAAGAGACTCCCGTGGTTTCAGTTTCTCAAAAAGCATGGCGATTGTTGTATGCGCAACTAAGTTGTCGGTCAACCACTTTTCATTACGCCACGACTTGCAATAATGCGAGTATAGCTTTACTGTCCCGCCATGGAACGATTTACCGCAGACCTCCACATCCATTCGCGTTTTTCCAGGGCCACCAGCAAAAACCTGACCATCCGCAGCCTCGCTGCATGGGGCCGCGTCAAGGGCCTTCATGTGCTCGGGACAGGGGACTTCACCCACCCGGAGTGGCTGGCGGAAATAGAAGAACAACTACACGACGACGGCAGTGGTCTCTTCGTGCTGCGGGACAGCAAGGGCCTGGAAGAGGAAATCCCTTCCTTTGACGGTGAGATTCCCGGTCGCACGCGGTTCATGCTGCAGACCGAGATCAGTTCCATATATAAGCGTGGCGGCAAAGTGCGCAAAGTGCACAACCTTGTCTACATGCCCAATCTCGACGCCGTGCACCGATTCAATGAACAGCTCGACGCAATCGGCAATCTGGCCTCTGACGGCCGCCCCATTCTCGGACTGGACAGCCGCGACCTGCTGGATATCGTGCTTGAGTGCCACCCGCAGGCGTTTCTGGTCCCTGCACATATTTGGACGCCGTGGTTTTCCCTGTTCGGCTCCAAATCCGGCTTCAATTCAATAAAAGAGTGCTTCGGCGATTATTCCCAGGAAATTTTCGCCATGGAGACCGGCCTCTCGTCCGACCCGGAAATGAACTGGACCTGGAGCGAGCTGGACCGCATCAAGCTGATCTCCAACTCCGACGCCCACTCCGGTGAAAAGCTGGGGCGCGAAGCCAACCTGTTCCGCGGAGAGATGTCTTACGAAGGCATCTACCGTGCGTTGCGCAGCGAAGGATTGGGACACAAATTTCTCGGTACGGTGGAGTTCTTTCCCGAAGAAGGCAAATACCACATGGACGGCCACCGCAAATGCGGCGTGACCATGGACCCCCACGAGACCATGGCCCGAGGCGGCATCTGCCCCGTCTGCGGCAAGCCGGTGACCGTGGGCGTATACAACCGCGTGCTGGAGCTTGCCGACAGGCAGGAACCGGTCAAGCCGCCGGGAGCCGCCAATTTCACCTCCCTGATTCCGCTCAAGGAAGTACTGTCCGAGGTGGTCGGCGTCGGTCCCAACTCCAAAAAGGTCAACACGCTCTACATGCAGCTGATCAAGGAATTCGGGACGGAAATGGACATTCTGCAGCGAGTGCCTGCGGAAGATCTGAACCGGTACTCCTGTCACCTCGGCGAAGGGTTGACCCGCATGCGAGAGGGTAATGTCCTCCGCAAGCCCGGATATGACGGTGAATTTGGCGTCATATCCGTATTCAACGAAAAAGAACGGGCAGAGATCAAGAATGGCGCCAGCCTGATCGCCAAGCCCAAACGAAAAAAGAAACAAACAAAAAACGCGGAACCTGAGGAAGCTGTGTGCACGCCTTTTACCCAAACTGTTGAAGAGACCAAACCGCTCACCTACAACACTGCACAGCAGGCTGCGATCAACGCAGGTCCTGGTCCTGTTCTTGTTCTGGCAGGCCCTGGAACCGGAAAGACCCAGACCCTCATGGGCCGTATCTCGCGTCTTATCGATGAGGGGGTGACTCCCCGCCGCATTCTGGCCCTGACATTTACCCGGCGCGCTGCCCAGGAAATGCGCACCCGCCTGAAGGCCCTCCGCGGAGAAGATGCGGAAATGCCACAGGCCGGCACGCTCCACGCCCTGTGTTTCGACTACTGGAAACACGCCTACAACGAGACCCCAGTCGTACTGCCGGAATCAGCCGCCAAAAAGCTGTTTGCCGATGTGAACCCGGAATTGAACGGGAAGAATCTCAATCACTACTGGAACAAGTACAACGTCGGGCGCGAGCAACTGGCTCCCCTTTCCAGCGATCTCGAAGATGCCCATATCAATTACGGCAATCAGAAGAACCATTGGGACTTGGTGGACTACACCGACCTGCTGGAGTTCATGCTCGAACAATCCGGCGCTCCGACTTTCAAGATGCCCTACACCCACGTTCTGGTGGATGAGGTGCAGGACCTTTCGCCGTTGCAGTTGGCTGTCATCCGCGGCATTGCAGGCGAATCCGGCAACGGCGTATTCTGCATCGGCGATCCCCGCCAGTCCATTTACGGCTTCCGCGGCGCAGTGGGGGACGTTGGCAATCGACTGGGCGAAATCTGGGATAAACTCGAGACCATCACCCTGAGTGAGAACTACCGCTCCGGCCAGAAGATTCTCGACTGCTCCGGCGCCCTGTTCCCGGACGATCCGCCCCTGCACGCCAATCTCGACATCGATGCCACCATTCATTTCTTTGAAGCTCCCGACGACGTTCGGGAAGCGACCTGGATCAGTGACAAGATCAAGGGCCTCATCGGTGCCACTTCGCACTCCATCTCCGATGCTGAGGGACATGGCGAGCTTGCCCCGGGCGACATCGCCGTACTGGTGCGCTTCAAAGCGCTGATTCCCATTCTGGAGAAAGCCCTGAAACGGGCCGGTATCCCGTGCTCCACCCCGGAGCTTGACGGATTCTGGCAGGAACCGCGTGTGGCCTCCATTCTCAAGGCTGCCCAACGTTTTCTGGGCATGTCATTGGAAGGACCGGACGAAAGCGACGATAATGAGTTCGTTGACATCCCCGATCATATCCTGGCCAAAGGCCCGGTCGGACTGGCCGCCTACCTGTCAGAGACACCGCCCTACGATCAGTTTTTCTGGGAAAGCCGTCAGTTCAAAGAGCTGAAAAAAGCCTTTGATGAACGCGGCGGCTGGCAGGGACTGGTCACCTGGGTATCCCTCCAGACCGAGCTGGAATTGATCCGACGCACTTCGGAAAAAGTTCAGATAATGACGCTGCATGCATCCAAGGGATTGGAATTCGACGCTGTTTTCATGCCTGCCTGTGAAGAGGGAATTCTGCCCTTTGCCGGTATGGACCTGCTCACCGCCAAGATTACTTTGACCCCCGGTCGCGGTCAGCGCTTCCACGAAGAACGACGCCTGATGTACGTGGGCATGAGCCGCGCCAAACGCAATCTCTACATCAGCCGATCCAGTCAGCGTAAGCTCTACGGTAAGACCCTGAATCTCCCCAGATCCCGCTATCTTCGCGAGATTCCGGAAAAACTTGTGACCCGTTCCACATTGTCAGCAAAAAGGGTCACCAAGGAAAAGCAGCTCGGTCTGCTGGATTAGTTAGAGTGTTCAGCTAGAAGATGAAACGGTACACACTTCGCTCATAAAGGCGGCTGACGTTGCGGGCGGCCCCCAGGGAGAGCCCCAGTTCGCGCAGACGACAGAACACATGGAGCGGGTTCAATCTATGTTGGCAGTAGAAGCGTAATAACTTCATAGTCACATCCTCGGCCTTAGTTGCACAAATTGTATCTGATTACCATTGTGCAAACACTATACCTATGGATAAGAAGTCAAGAATGACAAAGCATTCGGATTCCACGGCCCACCACGGGCAGGAAAATTCTGCATTGAAGCGACGTAATACCGCCACCTCTGTCCGAAAAAACCGGACAGGTGGTTTTCCCTTTGCTATTGCCGCGCCATCCTTTGTCATTCCTGCCAATGCGGCCGATAACAGCCGGTTCCTTGCCGACCACTTTGACGAGGTGGGAATCCTGTTTTTCGAGACAGAAGCCTGCCTGCGATATACGGATGAGGACCTGCCTGCCGAGCTTGCCCATCTTCCGATATCGTGGCATGTCCATCTGCCCCTCGACCTGCCGTGGGAGCGCGGCTTGGATATTGTCTGGGACAAATTGCTGTGTTTGATGGAGAAAGTCGCTTTTCTGAAGCCGCATTCCTTTGTTCTCCACCCGCCCGGACAAGCAGGATTGCTCAAGTCTCTGGCGACACGACTGCGTCAAACCGGCATTGATCCCGCTTGCTTACTGCTTGAAAATGTTGAAGAAACCGACCTTGCAGCCTGCTGGGAAGAAGCGCGTGAGGCCGGGTATTCCACCTGTCTCGATCTGGGACATATTCTGGCATATGACCAACATCACGTGCTGGAGCTTGACGAATTGTGGGAAACAGTCAAAATGCTGCACATCTACGCACCGGTTCCCGGCAGTGGCAAACATACCGGCCTCGGCCATCTTGATGCTACGGGCCAAGGACTGCTGCGAGACATGCTTGCGGCATTCAAGGGTGAAACCGTCGTGCTGGAAGTGTTCAACGAAAAAGAGATATTTCAATCGTTGCAGTTGATACAGGAATGGATGACCCAATGGAGTGAAGAGGCATGATCACATTTGTCCTTGGCGGCAACAAATCAGGCAAATCTGATTTCGCACTGAATCTGCTGGCCGAATGCGAAGAACCGGGGTTGTTCATTGCCACGGGAAAAGCGCGTGACCTGGAGTTTCGCGAACAGATCAAACGCCACCGACAAACTCGCTCCGAAACGATTGAAGTTGCTGAAGTTTCCGAGGACTTGCCTCGTATGCTGAGAAAGGCTAGTCTGACAGTTCGGCCCTTGCTGGTCGACAGTTTGGATTATTGGCTCTTTTCCTGCCGCGAGGCGGGATGTGAAGAGGAAAAGATTCAAGAATTAATAGATGTTCTTGAAGATTGGAAGGATACGGACTTGATCCTGGTTTCGTGTGAAACCGGGCTCGGGCCACTCCCAGCAGGGAGTGGGGTTCGTGCATTCATACGGAGTCTCGGCGCGCTGAACCAACGCGTTGCCCGAATTGCCGACCAGGCGTTTCTGGTCACGGCAGGACTACCGTTAACCCTGAAACAGGGATAGTACGTGGCACTGTTCAAACAGCTTGATGACCAGGTAGAGCATCTGCTCTCACTGTTCAGTAAAGAGGACAACTGGCTCATCGTCATCAATGCCGACCCCGATGCACTCGGTTCGGCACTGGCGTTACGTCGTATCATGGCCCGCAAGGTCAATGAAGCGGCCATTGCCCAGATCAACGAAGTCAAGCGGCCGGACAACCTGTCCATGATCCGGTACTGCCGTATTCCGACCCGGAAACTCATTCCCAACCTGGCGGCCCAGTACGACAAGTTCGCGCTGGTGGATTCACAACCGCATCACAACCCCGAATTTCAGGACCTGGAATTCGACGTGATCATCGACCATCATCCCCTTTCCCAGGACGCACTGCCTCAGGCCGACTTTGTCGATGTGCGCCCCCAGTACGGATCGGTTTGCACGATGATGACCGAGTACCTCTACAACATGAAAATCCGTCCGGCAAAGCTGCTGGCCACGGCACTCATGTATGGTATTCGGTGCGACACCCGCACCTTTGAGCGCAAGTTCATTGATGCGGACATGGCCGCGTTCAAGTATCTGTCGAAATTCTCGGACTCCAAGCTGATGAACCGCATCAGCCGAAGCGAGTTCCACCTCGACTGGATGCGCTATTTTTCCCGCGCCTTCTACAACCTGCGCCGGATCGGCCAGGGACTGTTCGCCCACTGCGGTGGCGTGGAAAACCCCGACATCCTTGTCATTGTTGCCGACTTCTTCACCCGGGTACACAATGTACCGTGGGTCGTGGTTTCCGGCACGTCAGAGGATAAGCTCGTCTGTATCCTGCGCGGTGACGGACTGCGTCGCGACATGGGCACCATGGCCCAGAAGCTGATGAATGGACTGGGGAGCGCCGGCGGACACAAGCAGGCGGCCCGGGCCGAAGTCTCCCTTGAAGAACTGGAAGGGGAAGATCCCGAGATTTTCCTGCTCAAGCGGTTCGGCAAGGGCGGAAAGAAGACCATCAGCCGCATCTGATCATCCCCGAAAGATTACTCAAAGAATCCAGAGAAGCCCCGAACGGAACAGTCCGGGGCTTCTCTTTTCTCTGGGAAATCCATCGACCACGTTCACTTGAAATACATCAACGACCGACTGCCCCCTCAAGGAGAGATCGCATCGAGCCTGCTTAGGCCTTGCTGACTTTGCGCCTCTTCGGTAGATTGCGTTTCCATCGACAACAACAAACCAGCGATAGATATATGTCCATAAAAGAACGTCTCAATTTCGACCAAGACCCCGTCTACCTCATCGACGGCACCGCCCTGCTCTACCGCGCGTTTTACGCCCGTGCCGACCTCTCGCGCTCGGACGGATTCCCGACCAATGCCATCAATACGGTCATGCGGGTGCTCATGAACCTGATCCGCGATGAAAAGCCCAGCCATGTGGCTTTCCTGATGGATGGCAAGGGCAAGACGTTCCGCAACGATCTGTATGAAGAGTACAAGGCCAACCGCCCTGCCATGCCGGAACCGCTGGCCCAGCAGATCGAACCGGTGCAGCAGGGAGTCGAACTGCTCGGCCTCAAGCTGATGGTCTCGGACGGTGTCGAGGCGGATGACTGCATCTGCGCACTGGCTCAAAAATACAAGGCAGAACGCCCGGTTATTATTCTGGCCTCGGACAAGGACCTCAAGCAGTGCCTTGACGATAATGTGGTCATGGTCAGCCAGCACGGGCGCAAGGAAACCATCTACACGCTGGAAGGCTTCCGTGAAAAGGAAGGGATGGAACCCACAACATGGCCTGACTTTCAGGCGCTTATCGGCGACTCCGCGGATAACATCCCCGGCATCCCCAAAGTCGGCCCGGTCACAGCCCGCAAAATTTTTGCCGAGACCGGCCCCACCCTTGAAGACCTGCGGGAAAACTACACCCGCCTGCCGGAGAAATTGCGCGAAAAGGTGGAACCGGAACTGGACAATGTATTCACCTATCGTGAATTGACCCGCATGAAGGCCGACTGCTGCGACGTTCCTCTGGATGATTTTGCTCTGAATCCGGTAGATGCCGATGCACTGCTCGCGTTTCTGGAAGAGTATGAACTGCGCAGTCTCAAGCGCATCGTTCCGGCGCCGACCTCCAAGGTCACAGCGGCTCCTTCCACTAAGAAGGCAGGCAAACCCGCCACAGCCGACGGCATGCTTTCGCTGTTCGGCGATGCAGCCCCTGCTCCCAAAAAAGACACTGCTCCTCTGGAAGCCACGGAAACGGATATGGTCGGCGACCTGCCGTCACTGGCCGGAGAAGACATTGGACTGACATTCGAGGACGGCGCATTCTACATCGGGTTTGAAGGCAAAGAATACCGCTATACCGGCCCGATTCCGGATTTGATCCGTGCGCTGGAGCACACATCGATCATCGCGACTCCTTCCTTGCAGGAACTCCTTCGACTGGACGAGGGGTGGGACTACATCCTCTCTTCACAGTGGTTTGATCTTTCCCTTGCCGCGTACCTGCTCGACCCGGAAGCACGTAACTACTCCTGGGATCGCCTGCGCCAATCCATCTTTCAGGATGGCCGCTCTGAATTTGCCGACGCTGCCGAGAGCTTACATCCGCAGGCCAAAGGCACGGCTGCTCTGGCCTACATGCGCGGCATAGAGAACCAGATCAGGCAGGCCCATCTGGGCAAGCTCATGGGCGATCTGGAGCAACCGCTCATCCCGGCGTTGGTCTCCATGGAGAAGGCGGGCATCGGCGTTGATCTGGATGCGTTCAAGGATTTTCTGGACGATGTGGCCGGTCAGCTTTCCGCCCTGACCCGCTCCATCATCAAGCACGCAGGCGAGGAATTCAACATCCGCTCCAGCCAGCAATTGGCCTCGGTTCTTTTCGACAAGCTGGAGATCAAGGCCGGAGCCAAGACCTCCACAGGCCAACGCTCCACCGCCAACCAGGTTCTGGAAAAGATTCGCGACGCCCATCCCATCGTGGAGGATATCCTCGAATATCGGATGCTGGAAAAGCTCCGCTCAACCTATCTGGAACCGCTGCCGAAACTGGTGGATGATGCCTCCAGGCTGCACACCCATTTCAACCAGTTGGCAACGGCCACAGGACGCCTCTCAAGTTCCAAGCCCAACCTGCAGAATATTCCCATCCGTGGAAAGTACGGGCCGCGCATGCGCTCATGCTTCACGGCCACCCAAGGGAATCTGCTGGCTGCCGCCGATTATTCCCAGATCGAACTGCGCGTACTCGCCCATTTCTCCAAGGACCCGGAACTTCTGGATGCGTTCCGCAACGACGAAGACATCCACACCCGTACCGCGGCCCTGATCATGGACAAAACCGCTGACGAAGTGCAGGACGACGAGCGTCGCAACGCCAAGACCATCAACTTCGGTCTGATCTACGGCATGGGCGTGCAGAAACTGGCCCGCGAACTCAAGATCAAGCAGACCGAAGCCAAGGAATTCACCGAACGCTACTTCGAGAAACTCGCTACCCTCAAAAAATACTACGAGAGTGTCGTCAAGGATGCCGAAGAGCACGGTTTCGTAACCACCCTTGCCGGACGCCGCCGACTGTTGCCGGAGCTGCACTCCCGCAACAACATGCAGGCCAGCGAAGCACGCAGGCAGGCCGTGAACACGGTCATTCAGGGCACCGCTGCCGATATCATCAAGATGGCCATGGTCGCCGCGCACAAGGACAAGAAGCTGAAGGAACTGGGCGCACGCATCATCCTTCAGGTGCATGATGAATTGATCATCGAAGCCCCCGAAGCAACGATCGTAGAAGCCGGCAAACGACTGATGGAGATCATGCAGGGTGCTGCCGACCTGGATGTCCCACTCAAGGTGGACATGGGAATCGGCAAGAACTGGGCCGAAGCGCACTAGATTAATATGACAAAAAAAGCCGTCCAAATGGGCGGCTTTTTTATTTACATGTTGAGAACTGAGGGGAGACCGCCTTTGGCGGGATTGTCAGGTGACTTCGCCTCTGGCGGCCAAAGGGGGATGCCCCTTTGGAATCCCGCTCTCGCCTTCGGCGAAATTGTTTTATTAATGAAGGACTGCTGGCGATCAGGAATACTGTTTGGGGAATCGCTCGCCCATAAGATATTCCATGGCTTCCTGATCAATGGTGCCGGATGCCACGAAAAACTCCACGCCGACCACCATTGGATGATAAGTCAAGCCATGGGGAAGAGCATCAGCATCACCATAAATGAACCGCTCGGCAGGGATCATGTCGTTGACGGTCACGATGCCGTCGCCGTGCAATCCCGACAGCACCGCGTGATCCAGAATCCAACCGCCTGGCAACGTGGTCCAGATGTGGTACCGCCCGAGATTATCCTCGCCGGTCTGGTCGGCAACCATTTTGCGGAAATCCCCATGCTGCACCGGCAGGCGCATTTCGCCGTTCACGGCCACGTTTCCGATGGTCATGGTAGCGCCGGGAATATGAAATTTCTTGGCCAACATGTGAAACATGCCGAAATTGACATTAAAGGCATTCTCGGCACGCTGGGCAAACGGGATGTGTCCAGTTTCCTCCACCGCATTGAGAATGGTCTGATCAATGGCCATATGCTCTTCGCTCAAGGCGAAGTCACCCAGATCCATTTTTCTTGTCCGGCTACACGCCGCTTTGAAATCCTGAAGGTAACTCATGGCGAGGGAGGTATCATTTTGCTCCGGCAAGGGCAAGAAATCCGCCACGAACAGGGAGATCAACAGAGGAAACTATCCGGCTCGACGGATGCGGGTGGAAGGATCGAGCACCTGATCCATTTCCTCGCGAATCAACTCAGGCACGCCGTGGGTTTCGAGATACGCAAGTATCCCGTTCTCGCTGAGTCGGTCAATGAACGAAAACAGCGATTTCCAAGGGGTTTCCTGCACCATGTTCTGATCAAAGGCCACGCCGTCACCCATGGCATTCATGTCTGCCTGCAACATGGTCAGAATTCGCGGAGTCTCGACAAACAGAGCGCCAAAGGAAGCAACGAGATCAGCACGAACAAGAGCACCCACCTGTCCGCGCTCCTCAAGGTGATTGATGGTATCCAGCAACCCATGCGCCAGATGCAACAGCTCCAAATACAAGAACAGCGGTTCCTTGAGGCGATCAGCCCTTGCAACCCGTTCCAGCATCGGCAGTACCAATGATCTGGACAAGCAGTCCATAAGACCATGCATCCCATTTTTTTTCGCTGCACCAAGTGCCTGTCTGTGGATGGGCACTCGTCCGCGCCGCCACATGCGTCGGCACAACATGGTGCGCGATATCTGCCTCACCTGCCACGCTTTGGCCGAGCCATCACTATACAATTGGTATCCAAGCCGCTTCAGGCGGGTGCACAAGTAGTCGTCTTCGCCAATCTGATCGGTGTGACCAAGAAATCCGCCGGAGTGATCCCAGACTTCCTGACGCATCAAAAATGCACAGCCCGGAATGAAATCGACCATCCCGGCATGTCCATGGTTGTGATTGTCTCCAAAGTGGTGCAGATAGCGGGAGACCAGATTGTCGCCGGAGCGATTTTCCACTGCGCCGCCGACCATGCCGACAGATTGATCCTTCACAACAGGCAGACACCGCTCAAGCCAATCCGCACGCAAGCGCATGTCGCAATCAATGGACAGCAGGTACTCACCGGACGCCATGGACATTCCGGTGGCCTTGGCTTTGACGATACCCTGATTGCGCTCAAACCGGATGATACGCAGATTCTCCGGGGCGTCATCCATATGAAACGGCGTGTTCGATCCATCATCAACCACGATGATTTCATACGGCTGGATAGTGAAATCGACGGTGTGTCGTATGAGTTCCCGTGTGAGTGACGTATCGTTGTACGTATAGGTGACGAGGCTGATCTGCGGAAGTGTCACGGTCCGATCCTTGCGTTCGTTTTTTGACGTGTGATGCCGATTCCACATCATGTTGCAAAAACCGTGACGAGAGCGCCTGTTCGTGCGAAAGAAAACTAAGGCTTGCACTATGCGCCCTCTTTTGCAAAAAACGCCCTCGCGGTGTACATCACCCTTAACTAAAGGGACAAAACTGACGATGAACTTTGAGAAAGAAATAAAAGAACAGGGCTACAGACGCTATCGTGGCGCTGTGGATCGATCCGTATACGAGTATTTCAACTGTGACTGGTCGTGGAAAGCCATATGGTACCTGAAAAAGGGCCACTATCAGTGCTGTGGATGCAAGGAGAAATGCGAAACGTCAGATCCTGACGGATTTCAGTTGTTTCTCGACCTTGGAGAATAATCGCCCATGCGACACTGCAGAATTTTCATCTTCGCTCTCATGACGGTTGTAATAACCGCCTCTTCGGCCATGGCAACGGAATTCATGGACATGGACATCAAGATCGGCCGGGAAGTGGTGGCAAACGCCCTGTGCAAGTCGCCCGCCGAGGTCAACTATGTGACCAAGGTCCGAGACAACCTGTACCTGTACTCGGTCTTCTACGCCAAAAAGGAATCCCACTTCTTTGTCGGCGTATACAAGGACTTCATCCGTCTGCAGGGAAAGGAATTCAAGACGATCACCAGAACGATCCCCTACAAGTTCGACGAAGCGACCAAGTGTGCGGTCGTCCAGTTTTCGGTACCTGACTGCCCCACCGATGCCAACATCGTGGCCTGCTCGGAAAAGACCCTTGAGGAAAAGAAAGACGACGAATTTTGGGATAAATCCATCCCCGAACTGTTGGAAGAAGACCTGGAAAAGGCGATCAAGGCCGGTCAGGAAGAACCGCAACAGAACGACACCGAAGGACAGCCGGAAACACAGCAGTAGTCTGCCCACCAGACAATCCCGCCATAGCTGGGTTCTGCACCAGCCAAAGCAGACGCCTCTTCAAAACAAGGAGCGTGGTGACGCTTGTACTGCGCCTATTCATTCGGGAACTAGATACGACGGAATCGCAGCAAAAGGGCGAGCACGGCCACCGCAGGATACAGCGGCCACCATGTTTCATAATAGACGCACCCGGCTCCCACGGCGATGAGCACGGCCAGGTAGGCCCAAGCCTCCAGCAAGCGCCTGAACGAACGCCACTGATCTGGCGGCAATCCCTGCGGTGTAAACCGGGAAAGTGGCGGCTGGACGGGTTCCTGGGGAACATACGGCTGACGGGAGGACTGGAGCTTCTTGCTGCATTTGCGGCAGGAGCGGGCCTCGTCATCATTGCGCGTTCCACATTTGGTGCAAGTAATCACACCGTATTTATTGCCTTTTTACTCCAGGCGGTCAAGGAAACATGGGCGACCACGCTCTTCTCCCTACAACAGCGTGAAACGATTATGTTTCATCTCTTCACCCTACCCCCTCGATCTTCCATGAGCCCCCTGCACGACATAGAAGGCTTGTCACCCACAGCCTGAGCCCCCTCAACAACTGATTGTTATACTTTTTTTTTGCAAAAAAACCTGAGTTGGCATAGGGTTCAATCGAATTCATACCGTATTAACAATCGATTCGATCACCATGAGCAGACAAGTCCAAGAGAATACAACCCGGCTTCAGGTTGAGCAGCGTCTGACGACGTACCAATCCAAACTGCGCGCGCTGAAAGACCGTTCAGCCCTCCGTGAAGTGATGGAACGGGAACTCCTTTTGACGTTCATTGAGATCAACCACGGTGCCATCAACGAATATCCCCTGATAAAATCCCAGCAGGCTTCTGTCGTTGAGTTGCTGTGTGGGCGCGGGGATCACCCCGGGTATGAGTACATTCACCAGCACATCTCCCAGTTCATCGTCCTGCTCGTTCATCACGAAAAAGCGGTAAAGACCAAGGACGACGAGAAAGCCAAGGAGTTGCAGGCCACCCTGCTCAACACGGAAAACCTGCTCATCAAGTGCGTGCAGGGCATCGTGTACGGCATGGCATTGATCACGGACAACTTCGAGGAGATCGTGCTTCGCTACTTCGGCCAGGGCGCACTCAAGGACTACAGCGCTCTCATCGAAAAGCATGAACTGGACGTCAATTTCTGGAAAGCCTTTGTCGAGCAGTTCATCACCAGTCGGGTGGCCGAAGCGCACCGTGAAATCATTGAGGGCAAAAAATACAACATTTCCAAGGAACGAAATTTCCTGGTTATCCGCTTCCTCTTTGATGACATTCTTTCCAAGCTCAATCCGATTACGCAAAAGATCGACAAGACACGCATCCAGAACAGCTACGTTGAAACGCGGACCAATGACGAAGTCGCCACCCGCGCCAAGCTGATTCACTCCATCCTTGTCAAAGGCATGAGCGCGCTCCCGAAGGCAAAAGAACTCTCGAAAACCGAGTTCATCCAAAGTGCGCGGATCACCTGTATCGATACGGTGGCCAAAGACTTTGAGACTGCCTATGCCGACAGGCTGGCCACTGCCAAAGCTGAAAAGGAAAACCCCGGCTCTGACACACGCTCGCCCGAAGAGGTCAAACAGGCGCAGGCCGAATTCAAATTTCTGATGGATCAAGTCATTGCTGTTGGTATCGGAACATCCATTACCATCAGCAGGACGAGCTATTCGTTCTTCAAAGCGCTGGAAACGCTGGTACCCGAGCAAATCGAAGCCATCAGGCCGCTGACCGGGGATTTCTCCGTGGCGATACTTGAGCGCATCCTGTACTTTTTGCTCGAAAACCATACTATCCACATCCTCACAGAAGTGGGCCGTTCCGAAGGCGGAAAAATTCAGGTCAGAAGCGGCCGGGCAAGACGCGTGGCCGAAGAAACAGTGGATGGCTTGAAGGGGATGTCCAAAATTCGGAAGAAACAACTCTTCGCCAATGACGTCACCCGTGAAGGAACATTGCTGTTCAAGCCGAAGACCGTCAAGCAACTGGTCGGGACCATGGATATGCTCAGTCTCGAACCCGAGTTGCAGGGTGCACTGAAGGATCTTTGGACCAAGGCCATTTTCCGGGTCGACATCATGGTGCTGCTCAACCTCGAACTCATCGCCAAGACTACGACCAATCTCAGGGTACGGCTGACTGAAATCCTCGAGAAATACGGTATTTCGCAGGAATCCATTGTGTGATTTGCACCGAAGAGTAAGCAGATCACACTTTTTTTGACCCGCTGGATTACGATAAAGCATAGAAAACGCCCTGACAGTCGAAACTGACAGGGCGTTTTATTTTCTTACCTGAAATCGTGCTATCGACGAAAGACAATGGTCTTGTTGCCATCCACGATGACCCTGTCTTCCAGATGCCACTTCACTGCCCGCGCCAGCACGTGGCGCTCGATGTCGGCACCAAGGCTCTTGAGCGCATCGACATCATGGGAATGGGTGACCCGAATAACGTCCTGCTCGATGATCGGCCCCTCATCCAGTTCCTTGGTCACGTAGTGCGCCGTGGCACCGATGAGCTTTACGCCCCGTTCAAAGGCACGCCTGTAGGGATCGGCCCCGACAAATGCGGGCAGGAACGAATGGTGGATGTTGATGATCTGATTGGAGAAACGCGCCACAAAGTCCGGCGTCAGAATCTGCATGTAACGGGCAAGCACGAGAATATCGACTTCTCCCATCAGCTCGATGATACGGTCCTCGGCTGCGACCTTGTCCCGCAGTGTCGGGCCGACCGGAACATAGTGGAAGGGAACGAAGTGCTCCACCGACTCGCGCAGGTCGGGATGGTTGGAAATGACCATGGCGATATCCGCCTCCAGATCACCGCGCTTCCATCGCCACAGCAGCTCCATCAGGGCGTGATCGACTTTGGAGCAGAGGATAACCATCTTCTTCGGCTCCCAGACCGGGTTCAACGACCAGTCCATGGTGAAACCGCTGGTAACTTCCTTCTCGAACTCCTCGCGAAGGCCGTCCAGCCCCTCAAGGTCGAGGCCGGGCAAATAAAATTCGTTGCGCATGAAAAATCGACCGCCTTCCGGGTCAGTGGAGTGCTGGTCGGAATGAATGATATTGGCCCCTTTGCGGTGCAGAAACCGGCTGACAGAGGCAACAATTCCCGGCTGGTCCGGGCAGGTGATAAGCAGTCGAACCGTGCTTTCCTTGGATTCGGTCATGATCTTCTTCTTTTTTCGCTTGGTCTTTTTTACATGTTCCGGTACGTGGGCGTCAGCCCAAGCGGTCGATTACCGCAAATTGCAACCGAATAAAAGTCTTTATTACCCACAGCCCCCGGAGCGGTGACGTTGTTTCATTGCACCATGGGCAGATTTGCTATAATCTCGGTCAACCGAAATCACACCATTTTTAAGGATAGATATATGTCTGAAGCTGCGCTCAAAAAAGTCATGGACCACGCCAAAGCCGGACTGCTGGCTCGAAAAACCTTTTTCGAGACCAAAGGGGAACTGGTCGTCGAGATAGCCAGAGCCATGGCCGTCTGCCTGGCTAACGGCGGCAAGATCATGTTTTGCGGCAATGGCGGCAGTGCAGCCGACAGCCAACATCTGGCTGCCGAGTTCACCAACCGCTTCAAGCTGGAGCGCCCGCCCCTTCCCGGTCTGGCACTGACCACCGACACATCCGCCCTCACCGCCATCGGCAACGATTACAGCTTTGACGAAGTGTTCTCCAAGCAGTTGCAGGCCCTCGGCAGGCCGGGCGACATGCTCGTGGGGCTTTCCACTTCCGGCACCAGCTCCAACGTCATCCGCGCCATGCGTGAAGCAAAGCGAAACGAGATCATCACCGTGGGCCTGTCCGGCCAGACTGGTGGTGAAATGGCGTCGGTTTCCGACTTTCTGGTGACCGTGCCCTCCGGCGATACGCCCGTGATTCAGGAAATCCACATCGCAGCAGCACACATGATGTGTCATCTGGTGGATCACTTCCTGTTCGAGGCGGTTGCAGAGCTGACGCCCTTCCTACCCCAGGAAGGATAATTCAAACGACAAAAAGCGTTGCCGGTCAAACGGCAACGCTTTTCTTTTTGGTGGACATAAAATCTGTTTTCACTGTGCGACGTCCCCCCTGCACAGCAGTTCCGATCAAACGGGAAGCACCTGTCAGACCAGATGGTGTCCCCCCCCCGACACATTTCCCTTTACCGTATTTGCATTGAGCTGCGAGCGCTTTTGTCAAAAAAAAAGACTCGCCGCATGACGAGCCTTTACTGAATTGCAGTAAAATGAATCGTCATATCTTCTCCCGCCTAATACGGATGTTCAACCCCTTGCTCCCCAGGTGACGGGACAGCCGTTCGGCTCGTTCCAGCGTCGGCACAGTGGCGATAACCAGTTGTGCATTGCCGCTTTCATCCCACACCCAGACATTTTCCGGCAGAACCACACCTGCCATACGGACCTCAAGAAGCAGTTTTTCACGTGACGCGTTCCGCTTTTCCTCAGACTGAATGTCCAGCGGTTCCCCACACGCCAGGACCCACCAGCCAAGCGGCCGTGTTTCCTTGTCCGGATCTTCTCCGAAGCTGCGCGCCACATCTGCTGCTTCCCCCTGGCGCACGGCCATGGTCATTCGCAGGATGCTTTCCTCTAGTTCATGAATGCTCAGCATGTCTTCCTTTGGTTCATTTGAAGGGAACCCTGTTTCCCTCCGGCGTATCCCAGCTATCCTATCGTTCATACAGAAAAAGGCAAGGGAGATTGTAGCCAACCTTTTGCCACCGACTTGCACATACATTGTCCCCGGTGTATCAACGGACATGGTTTATTTTCCACCCAAAAAGCACCGTACGCGCAGCCAGAAAATCATGCGATTTCTAACCGGCATAGGCGCTATTGCTCTCATTATCCTGATCTTTTCGCAGTTACCCTATGAGATACTGCGGGAAGAGCGATTCAGGCTCTATGGTGAAACCAGAACCACCGGCATCGTCACGCAGGTGCGAACAGACACCGGTGCCACCGACAACGAAAAATTTCTCATTGATTACAAATATCTCGATCAGGATGGCATTGTTCGATACGCAACGGCGCCACTGCCCAAAGACATATGGGTACGCTTCAAGCCCGGGAACAGACTGGATGTGCTCTACGTGCGCTCCCATCCCGATCTTTCACGGGTGGGTGGAGAAATCGAACCGCAATTCCAGCTCTGGCTCAGAAAGATTTTACAGTAAGTCCTATGCCTTTTTCTCGGGCAGCAGAAACGAAAGAAAAAACGAGGTCGCAGCAACTGCGATGATCGTAGCGCCTGACGTGATATCCGCCATGGCCGATACCAGCAGGCCGACAACGGTGAACGCCACGCTCAGTAGAGTCGATACCAGCATCATGGCACTCAACGAACGGGTTCGCCGCTCGGCAATGAAGGGCGGGATGGTCAGCAGCGCTATGACCAGAATCAAACCGACCACCCGGATGATCATCACGACACTCAGTCCCACCAGTGCGATGAGCACAAAATGGAGCACTCCCACCGGGACGCCGCGGCTTCTGGCGAATTCCTCGTCAAAGGACATGACCTGAAAGCCTCTGTAGCAGGCAAAGACCACCAGCAATACCACTGCGGCGAGTCCGGCCATTATCCAGAGATCAGAGCGTGGTACTGCCAGAATCGAACCGAAGAGATAACTCATCAGGTCCACATTGTAGCCGGGGGACAAGTCGAGCAGGATGATACCCAGCGCCATACCCGCTGCCCACAGTACGCCGATAACCGTATCCGAGCGTTCCCGGGCGCGCAGGGTCACCAAGGCCATGATCAACGCGGTGAACAGGGTGAATATCGTTGTCACAGGCAGGATGGGCAGGCCGAAAAAGAAGGCCAGCCCGACGCCGCCATAGGACGCATGGGCAATACCACCGGAGATGAAGACTATCCGATTGACCACAACGAGCGTGCCCACAATGCCGCAGATGATGCTGGCCAGCAGACCGGCCACAAGGGCGTTTTGCATGAAATCGAATTGGAGCAGCTCGATCATTTGGATTCCTCCTCATCGGAAGAATCCGACACGCCATGAAAACCAAGCACCCGATGCGGCAGATCGCCGTGAGTTACCAGCTCCACCGGGCAGCAATTATCCCCATCACCGCCATAGCTCATTTTATACATGTCTCTGGTGATCTCCGGGGCCTTGTGGAAGTGCAGATCGCGATTGACGCAGGCAACGGATTTGACTCCTGATGCCAGCGAGGAAATATCGTGGCTGACCATGATTACGGTCATCTCGCGGTTCAGTTTCGTGAGCAGGGAAAAAAGGGAACTCCGGTGGCTTGAATCAACGCTCGCCGTGGGCTCATCCAGTAGAAGCAATTCGGGAGAGCCGACCAATGCGCGTGCAATGAACACCCGCTGCCGTTGCCCGCCTGAAAGTCCTGCCAGACGTCGATCGGCATGGTCGAGCATGTCCACCCGTTCAAGGGCTTCCTTTGCCTTGTCCAGTTCCTTTGTTGGACGAGATAGCCCGCTCAACCCCATCAGGCCCGGACGTACGGTTCCCATGAGCACGGCATCGACGACGGTAATGGGAAAGAAGCTTGAAACATGGGTGTATTGTGGAAGATATCCGATTCGCTCCCCGACCATCCCGGGTGCTTCGCCCAGAACGGAAACAGACCCGCTATCGGGCTTGAGCAGCCCAAGCATGATCTTGAGCAATGTGGATTTTCCTCCCCCATTGGGGCCGAGCACAGCCATGAAATCGCCGCGCTCGACAGTCAGGGAGACATTGTCCAAGACCGGAACGGTACCGAATGAGAGGGAAACATCCTGAATTTCAATCACTGGGTCAGCCACAGATTACTCCTGAAAAAGTGCTTCAATCCCGGAAAACTAGCACACCCACGCGGTCATGCCAACCACGCCAACCCCCATGCCGCCAATATCAGACCCATGGCACAAATATATAGTCCGATGTCAAATCCGCGGGTCGGGAGACCAGTTCGGGAGACAAGCAGCCCGGTCAGCGTACCCAAACCAAGGCCGCTAACAAAGCCGAACAGGTGCGCGCCAAGATCGGTGTCCTCGCCAGCGCCAAGCATGGCCAGCAACCCGAGTCCCGCTGCAAACGGGATCAGCGCGGAACTGAGAAATCGAAGGAATCGCTGAACAATACTCCCGCTGCCCAAACCGTGTTGTCCCCCGCCCACATGAAAACTGGCAACTCCGGCCAGAAGCCCTGCTGCGGCAAAGGATGCCGTGGAGAACCCGATGGAATTATGCGGTGGCCCAAGCACCATGGCATTGATCCAGTTGCCCATACCACCGCCCAGAATGGCCAGAATCCAGGCCAGCCCGGAGCCAAGTCTGCGCGCCGCCAGCCAGATGAAGACACCGCCGATGATCGCGTTACCCAATACGTGCGCGCCATCGCCATGCAGGGTCAGGGCCGTGAAGACACGCCACCATTCTCCGTTGAGAATTTCGAGAGCGTCAGCGCTACCATGATTCAGCCATTTCTGCGGAAACATGGCAATGGCCGGATAGGTTCGATTATATATCCAGAAGAAAAGAAGCATGCACAGCATGAGGGCCATGGTGGCTTCCCTTCCTCCTACTGGGCGCAAATCGTGGAGAAACATCCCCCGACCATCGGGTACGTTTTCATCGCGGTGTAACCGGATTTCTTCGACAGCCCGCTCCAATGACCAGGCCTGCGTCTGCACACTGTGGCCGCCCCCCTCCTCTGCCGAACGATTACGCATTCGGTACGGGATGGCACGGGAAGCAAGAATCAGCGTCCACAGTTTTGCCGTGGCGTGATCCAGCCTGCACTCGGAACTATCTGGTTCCACACCATATAATTCGGACGCGATGTCCACCCATTGGGGCCGAAAAGTACGGGATAGAACGCCGGGAGGGGTTGATTCGTTCGACATACGCAAATGATAGAGCAATTGAAGCTGACGTCAATCCTGTTTCCCCTTGAAAGAGTGCACCGTGATGCATATACATAAGAAAAACACGGAGTCATCATGCGCACATACCTGACCGCTTTTCTGCTCATCATCACGATCATCGCGCCCGCCACTGCCCATTCGCAGGACGAGGAGCTTGATATCATGATCGGACAGATGCTCATGGTCGGATTTCGCGGCTACTCGGCACCGGAGGATGCACCGGTAATTCGTGATATCACGCAATACCATGTGGGCGGCGTTATTCTTTTCGATAAAGACATGTCCCGCTGGTACAACAGGAAACGCAATATCCGCAGCCCCAAACAGGTTGCCTCACTTACTGAATCCTTGCAGTCGGCCGCAGATATCCCGCTGTTTATCGCCGTGGATCAGGAAGGCGGCAATGTGCAACGCCTCAAAGCCAAATACGGATTTCCCCCAACACCTTCGGCCCAGACACTCGGCAGTCAGGACGATGCTGCCGTCCACAAGGCAGCCAGGTCCATAGCATCCACACTCGACGCCGCCGGATTCAACATGAATTTCTCTCCGGTCGCGGATGTTAACGTCAACCCGAACAGTCCGGCCATCGGCAAGATAGGCAGGAGCTTTTCATCCGACCCGAGTCGCGTAACACGCTGCAACGCCATTTTCCTCGAGGCGTTCGCGCAGCAGGGAATAGTTGGCAGCCTGAAACATTTTCCCGGCCACGGAAGCGCAGGAGCAGACAGCCACTACGGCGTAACCGACGTCACCAACACATGGTCAGAATCCGAATTGATCCCGTATCGCACATTGATCGGTAACGGCTCAGTGCAGATGATCATGACCGCCCATATTTTCAATGGAAAGCTCGACCCCATCTATCCGGCGACTCTTTCAAAGGCCATCATCACGGGTCTTTTGCGGGAACGTCTCGGATTCAACGGCGTTGTCATCACCGATGATATGGACATGCGCGCCATAACCGATGCATTCGGCCGAGCCAAAGCCATCCAACTCGCCATCGAAGCCGGGGCCGACATCCTGCTTTTCGGCAACAACATCACCTTTGACGAGGATGTTGCTCCCACCGCACATGGAATCATAAAGGAACTGGTCGAAACCGGCGTCATCCCACGCAAACGGATCAGCCGTTCCTATGACCGGATCATGCGCCTGAAGAATACGCTGAAACAATAAGCAATTGGTGGGGTGAATTCGCCCTGTCAGATGAGCCGAAAAGAAACGTCCTGCTCCGATGACGAAGCAGGACGTTTTTCTAGTTTGTATTATGAACAGCGAATGATGAGGGTTCCCCGGAGTCGGGCGTCAGGATAAGCAGCCCGTTCTTGAAGGCCACGGCGTGCTTCTCTTTGAGCGATTGAAAAAACCGGAATTCCTGATCATTGATCGCTTCAGGACACAGCTTCATGGTTGCGGCCATATGCCCGAACGAGATGATGCCATCTTTCATTTCATAGGTCCCGGAGAAGCTGTTGCAACCGCCACGACCTTTGACCGTGCCGTTCTCCGCAAACACCATGGATGTATGACTCATATCAATCACGGGCTTGCCGTGAATGTATTCCGCCACCCACACCTTTCCGGCCAAATGGCTGATTATGGTCGCATCATCCATGACAGGAGCCGAGAGTGGTTCCTGCTGCTTGACTGCACACCCGCTCAAGAACGCCAAAACCAGCGAAACCGCCAGTATCTGCGAGAGAATCCTCTTTGCGTTCTTCATGGTTGTTACCACAGTCCACCGTCATCAACGGTAAAGACCATCGGGACCGGATTGTTGCCTATGAACAACAGCAGTTCATCTTCTTCCACCTGCAATCGATCGACCTTGGACAGCAGCGTGTGGAAAGAGAACTCCAGTTCGCCCAGAGCGCCCATGCACGCCTTGCGTGTGGAAGCTAAAGGACCAAAAGAAATATCTTCGGCATCAAGGGTGTACTGCCCACGGAAATCATTGCAGCCACCATTGCCGACAACCGTACCATCCGCCTTGAACTCCATGTACGGCTTTGTTTCACTCCGTACTTCCCGCTCAACCATCTTCTGGCACGTCCACTTTTTGTCAAGCAGTCGGCTCTTGATGGTCTCGGTATTCAACGGGGCGGCTTCCTTGGAACCGCAACCAGCCAGCATGACCATGCCCAGCATCAAAGTCAGGGCGACAATGCCCATGGTGTATCGTTTCATTATTGCATCTCCTTGGCGATATGTTGCTCCACTCTAATTAACAGGCCCGGTGACTGATTGGCAAGAAACAAACAAAAAGCCCGGCCTGAACATTCAGGCCGGGCTGTCAACGGACATTATTGGTGTGTTAATCTACCTTGGGGCACGCCTTGAGTGCCTCTTCGATATCGCGCTGGGGCAACTCGAAGTTGGTCAGCAGGCCCTGGTTGAAGGCATCGTAGGAAGCAAGGTCGAGCATGCCGTGGCCGGAGTACAGGAAGACCACAACGTCATCAGGACCAGCGGTCTTGGCCGCTTCGATGGCGCCCTTGATGGCGTGAGAGGTCTCTGGAGCAGGCAGGAAGCCTTCGGTCTGCAAGAAGAGCTTGGCTGCCTCGAAGCATTCGGTCTGGAAGTAGGCAACGGGATCGCACAGCCCTTCTTCCACGATATTGCAGACGATGGGAGCATCGCCATGGTAGCGCAAGCCACCGGCATGGATTGGGGCAGGCATGAAGTCATGCCCCAGGGTGTGCATCTTGACCAGCGGGGTCAGACGAGCCATGTCACCGAAATCATAACGGTATTCGCCACGAGTCAATGTCGGGCAAGCCTTGGGTTCCACTGGAATGAACTTGACCGGATCACCTTCCAATTTTTCGGGCAGGAAGGGGAACACCAGTCCGCCGAAGTTGGAACCGCCACCGACGCAGGCGACCAGATGAGTGGCCTTTTCGCCGACCATTTCCAACTGCTTTTTCACTTCCAGGCCAGTGATGGTCTGGTGAATGAGGACGTGGTTCAACACCGAACCCAGCGCATACTTGGTGTTGTCATGGGTGGCGGCATCTTCCACGGCTTCTGAGATGGCAAGGCCGAGTGATCCTTTACAGTCCGGGTCTTTTTCCAGCATCTCACGGCCGGTGCGGGTCTCTTCCGAAGGCGAGGCAAAGATAGTGCCGCCATAGGTATTGATGAGCATTTTGCGGTACGGTTTCATCTCATAGGAGACCTTGACCATGTATACCACGCACTCCATGTCAAACTGGGAACAGGCAAAGGAGAGGGCCGTACCCCACTGCCCGGCACCGGTCTCGGTAGCCAGTCGTTCTACGCCTTCCATCTTGTTGTAGTACGCCTGTGGAACAGAGGTGTTCGGCTTGTGCGAACCGGCTGGAGAGCCGGACTCGTCTTTGTAGAATATCTTACACTTGGCACCAATGGCCTTTTCGAGCTTTTCCGCACGAACCAGTGGAGAGGGACGCCAGATTTTGTATACATCCAGAACAGCTTCTGGAATGTCGATGAAACGCTCCTCACTCATTTCCTGGGCAATAAGTGAATCTGGGAAAATGGGGGAAAGGTCTTCCGGCTTCAGGGGTTCCATGGTGGCCGGGTTAAGAGGAGGAGCCAGGGGGGTCGGCAGATCCGGCATGGGGTTGTACCACTGTGTCGGCATCTCGTCCTGGGGCAGGTAAATTTTCTTTGGCATGGAATTGCACTCCAATACAGTTTTGAGACCTCGTTCGAGGCGCTACAGCTTCCCCGTGCGCCTGAATAAAATCGATTGCATAAAAAAACCGATGACTACGAGCCAACGGTTTCCGGTTCTCAAACTGCGTGCGAAAAGGAGCCGTCTCCAGACAGGAGAAGGCTTGCTTCAGCACGCTTCTAAGACTCGGGCCGCTTGACATTGAGCCACCCGCGTCCACAAAAGAATGTGTATGATATGGGTGTTTTCATAATGATGATCGATACTCTCAAGAGAGAATTAAAGTCAAGATAATGACTCGCGCAATCCAGTGGTCAGTTCCGGCAGGATTTCCCCTGCCTTGCCATGCACGGCAAAGTCCATAAGCCCAGTGTTGGGCGTTGGCTCCAGATTGATCTCGACAGTCACCGCACCATGATCCTTTGCCAACTGATAGAAGGAAGCCGCTGGCTGCACCTGATTTGACGTACCGATGGAAATGAATACGTCTGACCTGCCGATCTGATCGATGGCGACCTTGAGCACTCCGGCCACCAGAGGCTCGCCAAACCACACCACACCCGGACGCAGCAAATGGCCGCAGACCGGGCATTCCGGCATGTCGGGCAACGGTTCACGGGCCTCCCGGGCATGAGTGCACTTGGTGCACCGCACCTGCCACAGGCTGCCATGCATCTCCATGAGCTTTTTGCTCCCGGCCTTGGCGTGCAGCCCATCGACATTCTGGGTAATCAGAAGGAAATTCGGAATTTGCCGCTCCAATTCAACCAACGCATGATGTGCCGGATTGGGTTCACATTCGGCCACCAGTTGGCGACGCCAGTTGTAAAATTCCCAAACGAGTTCGGGCCGAGATTCAAAGGCGTCCGGACGTGCGAGGTCTTGGGTGTGAAAGGATTTCCACAAACCATCCTGCCCTCTGAACGTAGGTACACCACTCTCGGCGGATACCCCTGCACCGGTCAGTACGACCACGCGTTTACGTTCATCCAACAGGGCTTTCACCATCTCCAATTCACCAAACATATAGAGCTACCTCTCTGAATTAACTATCTATTAACTACTTTTTGCTGTCTTTTCCCAAGCAACCCGTTGTCTCAATTCTTGATTTTCAACCGAATAAACGTCATAGTCCGTGCCTATTTGAGAGAAACCCGCATTTGGATCACACCCTGATCCCCCTGCCCAAGGAGGAAATTTTGTCTGACAAAACAGTATACTACATCGAAGGCGACGGAATCGGTCCCGAAGTATGGCGTGCCGCCCGTCCCGTTCTGGACGCTGCCGTAGCCAAAGCTTACGGCAACGACAATAAACTGCAATGGGTTGAATTGCTGGCCGGTGAAAAAGGCTATGCCGAAACCGGCGAACACCTGCCCAAGGCGACCATGGAAGCATTGGCAGGAGCCGAGCTGGCCATGAAAGGCCCGCTGAACACCCCGGTGGGAGAAGGCTTCCGCAGCCTCAACGTCACCCTGCGCCAAGTCTTTGACCTCTACGCATGTATTCGTCCCATCAAATATTTCAAGGGTATCGAATCGCCTGTCAAGCGCCCCGATCTCGTGGACATGACGGTTTTCCGTGAAAACACCGAAGATGTCTACGCTGGTATCGAATACCAGTCCGGCTCCCCGGAAGCCAAGAAATTAATCGAATTCCTGGTTGATGAAATGGGTGCCAACATCCATGAAACCGCGGGAGTCGGCATCAAGCCCATCACCCCTGCCGGTTCCAAGCGACTGGTCAAAAAAGCCATTGATTTTGCCATCGAGCACAGTAAGCCTTCTGTCACCTTGGTCCACAAGGGCAACATCATGAAGACCACCGAAGGCGGTTTCCGCGCCTGGGGTTATGAGTTGGCCGAGGAAGAATACAAAGGACAGGTCGTACGCGAAGGCGAAGGTGAAGACGGTGTCATCATCAAGGACCGCATCGCCGACGCCATGTTCCAGAATGTACTGATGTACCCTGAACAATATTCTGTCATCGCCACCACCAACCTCAACGGCGACTATCTCTCCGATGCGCTGGCTGCACAGGTTGGCGGACTCGGTCTTGCTCCGGGCGTGAACATGGGCGACAACCTCGCCTTTTTCGAGCCGACCCACGGCACGGCTCCCACCATCGCAGGCAAGGATATGGCCAACCCCGGTTCGCTCATCCTTTCCGGCGCCATGATGCTGGAGCACATCGGCTGGCACGAAGCTGCTGCCCTCATCCATGCCGCAGTCGAGACCGCCCTTGCCGAAAAGAAAGTCACCGTGGACCTCGCCGCACAGATCAGCGGCGCCACGCAGGTCGGCTGTCAGGAGTTTGGCGAGCGCGTGCTCAACAACCTCTAGATTGTAACAACATTCCATTTCAACCGGCCTGTCGTCTACGCGATGGGCCGGTTTTTTGTGACCCAACACCAACTGGTCTACGCCCTGCCGCAGACTCAGATTCACCCTGATCTATCTCTCATTTCTCCAACCCTCTAATAACAGAAGATAATCGCTTAGACAGGGACATAAAACGCATTTAGCTCTTGCGTTAACGGCCGGTGTTTACTAAGTGTCAACTATGTCTGATTCCAACAAAAAAATACTCATTCTGGGCGTCGGCAACATCCTGTACACCGATGAAGGCTTCGGCGTCCGCATAGCAGAGGAACTTGATCAAAAATATCAGTTCTCCCCCAACGTTGACGTCCTTGACGGCGGCACCCTGGGGACACGGCTGATCGGTCCGATCATGGAATCGGACTACCTGATCATTGTCGACATCGTACTCAACGAAGGCAACCCCGGTGACATTTTCCGTCTGCTTGGACAGGATCTTGAAAAGGCGTGCGCCTTCAAGAACTCCATGCACCAGACAGACCTTCTTGACACCCTTGCCCAGTGCAGTCTCATGGGGCAGGTGCCGGACGACGTCATCCTGTACGGTATCGAGCCGGTCAACTACAAAGACATGTCCGCGGCTCTGTCTCCCGAACTGGAAGCAAAAATGCCCGAGATGATGGACATCGTATTGAAGGAAGTGGAAAAAGCCGGCGGCTCCTACACCCTTCGCTCTGCAACGAACCCTGCCACGGAGAAAATTTATGTGCCTCGCGATTCCAGCCGAAATACTTGAGATTAACGACGGTGTAGCCACCTGCAAAGTAGGAGAAGGCGACACGACTGTTCAGGCTTCAATCATGCTTCTGGATGAAGAAATCACCATCGGTGATTACATCATCATTCACGCCGGTTTCGCCCTGCGCAAACTGGACCCGAAAGAAGCACAGGAGACATTGAAGATATTACGCGACATGGTCGAGCTGATGGGTGGCGAAGGCTACCGGCACGACATGCTCTAATCAATATACCGCAAATAACATATGGCCCGGCGTGTTCAACACGCCGGGCCTTTTACTTTTATTACAGTCCATTTTAATGCGGCGTCGTGCGCGAAAAAATATTGATGATTGCAACTCCCGCCACGATCAGTCCCATACCGATCATCGCCGGTACATCCAGTGTCTGCTTGTAAAGCACCACGCCGGTCAGCGCGATCAGCACAATGCCCAGCCCTGCCCAGATGGCATAGGCTATTCCCATGGGGATGGTCCGAAGAACCAGCGAAAGGAAGTAGAAGGCCACGCCATACCCGACCACGACAACAATGCTCGGTATGGGTTTCGTGAACCCTTCACTTGCCTGCATGGCCGTTGTGCCGACCACTTCTGCAACAATGGCGATAGCGAGATACACGTATCCCATATCCCCCCTCCGATTTATATTGGAAATCTATTGAATGCGCGCTTTCTTGCCCGGCATGAAAGACGAGCGCAGAAAGCTTGGGCGCAAAAAGGCGAACGGGTTACGCATGACCAGATCAGGAAGAATGTGATACCAGCGGTAACCCAGTTTGGAAAAGTACTGCCGAGCCGTATCACCATGTCCAACTTCTTCCGCCGCAAAAATGGCGGCATCACGTTGGCATCGGGATCGAGCAAGGGGTTCCAATATTCGTTCGCTGTAGCCGAACTTCAGGAACATGGCTTTGATCCGCTTGTATTCTCGGTGACGGGAAACCGCATCCGCCATGGCAAAAAACGTCACCACCAGCCAGCCGCCGCCCCAACAGGCGAAAACCACGGCCTGCGGCACGTCGCCGCCAGACCATTCGAGCAAGCCGACTGTCTTGAGTGTCAACGCAATAAGCAAAGACGCTCCACCTGTCATGTATGGCCAGGGAGCGGCGCGCATAAAGCGAAAGGAACGCCTAATCCGAGAAAAAAGCATGACCCAACCTAGCCAAGGCTTATTTGTTGGTCAATCGTTTTAGCTTTTTTCGGGCAGAGCCAGGGCCAATCCTAGGGCGACAAAGACCGAGCCAGCCACCTTCTTCAAGCGCTTCTCGATGGTTGGATTGGTTTTCAAACGATTGCCGATCGCACCTGAGAACAATGCCAGGGCAACGAAAACCGGATAGCTGACAAACATGAACACCAGACCAAGAATCCCAATCTGTGTCGCGACATTGCCCTTCGATGCATCCACGAACTGTGGCAAAAAGGCCAGAAAAAACAGTGCAACTTTCGGATTCAGCACATTACACAGCACGGTTTGGCGCATGATGGTCATCGGTTGCAGGCACTGCGCATCTTTACCAATCATCGATTCCGATCGGCTGCGCCATGTCTGGATGCCCAAATATATAAGGTAGGCCGCGCCCGCCAGTTTGATTCCCTGATACGCCATGGCAGACGTGCGGAGGATGGCTGACAGGCCAAAGGCTGCGAACGCCGTATGAAAGAGGATGCCGAAATTGAATCCGAATGCCGCGTACAGCGCGGCTTTACGGCCCTGGGTTATGCCTCGTGTCAGTGTATAGACGATGTCCGGTCCCGGTGTGATTGCCAGGACAAAGGACGCAGAAACAAACAGCAGCAGTTGGGTGGAATCGATCATCTAACTCTCCTCTTCTGCTGACGGTTCTATTCCTCGCTCGGTTCATGGTCAAGGTTCCTTATTATTTTGGCAGCCAATTTTTGGGGTAAATCAGATTAGGAGCCGCCTTCGGCGGAATAGTCGGATGATTTCGCCTCCGGCGGGCAAGGACTACCGCCCTTGCATCCCATTTGCCCTTCGGGACTGAGTGTCAAAGGGCATCACGAAAGATGCACCGAAGTGACTTTTCTCCATCAACAGACACCTCGCCAACGGCGACAACAGGTTTCCAAAGGGGCTCGCCCTTTGGCCGCCGGAGGCGAAGTCACCTGTCAATTCGCCGCAACGCGGCAGTCATATTCTGATTTCGATTTCAGCAGAGAAGACACAAGACCGCCTTCGGCGGAATGGTCGGATGATTTCGCCTCCGGCGGGCAAGGACTACCGCCCTTGCATCCCATTTGCCCTTCGGGACTGAGTATCAAAGGGCATCACGAAAGATGCACCGAAGCGACTTTTCTTCATCAACAGACACCTCGCCAACGGCGACAACGGGATTCCAAAGGGACTCGCCCTTTGGCCGCCGGAGGCGAAGTCACCTGTCAATTCGCCGCAACGCGGCAGTCATATTCTGATTTCGATTTCAGCAGAGAAGACAGAAGACCGCCTTCGGCGGAATGGTCGGATGATTTCGCCTCCGGCGGGCAAGGACTACCGCCCTTGCATCCCATTTGCCCTTCAGGACTGAGGTTTAAAGGGCATCGCAAAAGATACACCGAAGTGACTTTTCTTAATCAACAGACACCTCGCCAACGGCGACAACGGGATTCCAAAGGGACTCGCCCTTTGGCCGCCGGAGGCGAAGTCACCTGTCAATTCGCCGCAACGCGGCTGTCATATTCTGATTTAATTCACTGCATGAAAAACAAAAAAAGAGGCCCGTATAATCGGGCCTCTTGATATGTGATCTATGAACAAGATCTAGAGGATCTTGAACTTCTTGACGTTACCGGTCTTGTTATCGATGACGTGTACACCACAGGCGATACAGGGGTCATAGGAGTGAACGGTACGCAGGATTTCGACCGGACGTTCCGGGTCGACGATCGGGGTGTTGTCGAGCAGAGCCTCTTCCAGCGGGCCGGGGAGGTCGTTGTCACAACGGGGACCGATATTCCAGGTGGACGGAACCACGAGCTGGAAGTTGTCGATCTTGGAATCCTTGATGTCGATCCAGTGGCTCAGGCCGCCGCGAGGAGCGTTGACGAAACCAACACCCTTTGCTTCGGAAGGCATGTCCCAATCTTTGCAGATGTCCATGTCGCCCTTGGCCACGTTTTCTTTCAGATCGTTGACCCACTCTTCAGTCTTGAGAGTGGTGATCAGGCATTCGATACCACGAGCGCCGGTACGACCCAGGGTGGAGAACAGGGCATCGGGTCCGACACCGAGATGTCCGAGCACGAAGTCCACGTATTTCTTGAAGTCGGGGTGACCCTGAGCATAGTTGACCAGACAGGTTGCCAGCGGGCCGACTTCGACGGACTTGCCATCGTAGCGGGGTGCTTTCATCCAGGAGTACTTGGTCTTGTCGTCCAGGCTTGTGTACATGGGATCCGTTACACCGGAATAGGGGTGCTTCGGAGAATCGTCCTTATACCAGGAATGCTTGACATGCTCTTCGATGTGATCCGAATTGAAGTCCATCACGTTGCCGAGGTCACGGTTGTAGATGACACCGGGCTTGACGAAGCGGGAGTTCAGATCGGCTTCGCCACCCGGAACCGGGAATTCGCCGAAGCTCATGAAGTTGGTGGTACCACCGATGGATGCCCAGTCTTTGTAGAAACCGGCAACAGCCAGGAGGTCCGGGATGTAGCAATCCAGAACGAAGTCCTTGATCTCGGAATAGAGAGCCAGGAAGTCGTTGATGTACTTATCGGTGAGGCCTTCGTAACAGGTCACGCCGCCCATGACGGTGAACTGGGTGTGCGGGTTCTTGGCACCCCAGACAGCCATGGCGCGAGCAGCTTTGACCTGCATGTGCAGGGCCTTCAGGTAATGGTCGGTAGCCAACAGGTTGACTTCGGGGGGCAGGACGTAAGCGTCGTGGCCGCCCAGGAAGTAAGCGTTGGTGAAGATACCGAGGCGACCGGAGTCGACGATACCTTTAACAGTGTCCTTGGTCTTCTGAAGGTCTGCCTTGGAGGAGACAATCTTCGGATCCTGACGGACGGTTTTGGAAACGGCCTGAGCCAGTTCAGCGGCCTTGTCCACATCGGCGCTCAAACAAGCGGCGACATCAACGAAGTCCAGAGCATGCAGGTGATAGAAGTGCACCAGATGGTCATGCATGAACTGAGAAGCCAGCACCAAGTTACGGATGATGGTGGCGTTGTGAGGCAGTTCTTTATCGACGCCGACAGCGTTGTCGACGCAACGGACGGAAGCGAGCGCGTGTACGTAAGTACAAACACCGCATGAACGCTGGGTAAAGTGCTGAGCATCGCGGGGATCGCGGCCCTGCAGGATGATCTCCAGACCACGGAAGAGCTGGGAGCTGCTGCGTACATCGACGATTTTTCCATCATCGACAACGGCTTCCACGCGAAGGTGGCCTTCAATCCTGGTTACCGGATCAACGACTACGTCGTGTTTCCCGTGAGCCATCGCGGGACCGGATTTTGCGCAACCGGACATAGTATATCCTCCTTAGAATGAATTCTGATTTGCGTCTGCGTTAAAACTGTACGACCAGCGACTAGAAGTCGGTGAGGTCGGCGTACAGGTACTTTTCACCATCCCAGTCAGCGCCATCCCAGAAATCGGGCTGAGAGCAACCGATGCAGGGGTGACCAGCCTGAACGGGCCAGTTGTACTGGTTGAACTTCACGGTCGGACAGTTGTTGAATGTCTCAGGACCGCGGCAACCGAGTTTACGCAGACACCAGCCCTTGCGAGCTTCTTCGGAACCAAAGGAAGGAGCGAACTCGTCCATGTCGAAGAACTCCTGCCTCGGGCAGTGATCGTGTACGGTTTCGCCGTAGAAAAGTACGGGACGACCGACATCGTCGAGAGGCGGGACACCCTTGGTCACGTAATGCACGATGGTGCCGACCAGGGAGAACGGGTTCGGGGGACAACCGGGTACGTTGACAATGGGCTTGCCGGGATAGAGTTCCCAGACACCTTTTGTCTCGGTCGGGTTCGGTGCGGCTTTTTGGACGCCACCGTAAGAAGCGCAGGTACCATAAGTGATGGTTGCATTGGCTTTCTCAACGACCTTGGTGGTGTTTTCCAACATGGTGTGACCACCGACTTTACCGTGTGCGCCGGGCTCATTGGCAGTACCGGCAGCAGCGGTGGGAACGCCACCTTCGATGACGGCGACGTAGTTGCCGTTGGCAACGGTATCCCACAGGGCCTTTTCTGCAGCGTGACCTGCGGCGGCCATGATGGTCTCGTGGTAGTTGAGAGAGATATAATCCAGAATGAGAGCGTCGATATAAGGTTCGACAGTTCTCAGGATAGATTCTGAACAACCAGTACATTCAGCGTTGTGCAGCCAGACTACGTCGGGCCTGTTATCGCTGGTGAGGGCTTCGGCGACTTTCGGAGCGAAAGCCGGCCCCATGCCCATCACTGCGGCCACGGTTCCGCAGAACTTCATGAAATCACGACGAGTGACGCCGCGTTTTTCCAGCCGTTCCACGGCTCCGTCCCTGCCATGACCTACGGAAAATTTCATAGAACACCTCCGTAATAAAATGAGTCTGTTATGAAGTGGAGAACACCGTTATTCTCAATCATAACCGTCGGGCACACGCCCGAACTCGGACCTAACCATCTTCAGTGTTACACTTACGACAAGAGTGACACTTTTGACATTCTTTTTCCCGAGTTCGTGCTATAACCCCCCGGAAAAATTTATTAACAATCTCGTATCGCGCTTTACAAACAAAATCAATAGGCAACCCAAAAAAACTTTCAAACGTCCCGGCACGCTACATGCTATCTCCCTCCTGTTTGTGCGTGATTTATAATCGATTGGTTGATCAACTTTTTTCCAACAAAAGTTAAAAAAAGTCCGGTAATTAGGGTGTTGGGAGTAATTTTAGCCCAGAAAAAACAGGCAAAGTCATCTCGGGTAACTCGTATCAACCTGCAACAAATCATTCGTGAGATTTCACACTAGTTTTTTTAACCCGCCTACCCGGCACTTTTCTATTCTGGTTGACAGGCTGAAACCAGCCCCTGATACTCTCGGTGGACACCCCATTCTGCACAGGAGGCAATCATGAGCGTCATCGTCGATTTTTCCATTTTTCCCATGGACAAGGGAACGCAAAGCCTGAGTCCGTATGTTGCTCGCGCCGTGAAAATCGTTCGCGACTCGGGACTTCCCTACCAGCTCGGCCCCATGGGGACAGCTGTCGAAGGCGAGTGGGATGAAGTCATGCAGGTCATCGACAAGTGCTACAAGGAACTCGAACCTGACAGTGAACGTATTTATATGAATATCAAGGTGGATAGCCGCCGTGACAGAACAGACGGTCTGAAGAGCAAAACCACTAGCGTCACTGATAAATTGACTGCTTCATAGAGGGATATCAGGACAATACTCCCTGCTCTGCATAAGAATGTCAGTAAAAAAAGGGCGAGGCGCCAGCCATCGCCCTTTTAAAAGAATGCGGGATAATAAAAAGTTATTGGGAAAAGTGATCGGTAGCAAAAAAAAGCGTATTAGCTTTCGTCAATCGCCACCAACTCAATTGCTCCCCAGGCCGCTATTTTGCTGTCAAACTGAACAAACACACCGTCCAGCCCGAATTCACGCAATTCCTTGGCCTTTTTCAGCACACGATCAATATCTGCTTCGCCTTGAAGCATATTGCATAACGCAGTGGCTGCGGCGTCCGCCAGCCGGGCATCCGAAGAACGAACCGCCACGAGATCACCTGTCCCGAGACTGAGGGAATGGCCGATGACACCGCTTGAAGCACACACGGCAACAGGGAATGACGCCTCTTCGATTTTCAGACCGACCAAAGCGCCGGAGTCCGGTTCAGCCAGCAATGCCACCACCCGCTCTCGCGTCGAGTGCAAGTAGGTATCACCACCGTTTTCGACGAGGATATTCGGGCTTTCAGTAACAAATCGATCACCTACAGCCTGGGCCACAGCTCCGGCCACAGCCGCCATGGGACCCACGTTGCACACCTCGGCTGCACGGGCCATGGCCTGCACAATGTCCGGTGCTGAGTCGGGAACATCCACAGGCACGAGACTCTCGGCAAATTCCGGATGGAACATGATCCAGTTCTTGATCTCACCGCGGACCCGGGAAACATAGTCGGCTATCTCAACCTGCAGTTCCTTTTCAGCAACAATCAGCAGATCGGTCTGCTCGACACCGACCTGAAAGCGATACTCCCCGCTTTGCGGTACAACAGCAGCACGATACGCTCTATCTGTGGAAAGATATTTTTCCTTCACTGGCGGGGACTCCGAGAGGTTTTTCCCTGTTCCGAACATTTTCGGAACAGGGTTAGGAACACGTTATCCACAGGCTTAGAAACCGCCGTCCTCATTGATGAGCACGATCTTGATTCGTCCTTTGGGGAAGGACTTCTCCGTCACAGTCCAGACATTGCAGATTCGCTGCGGGGAATCACAATCCATACAGTACCCGGTCTTGACGCAAGGGGTTTTCATATCCAATCGCATGGTGTTGACCGGAGCGACATATTCCTTAATGCGTTCCATGGCGCGATTCAGATCGGGTACCAGCTTGTTGCGGGTAAGGTAGATGATGACGTTCTTTGGACCGAACGTAATGGCGCCGGTTCGATTGCCGAACATGTCGAGATTGACGAGGTGCCCTTCTTCGGTCACCGCATTGGTGCCGGTCAGGAAACAATCCACCAGCAATGCCTGGCGGCGCATTTCGTACTTTTCTTCGTTCGTCTTGCTCTTGTCCCAGGTATCGATGACCTCATACTCGCCGCAGTCGCGGAGATGGTGATACAGGCCGGTATCTGCCAATGTAACTGAGCCACCCCAGGACAGGGATTTGGGCTGCATCTCGGGCAGAATCTCATTGAGCGTGATTTCTTTGGCATGCTCGGAAGAATCGGCCATGTGGACATCAAATCCATTTTTCACCAACCGCTCTTTCAGTTGCTGCAGATTCAGACTCCAGAAATTGTCGATGGGCTTGTCCATGTCACTCTCCATTAGTATAGTATTGAAGCGCCAGACAGATTCCGTCTGACTCAAATTGATTTTTTACTCGCCTTCCGCCGGGAAAACCTGTAGCAAAAATCCGGACGGGCCGAAAGGCACCCTGCCCCGGCTTTTCCATGTTTTTACCATAAATTTGGCCTTGACGAGCGGAAGGGTCCCGGTTATATGCTTCCGTTCACCGCAGCTTTTTTAAAGCGAAAATCTACTCTCAGGAGATAATCGATATGAAACGTACTTACCAGCCCAGCAAATGCCGTCGTAAAAGAACCCACGGTTTCCTGGTGCGTTCCCGCACCAAAAACGGTCGCGCGGTGCTCCGCCGCCGTCGCGCCAAAGGGCGTAAAAGATTAGCCGTCTAGCTTGGAACAAGGAGCGTCGGCTGCTCAAAAGTCCCCAGTTCACGGTATGTTATGAACGGGGCAGGAAGCATTTCACCAGAAATTTCATCCTGTTCGTCAAAAACAGAGACACAGGCCAGGGCGGACTCCGCCTTGGCCTTACCGTGAGTAAAAAGATGGGGAACGCAGTCGCCCGCAACAGGATTAAAAGGGTGGTGCGCGAGTACTTCCGGCTGCATCAATACGACTTTGAATTGCCTCTGGATATCGTAGTCGTTCCGAAACGGAACCTTGAGGCCAAGCAGTTGACACTCGCCCTAGCCAAAGAAGAGTTCACCCCGCTACTCACCCGTATTCGTACGGAAGCGGCGTCCTCTTAGAAGAGAGGATAATGATGCGCTCTATTCCCTTGGCGCTCATTTGGTTTTATCAAAAAATCATCTCTCCCTTATTGCCTCCGGCATGTAGGTTCGTACCGTCGTGTTCTGAATACGGCAGGCAGGCCTATATCCGCCACGGCTTTCTCAAGGGGACATTACTCACATCCTGGCGTCTCCTCCGTTGCCAACCTTTTTGCCGCGGGGGATACGACCCCGTTCCGGCCATTTGGCCAGACCCTAAATTAATAGCGAGAATCATCCCATGGACAAGCAGGAGAAAATCCGCCTAGTCATTGCTTTGGCCCTGAGCGCAGTCGTCATTTTCGGCTGGCAGTACATTATGGGCCCGTCGCCCGAAGAAAAGGCTGAAATGGCCCGCATTGCGGCCGAAGCCGAACAACAGACCGCAGCTCTCAAGCAGGAGCCCAACCAAGCCGCAACCAACGTTGCTCCGGCTACCGATTTTGTTCCCACTGAAGGTGTCACTGTTCACGTCGACACTCCCCTTTACACCGCTGTTTTCAATTCCCAGGGCGGTATTCTCGAAAAATTTATTCTGAAGCATCACAAGGAAACCATTGAGGCCGATTCCGCCAATATTGACCTTGTTGGTGAAAAAGCTTTCGCCAAAGGCCCTCTCGGTCTTTTCCTCTCCCGTGGCGGCAACGATCAGGTTCACACCTGGCTGCACGGTCAGTGGTCCTTTGATGGCGAAGACATCGTGCTGACCGAACAGGGTTCCGCACGGACCTTGACCTTCACAGGCGAAGTCCACGGTTTCCGCATCCAGCGCGTACTGACTTTTTACGCTGACACATACCAGATTCAGGAAAACACCACGGTCACCAATCTCAACGAGACTGGCGTGGAAGGCGGTATCGCCTACACGGCTGCCACCAAGTCCATGTCCGCAGAGGACAATCGCTACAACCCGACCAAAGTCGTTTACATGACTGCTGACACTCGGGAAGAGATGGAAGACCGCGAAGACCTGGAACAGGAAGGCATGACCGGCACCGGTGCACTCAAATGGGGTGTCATCGAGTCCAACTACTTCATGTTCGCCATTGTTCCGGCCAATGCGGAATCCACTTTCTCCGCAGGCTATCAGGACAACGTCTTCCGTATGGCCGTCAACGAAGAAGCGACCTTCATGCCCAATGTCGCCAAGACATTCCAGGCTTCCTACTTCGTCGGTCCCACCGATCGTGAAATGCTGAAGACCATGCCCAACCAGCTCGAAGACGCTGTCAACTTCGGTTGGTTCGACTTCCTGGCAAAGCCCATGCTCATCGCCATGGACTTCTTTTATGATTACGTAGGCAACTACGGTATCGCGATCATCTTGCTGACCATCGTCATCAAGCTGATTTTCTGGCCGCTTTCTCAGAAGAGCTACGAATCCATGGAGCACATGAAGAAACTGCAGCCCATGGTAGCCAAGCTTCGCGAGAAGTATGGCGACGACAAGCAGCGCCTGAATCAGGAAACCATGGCCCTGTACAAAACATATAAAGTGAACCCCATGGGCGGTTGTTTGCCCATGCTGGTGCAGATTCCGGTCTTCTTCGGTCTCTACAAGGCTCTGCTCGGCGCCGTTGAACTGCGTCACGCCCCCTTCATCGAGTACCTGCCTTTCACCGATCTGCCCTGGCTGGCTGACCTTTCCGCCAAGGACCCGTACTACATCACCCCCATCATCATGGGCGCATCCATGTTCCTGCAGCAGAAGATGACCCCGAGTGCCGGTGACCCGACCCAGCAGAAGATCATGCTCTTCATGCCGCTGATCTTTACATTCATGTTCCTGCAGTTCCCCGCAGGCCTGGTCATCTACTGGTTGCTCAACAACCTTCTCTCCATCGGGCAGCAGCTCATGATCGCTCGCAAAAACAAGGCCGCAGCCTAGAACGATTAACGCCTCCGGAGGGCCTTTACACTCCGGCATGACGAGGAAACTACAATGAGTGACTTCAAAGAATTCCAGGGAAAGGACCTGGACGAAGCCATAGAAAGTGCATGTGATTACTTTAATCTGACACGTGACCGCCTTGAGATTGATATCCTGGCTGGTGGATCCTCCGGTATTTTTGGCATCATGGGTGTCAAAAAGGCCAAGGTTCAGGCCCGGCCGCGTGTTCAGGTAAATGCATCCGACATTCTCAATGGTGAAGAAAAATCCAAGGCGCCCAAAAAGAGCCCTAAGCCCAAGCGGCAGCCGAAAAAGCAAAGTGAGCCAGTGGAAACTGGCAATGTGAAAGAACCTGAAGTCGACTACGAAGAACTCGACCAGAAGGTGAACGGCAATGTGGTTGAACCCGAAGTCGATTTCGAGGCTCTTGATGAGGCTATCAATGGCAACGTTGATCCCGAGTTGCTCGAAAAGCGCAAGAAGAACCAACGCGGACGCAAGGCTCCTGCCAAGAAGCCTCGTGAAAACCGGGATAATCGCGACAATCGCAACAAACGCGACAAGGCTCCTCATGAGCGCAAGCCGCGTCAGGAACAACCACGCAAGGAACCGCGTCGAGAACAGCCTCGTGAGGAACGTCCTCGTGCCAACATGGCCGACTTCGACCCGCAGGTACTGACCGATGTGACCACCGAGGTCATGAACCAGTTGCTCATGCCCATCGTTGGCGAGACCAAGCTGGAAGTGACCATCGAAACCGATCGCGTGAAAGTCTTCATTGATGATGAAGAAAATTCCGGTCTGATCATCGGTCGCGAAGGCCAGACACTCTCTTCCCTGCAGTATCTGGTCAATCGACTGGTTTCCCGCCGCATGGAAGCATCTGTCCGCATTCAGGTGGATACCGGTGATTACCGTGAGCGTCAGGATGAAAAGCTGCGCCAGATAGCCCTGCACCTCGCAGAAAAGGCTGACGATCTGGGACGCACCCAGTCCACCAAGCCGCTCTCTTCCTATCATCGCCGGGTCGTTCACCTCGCGTTGCAGGAAAATGAGACCGTGTTTACCCGATCCAAGGGCGAAGGTCCCATGAAGCGGGTGCTCATCGTCCCGAAGAGCAGAAAAAACGACCGCCGTCGTTAACGCTGATATAATGAAACAAGGCCGAGGGACATTTCCTCGGCCTTGTTTTTTATCCAGTAACGTCCCTCATCAACAGCAGGACTTCCGCCTGTCTTCTCCCTTTTTCTCCACACGGAAACTTTGCCTTTCCGCCAGCCTTGGAGTATGAGCACCTCATGCTTGATCCATCACGAGCCAAAGACACCATTGCAGCTATTGCAACGCCTCCAGGGGATGGTGGTGTCGGCATTATTCGCATAAGCGGACCGTTAAGCCGGGAAATCGCTGCATCACTTTTCGATGCTGCCAGCCCCAGCTTTACCGATTTTCAACCCTACAGGCTCCACTATGGGCTGATGCATGATCGTAACGGGCAACGCCTGGACGATGTGCTTACAGCCTATATGCCCGCGCCCAACTCCTATACCGGGGAAGATGTCATCGAGATCAACTGCCATGGCGGCAGGGCCATCCTCGGAGCTGTACTGGAAGAGATTCTTTCCAAGGGCGCTCGTCTGGCCGAACGCGGTGAATTCACCTATCGCGCTTTCATGAATGGCCGAATGGACCTGTCTCAGGCCGAAGCCGTTGCCGAAATGATCCATGCTCCGACCAAGGCAGCAATGCATCTGGCCCAGGTCAAGATGTCCGGCTTGCTTGGCGAGAAGATCAAGGAACTCAAACTTCGGCTCGAACACCTGCGTGCTCAGTTGGTTATCGCGGTAGACTTCCCAGAAGACGAGTTGGAGTGTCTGTCCCCTGAAGAACTGGTGACCGTATCCAGCGATGTCCGAAGTGAAATTGAGACCATGCTGAGCGCCATGGATCGCACCCGGGCGTGGCGAGAAGGCGCACTGGTTGTGCTTGCCGGACGTGTCAATGCCGGTAAATCGAGCCTCATGAACAGCCTGCTTGGACGCAATCGGGCCATTGTTACGGATCAACCCGGCACCACTCGCGACTACCTTGAAGAATCCGTCAATCTGGACGGGCTGACAATCCGACTGACAGATACGGCCGGTATCCGCGAAACTGACGATGCCATTGAAGCTGCCGGTCTTGAGATGGGTCGTGAACTCATGGAACAGGCCGATCTCATACTTTTCATCACCGATGCCTCGGCTCCGGTGGATGACGAGGTGCTCGATGCAGTCCGGCCTCTCGACAAAGCAAAGACGCTCGTTGTCCTCAACAAAGCGGACCTCCCCGGTTTCGATTTGACCAATGGAGAGCCACTCACCGACCTCGGGGTTGAGGCACAAACGGTCTCGGCCAAGACCGGCACTGGTATCGACACCCTCTGCGACCGGATCCGGGACCGCGTCCTTCAGGGTGCGGGCCAGCCTGATCCTGACGAACTGGCACCCAACGCCCGTCAGGCTTCTGTGCTCAACTCCGCCATGCAAGAACTCATGGATCTGGAGGCCGATGCCATGGGCGGCATTCCGTACGACCTGCTTTCCGTACGTCTGGAGACAGCTTGTGACACGCTGGCAGGCATTACCGGTGAAATCACATCCAATGAAATACTCAACTCGATTTTCGATTCATTCTGCATAGGAAAATAGCCGTGGAAGACAAGCAAGAGAAGCCAGAAATCATTGATGTTCAGCATGTAACCTGCGGATTGGTGCCGCTCATGCAAACGCACCTCGAAGGTAGTGACCCTGAAGTCAACGCGCTGCAATTTCGCATTCGACAAGGCATTGAAACCGAGTTGTGGAACTCCTTTGGTACGGGCGGCCAATGGCGTCTTACCGAGATCAAAAAGGATTTATTCCACGATGTGGCGTGCTTTGTACGTGAGGAAATCAGCGAACTGGACCCCTTGGGACTCATGGATTTTTAAATGCACCTCGAACTGGAAGAAGGCGGTATCGAACGCCTGGATGCTATTCGTCCCTTATGGGAGCGACTGAATCGTCTTCATGCAGACGTAACTCCTCACTTTCGGGCAGACTTCAAAGCCTACGAATTTGAGGATCGCAAGCAGTACCTTGAAAGTAAAAGTACATTAGGTGAAGTGCGTGTCTTCCTGATTACGGATGCGGGGCATGGCATCGGATTTTGTATCGCTTCACTGCGACGCGACCTGCATGGCGAAATTGAATCCATTTACATCATGGATGAATACCGGGGCGCCAAACTCGGCGACCGACTCATGCGCGCCGCCCTCACATGGATGGACACCAATGGAGCACTGACCAAATCGGTCAATGTGGTGTTCGGCAATGAGCAGGCTTTCCCTTTCTATGCCAAGTACGGGTTTTTACCCCGCTCCACCACACTTCTGCAGACCTAACTCCATACGCATCCCTCTATCACGCGCAGGGTCAGCTACTCCCCCTGCTTCTCACTCTCACTCACATCCGGTGTCAGGAATCTCAACACGAGGTATCCCATTCCGCCCGCAGCAAGGGAGGCGAAGAGAATCGCGATCTTTGATAGCTCAATGAAATTGGACGTTTCATCGAAAGCCAGGTTGGCTATGAAAATGGACATCGTGAAACCGACACCAGCCAGACAACTGGCTCCCCAGAGATGGATAAGCGTTGTTCGATCGGGGAAATCGGCCAATCCCAACTTTTTGACAATCCAGCAGGCACCCGTGACTCCCAACTGTTTACCGACGATCAGTCCGAAGAAAATACCCATGGAGACCGGCGTCAGCAGTTCGGTGAACACATTCGCCTGAAAGGTCACGCCCGCATTGGCTAGAGCAAAAATGGGCATGATGAAAAACGCGACCCACGGATGCAGGGTGTGTTCAATATTTTGTAGAGGAGTAGTGGCGTCGTGATACGCGTGCTCAATCGAATGAAGTGCGATCTGCTGCTCCTTGTTCGTCAAAACACTTTTTCCCGGCGTAATGGCCAACTCGAATATTTCCGCTGCATTTCGGAGTTCTTCCACAAAAGACGAACAATTCATGCGAGTTCCAGCAGGAATCGTTAACGCGGCAAGAACACCGGCGATGGTTGCGTGGATGCCTGATTTCAAAAATGCGAACCAGACAATGACACCCAGCAGCAGATACGGAATGGAACTGCGAATATCCCACCTGAAATTGAGCACGGCCATGGCACAAAGAACTGCAACTCCAATCCCCAGAGCCACAAGATCAAGTGAAGCAGTATAAAAAATGGCGATAACGAGAATGGCGCCGATATCATCAACGATGGCAACGGCAGTAAGGAAAATTTTCAGCCCGATGGGAACACGGTTCCCGAGCATGGACATGATCCCGAGGGCAAAGGCGATGTCGGTAGCCATGGGAATGCCCCATCCAGCCAGAGAAGCTTCCCCGCTATTGAGACCGAAGAAGATCAGGGCAGGAACGACCATGCCACCCACGGCAGCCGCTACCGGCATGATGGTCTGACTGGGGGTGGACAGTCCACCTACCAGAAGTTCTCGTTTGATTTCCAGGCCTACCACGAAAAAAAAGATGGCCATAAGACCATCATTAATCCACAGAATAGCCTCTTTGGAGAGCACCCAGTCACCAATACCAACGGTAAGCTTGGTCTGCCATACCGCATCATAGGTATGTGCCCACGGAGAATTGGCCCAGATCAATGCCGCCAACGTACACGCCAGAAGCGCGATACCACCCGACGCTTCCATCTTGAAAAACGCGTCGAAGGATTTCAGCAGGTATTTGACTGGTAAGGGCCGCTGTTCTTTGCCTCCGTTCATCATGACACTCCTATGAGTTTTATATTGGAAAACTATACCACTTTTTCAATTCAGAGCAACCCGCACGCAGGCAAAGGCCTGTAAGGGAGAGGCTGTATGCTAATAAGCTGATTGTTCTAAAGAACAATCAACAAAGTCCCCTCCTGCACAAACGCAGGAAAGGGCCTTTGAAAACAAGTGGTTATTTATGATATACTGAATCATTGACGGCAATGAAGCCGCTTTGCTTCTACCCGGCAGCCCGAGCCGCTACCTTGGCGGCCTCTTCGCCTTTCCCCTGAGCTTCCAGTGCTTCCACAAGAACATCCCAATAGGCATCTTTGCTCGGGGACAGGGCTGAGGATTGGCGAGCCAAGACCTCCGCAATTTGCGGATCTTCTCCCTGATCGAGATAGAGCTTCGCCAGCATGTGCATAGCCTGATGATCGTTGTGATCGGCATTCAGGGCGAGGTGCAGATACTCGCGCGTACCTTCGATGTCGCCTTTTTTGTAAGCGACTCTGGCCAGAGGGCGGAGCACCATGCGCTCGCCACCATCCTGCTCGGCGGCCCGCAAGTACAGTTCCATGGCTTCATCAAGCCGCCCGCCGTTCTCCTCCAGCGTTCCAAGACGCATGAGCGAGTAGACGTGTTCCGGCTCGACCTCCAGGCATAGCCTGTAGGCTTCTTCCGCTTTCTGCAGGTTGTTCAGTCGGTGATTGGCCCACCCCAGATTGTAGAGGGCGAGGATGTCGCTTTGGTCATAGGTGATGACCTCTTCGAAATATTGTCGCGCTTCCTCATATTTACCAAGCTGCGCATAGCAGATGCCCAGTGAGTTGCGTGCCAGCAAGTTTTTCTCGTCATCGACCAGGGCCAGCTTGAATTCTTCGATGGCGCCGTACACATCGCCATCCATGAACCGCCGGTCAGCGGAAAGGTTCAATGAAATGGAATCAAAAACCGCGACTTTGGGATCAGGCAGCAGCACGGCATGCTCCAATGCTTTCCGACAGTTGTCGAGGATGTCGGCCCGATCGAAATTAAGGAACGGGTAACAGGAGGAACCAACTGCCACCTTCACGCCATATGTTTCGCGCACCCGTTTTTCAATTTCAAGTGAGCGCTCCATCAACACTTCCCGGTCCACATCTTCCTGGAAGAAGATCATGCCGTTCAGGCCGAAACGACCACCGAAAGCCGTATCACCGACAACGCCACGGGCCAGTGCGCCGACATCGGCAATGAGCCGATCCATGGCCTCCTGATACCCGTCATCGGATTCAGCGGGCTGGTCCAGCACCCGGATAAGGGAAAGACCGAAGGACTCTGGTGTCAGCCGTGCCGTGGAAAAATTGGATATGAAATCACTGTAATTATATAAATTTGTTGCGGCGTCCTTGCGCACCTTGTCACCCTTGGATGCGGTAGCGTCGGAGAAGAGGGAGTTCTCGCCGGAGACAATGGTCAGGCGATCACCGGGATCAATGTTTGTGCTGACATCGCCTAGAGAAAGCACCTCGGCCAGTGCAATTTCGTTCTGCACTTCGACAAGGACCACTTCGCCCTTGTACATGGCCGGATAACGACCCGCGAGGCGTTCATCTGCTGTCAGATGGGCCGAAGCCGCAGCCCCGGATTTCGGTGCTCGCACCAGAAACCGCTGCCCCTCCTTGGCACCACAGGTCTCGCCCAGAGAGACAACCATCCTGTTCATGGGCAGCACTTCAATGACGCGTCCGCCCTTGGAAAGAATATCCCCATACCCGAAGACTCGGTTACGTCCCTGATCCTTGGCTACGGCAACACCCTTTCGCGCTTTGCGCACCAACATTCTGGACTGCTCGGACAACGCCCGCCGGAACTGAGCGCCTTCAAGCCCCTGTGGGTAATTCACGAACCCGATGGAACCAGTGATTGTGATGGTGTCGTTGGTTATATCATCCACGAAAGAAAGCTTGCTGATGCCCGAACGGATCACTTCGGACAACTGGAACGTGGCACGGGGTTTCGCATCCGGCACCAGAATGGCGAACTTGTCGTTGGAAAAACGGGCCACCGTCGTATATTTCGGGCAGAGCTTCTGGAGCAGGCGCCCCACTTCGGAGAGTATGTCATCGCCGGTCAGGTAGCCGTACTGCTCATTGATCCACTGGAATCCATCCAGATCGAGAAACAGCACCCCCAGCGTGCCGGTGAACGCCATGTCCACTTCCCGACTCTCCACCCCAGTGGCGCAGGTTCCCGTATCAATGCAGCCTTGCACCTGATCAATGGACTTTCCCAATTCATCGAGGAAATAGTCCCGCGAGAACAGGCCGGTCAACGGATCAGTGACCCCTTTCTTGTACAGGGCAATCTTCTCCAGCACGTTGCTGGCCAGGGACATGAGGTATTTAGGTTCAGTTGAAGGCGCCTTGAGCCGAACGCCCTTGGCGATAAAAAAGCATAACATCTCGCCCTGAAAGATCAGGGGCAGAATCAGTTCCTTGTCTTCGGCCCGATATTCCGGATCAGGAATGTCCTCGTACCGCTCCCGAGGGAAGAAAAGACTGTATGATGAAAATGGCAGAAACTCATTGATACAGTCTTTGATGGTGTGCTCGAAATCGATCAACTCCTGGGGAGTGAACGACAGGTATCCGTCAGCGAAGATGTCATTAATTGTTCGCATAATACGGAAGGGTACAATGGGGTCGTTTTTTTCTCAAACAAAAGTTGCGCATTAAAGAGGATCGGCTCTTTTGATTCCGGCTGTTAACCTGCATTGCATCAAAAAGGATATCGACTATATCAATGTATCCAGATATAGAAATTTTTCTTGACTATTCCCCTTAAGCCTGTCAGCTACTCGGTAACAATACGGAACTATGCAAATACTGACTGATCCAAAAACACTGCAAGCCAAATGCCTTGAGTGGCGGAAAGCGGGCCTGACAATAGGCCTGGTTCCGACCATGGGGTTTTTCCATGAAGGCCACCTCGCACTCATGGAAAAAGCGCGTCCGTTGTGTGACAAACTGATCGTTTCGCTTTTCGTCAATCCGACACAGTTCGGAGAGAATGAAGACCTCGACAAGTACCCGCACGACTTCGACGGCGACAAGGCCAAGGCCCAGTCCATGGGCACGGACCTCTTGTTCGCACCGGCTCCAGGCGACATGTACGACAACGACCACGCCACGTGGATCGATGTCCCCGAGTTGGGAGAGCATCTGTGTGGTGCTGCCAGACCGGGCCATTTCCGGGGCGTGTGTACCGTGGTTACCAAATTGTTCATGCTCTCTCAGGCAGACGTGGCCGTCTTCGGCCAGAAGGACTGGCAGCAGCTCGCCATCATCCGGCGCATGGTCAGGGATCTCAACATCCCGATCCGCCTTGTCGGACACGAAATCGTTCGCGAAGCTGACGGCCTGGCCCTGAGCTCGCGCAACGCCTACCTGACGGAATCCGAACGGGCTGCGGCCCCGGCCATCCGGCAGGGACTGCTCAAGATAGCCGAGTCCGTTACCAACGGAGAACGGGACGCGGAGACCATCAAGGAACTTCTGCGCCGCGAATATACTACCAACCTGCCCGATGGACGGGTAGATTACATTGAGGTTGTCGATCCCGACGCCATTACGCCGGTATCCGAGGCAACCAGCACGGTATTGGTTGCTGTGGCCGTCCATTTGGGCAAGGCCCGGCTGATAGATAACATTCTGATAGAGGTGTAAACCATTGGCTCAACGCTGCTTTCTGAGCGCCAAGATTCACGGCGTCACCATAACCTGCGCTAACCTGGAATACCGGGGTAGCCTCTCCATCGACACCAAGTTGATGAAAGAAGTTGGAATCCTGCCGTATGAGCAGGTGGACGTATATAATATGGACAACGGAGAACGTTTGACCACCTACGCCATTCCCGGCGCTCCCGGCGAGATTTGTCTCAACGGAGCTGCCGCACACAAGGGCAAAGTGGGCGAACGCGTCATCATCGCCACCTATATGTGGCTGGATGAAACCGAGGCGAAGACCCGAAAGCCCCGCGTTATCGTTGCTGGCAAAGACAACACGGTCGACGAAATCCTTGAGTGCGACCTCAATCCCGATTTCTAGACGATCATTTTATAGCAGTATCCTGAAGGAGGACTCTGATGCAGATTGAAGGTAAATACCTGTTCACTTCCGAATCCGTGACTGAAGGTCACCCCGACAAAGTCGCTGACCAGATTTCCGATGCCATCCTGGATGCCATCATTGGTCAGGACCCCATGGCTCGCGTAGCTTGCGAAACCCTGGTCACCACCGGCATGGCTTTCATCGCCGGCGAAATCTCCACTTCCGCCTACGCTGATTTCCCCGAAATCGTCCGCGACACCATCAAATCCATCGGCTACAACTCTGCCGACAACATGGGCTTTGACTGGGAAACCTGCGCTGTTATTTCCTCCATCGACAAGCAGTCCCCGGATATCGCACAGGGTGTCGATCGCCAGAAGCCCGAAGAACAGGGCGCAGGCGACCAGGGCATGATGTTCGGTTTCGCTACCAACGAAACCCCGACCCTGATGCCCACCCCCATCTACTACGCTCACAAGCTTTCCAAGCGTCTTACCGACGTCCGCAAGGAAGGCGTTCTCGACTACCTGCGTCCTGACGGAAAGACCCAGGTCTGTGTCCAGTTCGACAACGGCAAGCCCGTTCGCATCGACAACGTGGTTGTTTCCTCCCAGCACGCTGAAGGCGTTGAGCTGGCTCAGTTGCAGGAAGACATCCTCCGCGAAGTCGTGCTGAAGACCCTGCCCGAGAATCTGATCGATGAGAATCTCAAATCCTACATCAACCCCACCGGTCGTTTCGTTATCGGCGGCCCTGTCGGCGACTGCGGTCTGACCGGTCGCAAAATCATCAACGACACCTACGGTGGCGCCGGTGCTCACGGCGGTGGCGCATTCTCCGGTAAAGACCCGTCCAAGGTTGACCGCTCCGGCGCATACATGGCCCGCTACGTTGCCAAAAACGTTGTCGCTGCCGGTCTGGCCGAACAGTGCGAAGTACAGATCGCTTACGCCATCGGCGTTGCCGAGCCTGTCTCCGTCGTGGTTTGCTCCCGCGGCACCGGTCAGGTATCCGACGAGCAGCTCACCAAAGCGGTCACCGAAGTATTCGACATGCGTCCTTACTACATCCTTGAGCGCCTGAACCTGCGTCATCCCATCTTCCAGAAATCCACCAACTACGGCCACTTCGGTCGCGAGTTGCCTGAATTCTCCTGGGAACAGACTGACGCTGTCGACGATCTTCGCACTGCCTGCAAGATCTAGCGCACGCGCACTCTACCTGAACACGACAAGACCCCTGACGGCATGCCGTCAGGGGTTTTCGTTTGTCCGCATTATAGAATAAGATAGGGTGTTCACTTATTCGTTTCACATGCTATTCTACAGTATGAGTAGAAATGCCATTCTCATTATAACTGCTGCATGCGCGGCACTCCTCATGAGTTTTTCGACCGGCATCTGCGGCCAGTCTCGCCGAATTGTACTGGCGACGCACGACCTGAATCCGTACGGATACTATCATGATTCAGGAAAGTTCGATGGCGATGCAGTTCGCGTGGTTCGATACGCACTGGATAAAATGGGAATATCGCTCAATCTCATTGTGGTTCCGTGGGAGCGTGCCCAACTCATGACCTGGGAAGGTGAAGCCGACGGTTTTTTTGCTGCCTCGAAAAATGAATACCGCGAACGCCATGGAGTCATGTCCGAGATCATCGCCGACCAGAAATGGACATGGTACATGCTCAAAAGCAATCCACTCGATCCAAGCAACGACGATTTCAAAGAGAATGCGCGTGTCACATCATTTATTGGTGCCAATATGCTCAAATGGCTCAAGAACAACGGTTATTTGGTCGCCACGCCTCCTAAAAACACAGAAGCACTCGCAAGAATGCTCCAGTATCAACGGTTTGACGCCGCCCTGGCCAACCATCGAGTCATGGAGAACATCATCCACAAGCACAAACTGCACGGCAAGTTCAAAAGCCGCACGCTTCAGGACAAGCCGCTTGGTGTGTACTTCAACCGGAATTACCTGGCACGCCACCCGGAGTTTCTCGAAGAATTCAACCACTATGTACGTGAATACCGAACGCTCAATCCATAAGTCAGGAACAGGTTTTGTCTTCCTCGCGAGTCAAGTCGGCGCATAGGATGATGTGCCGTCCGCTGGCCCGGTGATACACCACATGGGCAATGGTGGTGCACAGATTGCCGGATGCCAATGAAATATATGGCGGCGTAGTGAATTTCTCCAGCCCAGCCTGGATGGGAAGATAGTATTCCTTGAGCGAATGGTCGGCGCCCATGGAGGCCGGTTCATAGAGAAACCGCTTGGATTCCTTGAGCCGCTCGGGGTTGCAGACGGTATCCGTCATCTGCCTGCCCTTCATATCGAGCACATACAGGCACTCCACATTGGGGTACGTGACCATGAATTTGCTCAGGGCATGCCTGATCCCTCGGGATGGCGTGTCGGCCAGAATCTGACACATGGTCAGTACGATCAGGTCAAGGCGCGAGAACAGACGTTTTTCCTCGGCTATGCGACGTGTTCTATTCAACCGATGCTGATCGGCCAAGGCATCCACCTTCTCCGACATGCCCGGAACCGCATCCAGCCCCGGCGCAGGTCTGGCAAAATAGAATCCCTGAAACACATCAATGCCGTTCTCCAGCAGACACATGGCTTCACTGCTTGTTTCGACCCCTTCGGCCACCACAAGCGAGCCTATGCGATTCGACATCTGGGTAAAACTTCGGACGACTTCCAACTTGTGGAAATGACGGTTCACCCCGGAAATCAACGATCGGTCCAACTTGATCACATCCGGTTTGATCAGGGGAATACGATCCAGATTGGAATATCCGGCACCAACGTCATCGAGCGCAATGAGGAAATCCTTTTTCCGGTAGAAGCGCACGAATTCCATGAGTGCATCCACATCACTGCAACGGGATTCGATGATCTCGATAATGACATTGTTAGGGCTGATGCCACACCGCTCCACCAGTTTCAGGAGATGGTTCGACCCTCTGGTAAGCGAGTTGATGCAGGATGCGTCGATGTTCATGGAAAGCATGACCGTCTTGTCGCGTCGATGCAACGCAGCAAAGGATTCCATGGCCTTTGTTCGGCACACTCGATCCAGTGCAAGACGTGACGCCCCGTCATTGGCCTGCTCGAAAAGCAGGTTTGGCGGGATGATGTCTCCGGTTTCGGGATCAAAGCCCCTGCTCAAAGCCTCCAGCCCGATAACCGCTTTTCGCTTGAGCGAAACCTGGGGCTGAAAATGGGTCAGGATGAGCTTTTTATCTACTATTTCCTGTAGGGTAGGCATACTGGTCAACATAGTCGTAAGTGAGGGTTCCAAGAATAGTTAAATACGTGTTTGAACTTATGATGAAAGTAAGCCGGGGCGGGAAAGCCCGCCCCGGCTGATTATCGATTCGCAATCCGTTTTTTAGAGGATGCCGTCTTCGCCGGTACGGATACGGAGGGCCTTGGCCAGTTCCGTGACGAAGATGACACCATCGCCTTCGGTTCCGGTTTGACCGGCGGTCTGTATCGCTTCGATGGCTTTGGCTTCAAAGTCATCATTGACGCCGATTTCAAGACGAACCTTTTTGAGCAGGTTCACTTCCATCTGAACGCCGCGGTAGGTTTCGGTGAATCCTTTCTGGCGTCCTGAGCCGAGGATGTTGGTGACGGACAGTGAGTAGATCTCCTTGGCATAAAGAGCCTGCTTCACGTCGTTGAGCTTTTCGGGTCTGATGTATGCTATGATAAGCTTCATTTTCTTATTCTCCTTGTGATGTCTGGGGTTCAAATCTTCGCGACTATTCGTTGCTGAAGAGCTGGAAGCCGTTGTAGGACTCGGAGCCGTGTTCGGCTATATCCAGACCCTTGAGTTCCTCTTCCTTGGTGACGCGCAGACCGAACATGGCCTTCACGATGGACATCAGGATATACCCTGCGCCGAACGCCCAGATGAAGAAGACGCCGACACCGATGAGCTGTACGCCGAGCTGGGCGAAGCCGCCGCCGTAGAACAGGCCACCGTCGGTATTGAAGAGACCGCAAGCCAGGGTACCCCAGGCACCGCACACGCCGTGGACAGAAGATGCACCGACCGGATCATCGATCTTCAGCACCTTGTCGATGAATTCGATGGACATGACCACCAGCATACCGGCGATGAGACCGATCACGATGGAACCGGAGGGAGAAACAGTGGCACAACCGGCAGTGATACCGACCAGTCCGGCCAAAGCGCCGTTCATGGTCATGGAGATGTCAGGCTTGCCGTAACGGAACCAGGAGATGATCATGGCGCCGAGCACACCGCCACCGGCAGCGAGGGAGGTGTTCATTGCGATGAAACCGATGGTGTTGTCAGCAGTGGTGGTGGAACCGGGGTTGAAGCCGAACCAGCCGAACCAGAGGACGAAGACGCCCAGACCGGCCAGGGGAATGTTGTGGCCGGGGATGGCCTTTGCCTTGCCGTCTTCAGTGTACTTGCCGATACGGGGACCCAGGACCATGGCACCAGCCAGGGCGATCCAGCCACCGACGGAGTGAACAACGGAAGAACCGGCGAAGTCACAGAAACCAAGGCCTTCGAGCCAACCTGCGCCGTCATCGCCGAGCCACAGGGAACCCCATGCCCAGTGACCGGACAACGGGTAGATGACACCGGTCAGGACAATGGATACGATGATGTAGCTGGAAAATTTGGTGCGCTCTGCCATGCCACCGGAAACGATGGTGGCAGCAGTGGCGGCAAATACGGACTGGAAGAACCAGAACGTGTAGGTCCAGGGCAGATCAGCTTCGGCAACACCGCCAAGGGCGTAACCGGAAGTTCCCATGAAGCCACCGGCGTCAAGGCCAAACATGATGGCAAAGCCGAAAAGGAAGAAGCAGATGGATCCGACAGAGAAATCCAGGAAGTTCTTCATCATGATGTTACCGGCGGATTTCGCGCGGGTGAAACCTGCTTCGACACAACCGAAACCGGCCTGCATGAGCATGACCAGGATGGCGGCGACCAGGGTCCAGAGAATGTTACCATTGCTCTGCGTGAGGTACTCTACCTCTTCTGCGTGGGCGAGGGTCGGAACCAGTGCTGCACCAATTGCGGCCATGGCGACTGCGACCTTCGAAAACTTGGGGGTCGGGGACTTTCTTACAAACATTGCGGTACTCCTCCTTGAAGTGGAATGCGTTGCTTAACCTGCCCCTCCTCTATCAAGACCCGTGCCAAAACCGATTAATGTTGCCATTTGCGTAAAAACTGGTATTTTAGCGTTTTTGAAAGTGTTCTTTTTTTGCAAATTTGTTATTTTCTACATTTTTGAATTGTCCAAATTGCATCAAAATTGTCAATTCATAACTACTCGCAAAAATGACCGCCGGTCACACTAATATATAGTAATATACGATATCCACCTGAAATTTCGTAAAATTTTATCGTTGACATAAAACTTGGCATGGTGTTAGTGTTCTTGCATCATGAAGTTTGAAGCCACCCACTCCGCATACTTTTCCTACTTTTACTTTGGATATTGGTATACCCACGCTCGTGGTCTGGGAAGAGGTGCACTGTAACCAAGTGGTGGATACAAACAAACTAGAACCTCTTTTAGGGCCGCGGGCGTAAGCCGGCGGCCCTAATTTTTTTCGACCGCCGGCAAAAACCGTTCGGGGGCCTAGAAAAAAAACAAGGAGCAAAAAGATGCACATCGGCAAAGCAATTCGATTGGAACGAATCGTCAATCGCAATACGGGGAAAACGATCATTGTCCCCATGGACCATGGAGTCACAGTCGGACCAATTGACGGTCTGGTGGACATGCGGGAAGCAGTGGGCAAAGTGGTGGATGGCGGAGCCAACGCCGTCATCGAACACAAGGGACTCGTTCGATGCGGTCACCGAGCCGAAGGAAAAGATATCGGCCTGATCGTCCACCTCTCCGCCTCAACCACCCTCTCCCCCTTCCCCAACGCCAAATCCCTCGTCGCCAGCGTAGAAGACGCCATCCGCCTCGGCGCAGACGCCATTTCCATCCACTGCAATCTCGGTGATGAGACCGAATCCGCCATGCTGGCCGATTTCGGTAAAATTGCCGCCGACGCCTCCAACTGGGGCATGCCGCTTCTTTCCATGGTCTACGCCCGGGGCCCGAAAGTCGGCAATGAATACGACCCGAACATCGTTGCCCACTGCGCCCGTGTCGGAACCGAGCTTGGCGCCGACATCATCAAGGTCAACTACACCGGCGATCCTGAAACATTCTCCAAAGTATGTGACGCCTGCTGCGTACCCGTTGTCATCGCAGGTGGCCCCAAACTCGACAGCACCGAATCCTTCCTCCAGATGGTTCACGATTCACTGGAAGCGGGCGGCGCCGGCTTGTCCGTCGGACGCAACGTCTTCCAGCATGAGAATCCCACCAGACTGGTTGAAGCTCTGAACATGATAGTGCATCATGACGAATCCGTAGAAAAAGCCCTCGAACATATCAATCAACAGTAATTGGAAGCACCATGAAAAAAGTCATCTTCAAATCGGTCCCCTTTGACAAAAAGCTGATCACCCTCGCCCTCGAATCCGGTGTGGACGCCGTTATGGTGGAAAAGGATCAAGTGGAAGCCGTGCAATCCCTTGGTCGCGTCACTGTCATCACCCCTGAAGACATGCCCGTTGTCGAGCTGACAAAAAAGGCGGATGAGGACACCGCGGTCAAACGCATCGCAAAAGGCGAGGACGTGGTCCTGAAAAAGGGCTGGGAAATCATCCCGGTAGAGAACATTCTCGCACAGGTGGATACCCTTGCCCTGGAATGTGAAAATCTGGATCGTGCCGTTCTGGCAGCCGGTATCCTTGAGCGTGGCTGCGACACCGTGGTCGTTCTCCCTGAAGGAGCCGCCGACCTGAAGCAGATCGTTACCGAACTCAAACTCTCGCAGGGAACCATGGATCTTCAAATCGCAACCGTCACTGAAATCGAGCCCACTGGCCTCGGCCACCGCGTCTGCGTCGACACCATCTCCATGCTCAAGAAAGGCCAGGGCATGCTCATCGGTAACTCGTCGGCCTTTTCCTTTCTGGTGCATGCCGAGACCGAGTCGAACCCCTATGTGGCCGCACGCCCCTTCCGCATCAATGCCGGTGCAGTTCACGCCTATGCCCAGATGCCCGGTGACAAGACCACCTATCTCGAAGAACTGGGTGCCGGAAGCGAAGTGCTCATCGTCGGTGCCGACGGCAAGACTTCCCTGTCCACGGTCGGTCGTGTCAAAGTCGAAGTACGCCCCATGCTGCTGATCAAGGCTGCAGTGGAGACCGAAGACGGAACCAAGGAAGGCCAGGTTTTCCTGCAAAACGCTGAGACCATTCGCGTCGTCAACGACAAGGGCGAGCCTGTTTCCGTGGTCACGCTGAAAAAGGGCGACAAGATCATGGTCAAGACAGACGAGGCCGGAAGACACTTCGGCATGCGCATCAAGGAAGAGATCAAAGAGGGATAATCCCCGTACCGATTTCCAATGATGAACGATAGCAGTAGCCCGTGTGGGCGATGAACATACCAACACTTGAAACCAATACCTGACGCCACAGAACAGGCACGACCCCAGGGTCGACAGGAGAAAACGATGGCTGACAACGAACAAAACGACATCCCGGATCTTGGTGAACTGCGCGGTCAGATAGACAATCTGGACCAGCAGATCGTCAACCTGCTCAACAAACGTGCTCAGGTGAGCCTCAGCGTTGGCCGCTACAAGGCAGCCAAAGGCGAGTCCATCTACAAGCCGTTTCGCGAGCAGGAAGTGATGAACATGATCGCAGATTCTTCCCCCGGCCCGCTGCCGGACAGACACCTGCGCACCATATATCGGGAGATCATGTCTTCCTCCCGTCATCTGCAACGCCCGGAAAATGTCGTGTATCTGGGGCCGGAAGGCACCTTCTCCTATTTTGCAGCCATCGAACACATGGGAAGCTCCGCCGCGCTGACGCCCAAGAACAATTTTGAAGAAATCTTCCGCGCCGTGGCCGAAGAAGGGGCCGAACTGGGCGTCATCCCGCTGGAAAACTCCATTGAAGGCACGGTCGGCCAGGTCGTCGATCTCTTCATGAAGTATAAGGTATATATACAGGCGGAGGTCTTCAGCCGCATCAGCCATTGCCTCATGTCCCATGCCGACTCCCTTGATGACGTAGAAGTCATTTACTCGCATCCCCAGCCACTCGGTCAGTGCCGGGAATGGTTGCGCGCGAACATGCGCGACGTGCCGACCATCCCCATGGAGTCCACGGCTGAAGCGGCAAAGCTGGTCGCCAGCAAGAAGGCCGCGGCTGTAGTCGGACACCGCAAGCTGGCTGACCTGCACGGCATGCGCATTCTGGCAGACTCCATCGAGGACCTGCCCGACAACTGGACCCGCTTCCTGATCATCGGCTCTGCTCCAAGCCAGGAAGACCGCCGCGACAAGACCAGTCTTTTGATAACCCTGCCGGACAAACCCGGTGCACTGGCCCGGGTGCTGACAACATTGGCACACCAGTCCATCAACATGACCAAACTGGAGTCCCGTCCGTTCAAGGGCGAAAAATGGAAGTACGTCTTTTTCATGGACCTCGAATGCGATTTCGGAGGCGACCGTTACGAAGATGTACTCGAAGACATTCGACACCAATGCCACACATTGCGCGTATTGGGGTCGTACCCCACTCAGGAGGAAAGGCAATGAGCAAGAAACCAATCATTATCAACGCCCCGGCCAGCAAATCTCTCTCTCACCGCACACTGATCGCGGCAGCGCTGGCCAATGGCCTATCCAGAATCTCGTCTGCCCTCGACAGTGATGACATCACACGGACCCGGGATTGCCTGACCAACTGCGGAGCGGACATCAAGGAAGAGAACGGCGACCTGATTGTCAGGGGCATGACGGATGGTCCCCGAGGAGGCAACGCTGACGGGAAAAACAAAGACGAAGCCCCCCACGAACTCTTCATGCACGAATCCGGTACCACCTGCCGCCTGATGACGGCCGTTGCCGCTGCAGGACACGGATCATTCAATGTTCATGGTGCACCACGAATGCACGAGCGCCCCATGGGCGAATTGACCAGAGCACTGGAAAAGCTCGGCTCGACATTCGATTACCAAGGAGAAAAGGGACACCTCCCCTTCATCATGACCAGCAAGGGCTATACCGGTAAATCGGTGAACATCACCCTGGAAGAAAGCAGCCAATACCTCTCCGGCCTGCTCCTGGGCGCGCCCTTGGCTGATCATTCCGTGACCATCAATGTAACGGGTGAAAAAGCCGTTTCCTGGCCCTATGTTGCTTTGACACTGCGCATCATGGAAGATTTCAAGGCCAGCTTTGTCGTGGAAAGCAAAAAGAGCGGTTCATGGAAAGAGGTCCCCTGGCGTTCGCTGAAAACGGCCCGCCCGGGACAGACCCGCTTTATCGTGGAACCGTCCGGCTACCAGGCCACCGACTACCGAGTGGAAGGCGACTGGTCCAATGCGAGTTACTTCATGGCCGCCGGTGCCGTGGGCAAACGTCCGGTACTGCTCAAAGGACTGGCTGCCGATTCATTGCAGGGAGACCGGGCTATCATGGATATTCTCAGCCAGATGGGAGCGTCCATTCAGGTCACCTTTGACGGCATTCTGGTCGAACCGGCCAACCTGCGAGGCGTAACTGTCGACATGGGCCGCTGCCCGGACCTCGTTCCCACGGTATCCGCTGCCGCCGCCTTTGCCTCCTCGCCCACGGTCATCGAAAACGTGGCCCACCTGCGCATCAAGGAGACCGATCGTCTGGCCGCCTGCGCGGAAGAGGCGTCCAAATCCGGAGCCGAAACCGACATCACCGGCGATTCGCTGATCATCCGTCCGGGCCGACTGCGCAAGGGGGAGACCATCGACTTCACCACCTACGGAGACCACCGCATGGCCATGTCCATGTCACTCTTCCAGTTGGCAAATATCGACACGCAGTTCGACAATCCGGCCTGTGTGGGCAAGTCCTTCCCGGGATTCTGGGATGAATGGGCCAAGATCACCGGCTAACGATACTTCACGATAAAGCAAGACAATGACGAAAGATACGATAACAACGATCACCATCGCCGGAGCCAATGGAACCATGGGATCCCTTTTCCGCGACAAGTTCACGGAAATAGGCTGCCGGGTAACCGGTCTCGACCTTCCCTACACAGAGGAAGCGATCCGCGACGCCCTGGCCGACTGCCAGTTGCTGTTGCTGTGTGTGCCGGTTACCGCCATGGGCGATGTGGTCGACCGATTCAAACCGCATATGCTGGATTCCACCATCCTTGCCGACGTCGGGTCGGTCAAGGTCGGCCCCATGAAAGCGATGACCGAGCGTCACGACGGGCCGGTAGTGGGCACTCACCCCCTCTTCGGAAATGTGATTCCCGAAGATTTTGCCCCGCGGGTTGCCGTGGCACCGGGACGGGAGCGCGACGATCAGGCCGCACAACAGGTCTGCCAGCTCTTTGCCGATTGTGGATATGAAAGTTTCATGACCACGGCCGATGAACACGATCGGGCCATGGCCTTTGTTCAGGGGCTGAATTTCACCTCCACCGTGGCCTTTCTGGCTGCCACACGGGATATCCCGAGCATCAAGAATTTCGTGACTCCGTCGTTCAAGCGCCGACTGGATTCCGCTCACAAGATGCTCACGGTGGACATGGAACTGTTTGAAACCATTTCAGAAGCCAACCCGTATCTACAGGAAACCAACCGCAAGTTCATGACCTACCTCAGCCTGGCTGCGGGTGGTGATCTCGAACTGCTGACTAATCGGGCACAGTGGTGGTGGGACCCGTCCATTCGATGACGAGGTGCGCCATTTGCCCATAGGGCGATCAAGGTATATACCATAGCCGCACCTCCGTTAGGGAGCGGCTGTATTTTTTAAGGAGAAGACAATGCCTTTCACGTGAAAGAAGTACGAAAATCAGAAAAAAGTCAAAGGGTGGCAGGTAATTCCCCGCCCCTACAATTAGCCATCTAGGTTGATCCCGTTGAATACGGACCGGTTCGCCGTGCGCTCCCCGCGCACAGGTGCATCTACTCCTGACTCGACGGAATGGACCGCAACGAAGGAAATTTTATGAGTTCGATTACATTGACGCAGCACGGGAAATGGCTCCCGGCCGACGTCCAGACAACCATCAGCCTCTATATGGGACTGGTGGCAGACCAACCGGGCATCCTGCTCGAATCCGCTGAAGTAGACGGTCGACTTGGCCGATATTCACTCCTCGCCTGGGACTACCGCCTGACCCTCCATCCTGTGGACGGCAAGCTGGTCGTGGACATTGCCGACGACCGACTGGAACCACTCAAGGAATTTTCCGGCATGGACTACCTGCCGGGTATCAAGAAAATCATAGAAAAGCTCTCGATCACGCAGACCACAGAAGGCGGCAACAGCCGCGACGGACTGCCGGGACTCACCCGAGGGCTGTACGGCTATTTCGGTTACGGCGTGGCCGGAATGTTCGAGCGCAAACTCAAGAATGTCTGCAAGCCGGAAGACGCCGAAGCATGCCTTGTCCTGCCCGGACAGATGGTACTCTTCGACCACCTCCGCCACTCCTGCTGCTACCTCAGCCTTGATGAAGGGGCCACCCCCATGCCAGCCCCTGTTCAATGGGGTGCCGACCTCAAAGCCCCGGATGCCGGGACACCCACGGTTTATCCCGGTAAAGAAGCGTACATGGCTGGCGTCGAGCGGTGCAAAGAGCTGATAGCTGAAGGCGAATGCATCCAGGTGGTGCTTTCCACCCGCTTCACCGTTCCTGTCCCCGACGACCCGTTCCGCATTTATCGGCGCCTTCGGCAGGCCAATCCCTCGCCATTCATGTTCTACATGAAATTCCCGGAATGCTCGTCCATGGGCAAGATGTGCGGCACCACCCTGCTCGGCTCCTCGCCCGAGATGATGGTTCGCTCCGCAGACGGCCAACTGGAAGTTCGGCCCATTGCCGGAACCAGATGGCGCGGCGAAACCGAAAAGGAAGACAGGCGACTGGAAGCCGAACTGCTGGCCGATCCCAAAGAGCGCGCCGAGCATGTCATGCTGGTCGATCTGGGCCGCAACGACCTTGGCCGGATATCCAAACCCGGTACGGTCACCGTTGAAAAATTCATGAATGTCGAGCGCTTTTCCCATGTCATGCACCTCACCTCCTATGTTGAGGGCGAACTGAAAGACGAGTTGGACGGTGTGGATGTATTGCAGTCCACCTTCCCGGCCGGAACCCTTTCGGGCGCACCCAAAATTCGGGCCATGGAAATCATCGCCGATCTCGAACCGCAGGATCGCGGTCCTTACGGTGGCTGCATCGGCTGGATGGGACTGGACGACGGTGTTGTTTCCCTTGATACGGGCATCACCATCCGCTCCATGTGGATTCGCGACGGTGTCTGCCACTGGCAGGCCGGTGCCGGAGTCGTTTACGATTCCGATGCTGAAGCGGAATGGAACGAGTGCCACAACAAGGCGCGTGTACTGCTCGAAGTGATCACCGGCAAGGGAGGCACCGATGTTTTTGCTGATAGATAATTTCGATTCCTTCACCTTCAATCTGGTGCAGGCATTCCAGCAGTTGGGCGCTGATCCGGTCGTTATTCGCAACGACCGCGAAAAAGTGCTGGAACTGGCGACCGATCCACAACTGGAGCGCGTCTGCCTCTCTCCCGGCCCGTCCAACCCGGAAAACGCCGGGTTTTGCCTGGAGTTCCTCGCCCGGCTGCCTCAATCGATGCCGGTGCTGGGCGTTTGCCTCGGTCACCAGACCCTCGGGCATTTTGCCGGAGCGCCAGTGGAGCGGGCCGAGCGGATCATGCACGGCAAGACATCCATGGTCTACCACGAAGGACAGGGCGTCTTTGCCGGACTCGATTCGCCTTTCGAGGTGTGCCGCTATCACTCGCTGGTGGTTCCGGCTGAAAAGGCAGCCGACACCATTGATGTAACAGCTCGCACCGAGCGCGGCGAAATCATGGGCCTTCAGTACAAGGACCGTCCATGGCACGGTGTTCAGTTCCACCCAGAATCCATTCTGACACCGGACGGACCGAAATTACTGCAAAACTTCCTGAACGTGAAAGGATAAGCATATGACTGTTTCAGAAATTCTCGAAAAACTGGCCCAGAAAGAAGCGCTGAACGACGAGCAGGCCGACTTCATGTTCGACACGCTCATGCGCGGCGATATGACCGAAGCACAGACCGGGGCTTTTCTCATGGGGCTGCGTGCCAAGGGTGAAGACTCCACCGACCTGGCAGCAGGCGTTCGAGCCGGTGTGGCCTATGCCAACAAGATTCCCGGTTATGACGGGACCAATGACAAGCCGGTGATCGACACCTGTGGCACCGGTGGTGACGGTCAATCCAGCTTCAACAACTCCACTGCCGTGTCACTGTTTCTGGCGGACATGGGATACACGGTTGCCAAGCACGGCAATCGCGCCCTGTCTTCCTCCTGCGGTTCGGCCGATGCACTGGAAGAGCTGGGGGTTCCGCTGGAGCAGACTCCTGAAGAGGCCGCAGCCGGACTGGCAAAGTACAACTTCGCCTTCCTGTTCGCCCCGGCCTACCACCCTGCATTCAAATACGTCATGCCGGTACGCCAACAACTCGGCATCCGCACGCTCTTCAACTTCATGGGTCCGCTCCTCAATCCGGCCCGCCCTTCCCACCAGTTGATGGGTATCGGCGACTCCACCAAGCTCGAATTGATGGGTGAGACCCTGTTGCTGACCGGCGTGGATCGCGCACTGGTCTTCACCGGAGCCGGTAATTTTGATGAGCTGACAACCTGGGGCGTCAACCGCGGGTACGCCATCGAAGAAGGCACCATGGAAAAAATGACCATCAATCCCGATCGTCTGGGCTTCAAACAACACGACCCCAAGGGTGTTCGCGTGGCCGACAAGGCGGAAGCCGTGGCCAAGCTGCGCGACATTCTGGCCGGTAAAGGGCCTGAAGCGATGATGGACATGGTGGCGCTTAATCTGGCAGGGTGCCTCAATCTTCTCGATCAAGGCACCATGCGTGAATGCGCCGACATGGCGCGTGACGCTGTGCACCAAGGACTACAGAAAGGAATACCCTATGTTGGATAAGTTCAAGGAAGCAAAGCAGCTGGAGTTGGACTCCCTGCGAAAGGATTTCGTCGAGGGACGCATCCCCGGCGTGTATCAGGGCGAACGTCCGTCGTTCGTCGAAGCCATCAAGGCAAAAGGCCCCGGAGCCATCATCGCCGAATTCAAACCGGCCAGCCCGTCCAAAGGCGTGTTGCGCGAAAACGCCAACCCGCTCGACTTTGCCGATGACTATGCAAAGAACGGCGCGGCTGCCATTTCGGTCCTCACCGAACACAAATACTTCGGCGGCCACCCGGACTACCTGTTCATGATGAGTCAGGCCGGTGTTCCCCTGCTGCGCAAGGATTTCATCTTCGACCCGCTGCAGGTGGCCATGACCGCGTCCAGTCCGGCCTCGGCCGTGCTGCTCATCGCCCGCATGTGTGATGACGTCAAACACCTTCAGCAGCTTATCGGTATCGCCCGCATGCCGGGTCTTGCACCCGTGGTCGAGATATTCGATCAGGCAGACCTCGACATGGCCCGTGAGGCTGGTGCCGACATCATCCAGGTCAACAACCGTGATCTCGACACGCTGGAGACCACCCTTGATCAGGCCCGCAACTTCATCAAGCAGAAGAAGGACGGCGAACTGTGGATTTGCGCCAGCGGCGTCAACGAGCGCAGTGAAGTAGAGGAAATGGCCGGACTCGGATTCGATGCCATCCTCGTCGGCACCTCGCTCATGCAGGCGGAAAACCCCGGCGAAAAGCTGGCTGAGCTGACGGGAGCAAAGTAATGCCCCGCCCGCTGGTCAAAGTCTGCGGCATGACCCGCATGAAAGATGTGGAAAGATGCGTCGAACTCGGCGTTGATCTGCTCGGATTCATCTTTCATCCCAAAAGCCCGCGCAACGTCGACCCCGATTTTGTGGCCTCGGTAAAAACCGGTAAGGTTTCCAAGGTCGGAGTCTTCGTCAACCAGCCCCATGAAGAGGTTCTGGAGATCATGGAGCGATGCGGCCTGCACGCCGCACAGCTCCATGGCAGCCCGGACATCCACTACTGCTGGCGCATCGGGCCGGATCGGGTCATTCGGACCTTCTGGCCCGATACGTACAGCTCGGGTGCCGCGCTCCAGGCCGACCTTGCACGATTCGAGGAAGCGTGCGGTCATTTCCTGCTGGATGCAGGCACCAAAGGCCAGGGCGGGACAGGGCAGACCATTGATTTCAGCAAGCTACAAGATATTGAAATTCATACACCTTGGTTTCTAGCAGGAGGAATCGGGCCACACAATATTGATGAAGTGCTGGCCCTAAATCCTCCGGGCATCGATATCAACTCCGGCGTTGAGAAGTCGCCGGGGATCAAGGATGCGGACAAGCTCCGCGCCGTCTTTGATCGCATTGATGCCGCAACTGATTGAGAACGATACAGATTACGCCGTACGACAAACGATGCAGGTCATTAATACCTGCTTTTGACGGTACGGCTGGAGATACGAGCCATGAAAAAAGGATACTTTGGCGATTTTGGCGGACAGTTTATTCCTGAACTGCTCATGCCACCGCTCATCGAACTGGAAGAGGCCATGGAGCGAATCCTTCCCTCGGAAGAATTCAAGACCCGTTTTGCCAACATGCTTAAAGAGAATGTCGGACGGCCTTCGACCATCACCTATTGCCCGAACATGTCGAAAGAGCTGGGGGTCGAACTCTGGCTCAAGCGCGAAGACCTCAACCACTCCGGCGCGCACAAGATAAACAACACCCTGGGTCAGGGATTGCTCGCCAAGATGATGGGCAAGGAAGTGCTGCTCGCCGAAACCGGCGCGGGCATGCACGGCGTGGCCACCACGGTTGCCGCGGCCATGCTCGGCATGAAGGCGGTCATCTACATGGGCGCCACTGATGTGGTTCGTCAGGCCCCTAATGTCAACCGCATGCGCCTCATGGGAGCGGAAATCGTCGCCGTTGAATCCGGCACGAAAACACTCAAGGACGCCATTAACGAAGCACTGCGCCGCTGGTTGGCTGATCAGGAAAACACCCACTACTGCTTCGGCACCGCAGCCGGACCGCACCCCTTCCCCAAGCTGGTACGGGAATTTCAACAGATCATTTCCAAGGAAGCCCGTCAGCAGTTCATGGACCGCAACGACGGCGACCTGCCTGATGTGGTCGTGGCCTGTGTCGGCGGCGGCTCCAATGCCATCGGCATGTTCCACAACTTCGTACCCGACGAATCCGTCAAGATCGTCGGTGTCGAAGCCGCGGGAACCGGCGAACCCGGTTGCCATGATTCTGCCCCGCTGGATCACGGCACGGACGGCATCCTGCACGGCATGAAGACCAAGCTGCTCCAGACCAAGGAAGGCCAGATTTTACCATCCCACTCCGTGGCTCCCGGCCTCGATTACCCCGGTGTCGGCCCGGAACATGCGCATCTGCAGGACATCGGACGCGCCGAGTACGTGACCGTCAATGACGCACAGGCCATCAACGCCTTCAAGATGCTTTCCCAACGCGAAGGCATCATCCCTGCTTTGGAATCCTCCCACGCCGTGGCTTACGCCATTGAGCACAAGGAAGAACTGCAGGGTAAATCAGTGCTGGTCTGCCTGTCCGGGCGTGGCGACAAGGACCTCGGGATTCTTGACGAAATCCTGTAAGACTGTCGCATGGGCCAACCGTTGCCACGCAACTCCGGCCCTTTCGTAATCATGATGGTGCGCCGTGAAGCGCAGCTCGCAAATGAAGGGGAAAAATGATGAATCCCATACAAATATCCATTGATAAAGCCAAAGAACAAGGCAAGGTCGGCCTGATCCCATTCCTTCCAGCCGGTTATCCCAACCGCGACCAGTTCTGGAAGGAGCTGGAGCAATTGGACGCAGCCGGAGCATCGGTCATCGAAATCGGCATGCCGTTTTCCGATCCTGTCGCTGATGGACCCGTGGTCGAAAAAGCATCACTCAAATGCCTTGCTGACGGCATCGATCTCGCTTGGATTTTCGACGGACTCAAAGAACGCAAAGGCCAGTTCAATGCGGCCCTGCTGCTCATGGGCTACCTGAATCCGGTCTACCAATACGGCCTGGACCAATTCGGCGCCGACTGCGAGGCCGCCGGAATCTCCGGCCTGATTATCGCCGACATGCCGTTTGAAGAATCCGATTTCGTGAAAGAGGCCATCGAGCCGCACGGCGTTGCCCTGATTCCGCTCGTGGGCCTGAACACGTCCAAGGAACGCATGAAGCTCTACGCTGAAAACGCTGCCGGTTTCTGTTACTTTGTGTCGGTCCTCGGCACCACCGGCCAGCGCGATTCCCTGCCCGAACGGGTCAAGGAAAAGCTGGCCGAGGCCAAAGAAGTCTTCGACATCCCCATTGCCCTTGGATTCGGCATCAAACACCCTGACCAACTCGAACAATTCGACGGACTGGTGGATGCCGCGGTCTTCGGTTCGGCCCTCATCACACACATCGATGAAGGCAAATCGAGTACACAGTTCATGGAACCATGGAAATAATTCAATCACAAAGAAAGCCCGGGCAACCGGGCTTTCTTATTTGATGACACCATCCAAAAAAAGCCTGCATACATTCCTCATCGCTTCGCCCTGGCCGCTACTCCTGCTACTGATTCTTCCCCGCTGAAATGCACTCTCTCAAACTGTGCTTTGCCTGTTACTTCTCAGTGACAATGAGAAAAAGATCGCGCACGGCCATTGACATATCTGCTTAAGCGAATATGTTTTGCCGATGAAAGAAATTGCCGAACGCCTTAAAGCCCTTTCCGATCCGACACGTCTGCGGGTTCTCAACCTGTTGGAACACGGCGAGTTGTGCGTCTGTGATCTGATGGCCGTGCTGGAGCTTCCACAACCAAAGGTGTCCAGACACATGGCTTTTCTGAAACGAACCGAGTGGGTTACGAGCAGACGATGCGGGAAATGGATATATTACAGCCTGGCCGCTCCTGAAAATCCGGTTCAGGGCAGCGTACTATCGGCACTGCGGCAGGCAATGCCACAGGTTCCGCAAGCAACAGAAGACCATGAGCAACTATGCCGCCATCTCAAAACCAAAAACACTGGATCATGTGGGTAACAGGTCAGCAAGGAGCTATTATGTCCGAGTCAGTTGTAAAAAAACTCTCGTTTCTGGATCGATATCTGACACTCTGGATTTTTCTGGTCATGTTCGTAGGTGTCGGTGTCGGTTACCTCTATCCAGACATCAAGAACGTGATTAATTCATTTCAGGTGGGCACCACCAATATTCCCATTGCCGTCGGGCTTATCCTGATGATGTACCCACCGCTCGCCAAGGTAAAATACGAGCAACTCGGGCAGGTGTTTCGCAACTTCAAGGTCCTTGCCCTCTCCCTCGTCCAGAACTGGATCATCGGCCCCATCCTGATGTTTGCCCTCGCCATCACTTTTCTGTCCGGTTACCATGAATACATGATCGGGCTCATCCTGATCGGGCTGGCCCGCTGCATCGCCATGGTCATCGTCTGGAATGATCTGGCAGAGGGGGATTGCGAATACTGCGCAGGACTGGTTGCCTTCAACTCCATCTTTCAGGTGCTTTTTTTCTCCCTGTACGCCTACCTGTTCATCACGGTCCTCCCCGGCTGGTTCGGGCTTAAAGGCGTTGTGGTCGACATCTCCATCGGGCAGATCGCCGAAAGCGTCTTCATCTATCTCGGCATTCCGTTCATCGCAGGGATGCTGACACGCTTCATCGGGCTGAAGCTCAAAGGGCGCGAATGGTATGAAAACACCTTCATCCCCAGCATCAGCCCCCTGACACTGGTCTTTCTCCTCTTTACCATTCTGGTGATGTTTTCCCTCAAGGGCGAACAGGTCATCCAGCTTCCCTTTGATGTCATTCGCATCGCCATACCGCTGACCATCTACTTCCTGGTCATGTTTCTGGTCTCGTTCTACCTCTCGTACAAGGCGAATGCCACGTATGAGCAGGCCACCACGTTGAGCTTCACTGCCGCATCCAACAACTTCGAACTGGCCATCGCCATTGCCATCGCGGTCTTCGGCATCAATTCCGGCGAAGCCTTTGCCGCGGTCATCGGCCCCCTTGTCGAAGTTCCGGTCCTCATCGCTCTGGTCAATGTGGCGCTATACTTCAAGAGGAAGTTTTTCCCCAATGCTGTTGAGACCATCACCGGTGTCTGCCATGTTAAATGCGATACTTAGCCTCCTTCAAAAAAATCATATGCGCATAAAAAAAGGCTCCACTTTTTGTGGAGCCTTTTTTTTAGCAATGATCCAAGGAAACTCAGTTCAGACGTTTCTGACAATATTTCAAAAACCGCTGCGCCTCCACAAACTCGGGATTGAGATTCAACGCCGCTTCGAGACAGCTAATACAGTGATCATTCTGTCCTTTCTCGAAATAAACACGGGCGAGATTGAAGTGGACGTTTTCGTCATCGTCCACGATTTCCAGTGATTTCTTGTAGTAACGAATGGACTCGTCATAGTGTCCGTTTTTGCGGAGACTGATACCGAACCGATTGAATTTCTGCCGGTGTTCATAGGTGAACGCTTCGGCCAATCCCAGCAAGGTATTCAGTACTTTTTTCAGCTTATTGAATTCTTTTGTCTCCGAGTACACTTCACCCAGGCCATAGTTTGCATCGATATTCTTGTCGTCGATCATCAGCGCCTTGATAAACTGCGCCTCGGCAGTATCGAAGTCGCCGTCAGCAAAGGCCTGTTCGCCTTCGTCGATTTTTCTGGCCAGGGATTCCAGCGCCGGGACGGTGTGGATTCGGTAATATGTAGGCTCAGGTGTGTACTGCCGGAGAAAATCCATGCGCTGCATGACACTCCGAACACCGGAAGGGACATGATGGGCATTGAGGGGCTGCACTTCAAAATCATCATCCGACAACTGGCGAGCATACCAGTAGGTGACGTTCGCATGTTTGTCCGCTGTGCCGCCGGTCCCTACTTCCGACTCCAGATACAACGAATAGACACCCAATATTTGTGGAAATTCACTCAAAACATGGTCTCCAATTAATCGTGAAAAGAGGTACCGCCGCTTATCTGAACAATTGCCCTGTGTTGACTGTACATTCTGTACAGCAGGGTCAATGGAAAATCAATAATTCTTCTCAATTCCAATATCTTCCCACAAAAAAGGGAAGGAGCCTCTTTCGAGACCCCTTCCATAGGCTAAGGGCGGTGAAACCGCAAAAGGACTGTTCATTGCGTGCTATTCGCACGGCTTCCAGGGTTCATTCAATTTTCTTTCGCTGCCTTCCATCATGATCACTTCGGGAAGAAGAGAACTGATAAGCGGCGTAAATGGGTGGTAGGCATAATTGACGGCCACCTCGACGAGCTGGCAAGGCCCACCGGCACTCCCTTCAACGCCTTCTCCACTGGCTTCACGCGTGGGCCAGAACCTAAGCACGACTTCCTTGTTTCCCTTATCGAGGGAGGCGACCCATTCTTCGGTGATCTGCACGATCTGGGCATTACGGGTTCCCTCTTCCTCCCCGATCCCGGTGGTGGCGAAACGGGCACCGGTTTGTGCCGCTTTCTGTAGGGTCATCCACGAATAGAACATAGTCCCAAGCTCTATCAGCCCCATTGTCATCACAAGGATAAACGGGAGGATCAGGGCCAATTCCATGGTCGCGATACCACGTCGCTGCTTGCGTTTTTGCAGGTGTCTCATGTCTCCCTCCTAGTTGAGCAGTCGCCAGCCGAGCTGTCTGCCGATCTTCTTGAAGATATCCGGGATATCGTGTTCCGAGGGAGCATCGAAGTAATGGTCATCCGTCCCGGGCTTGCTGGAAGCTATTTCCTTCATCAAGGCTATGTCCGTGGAATCGGAACTACCGAATCGAATGGAAAAGATTTCAATACCGGCATCCTTGGCCATCTGGGCTTCCTTCAGCATTTCCTCATTGAGCACGCCACCGTTTTCGCAGTGGGATTGATCGTCACCCATACGGAAGTACGCATTGGTCCAGTAGTTGTTGGGGCGATATCCGGCGCGATAACGGCCACCGCACTCACCGTCTTCCGTGTCACCATCGGTCAGAACGATCATGATCTTGCGGAAATCTTCCTTGTCGCCGCCCTCGGTATAGGGCGCTTCAGGAGTCAGCACATGACGGCCCCACTTGATGCCTTCGGGAATAACGGTTCCCGACGAGTTACCCGTAGCGGTCTGACGATTGATGGCGGCGATGATGGCCGGCCGGTCCTGAGAAAGGGGCATGGTCTCGGGGATATTGGAGCAGGTATCCATGGCAATGGCGCGTCGATACTGATAGGGAAGCGCCCAATACATATCCATGAAATCTTCATGCAATCCGTCTTCGTTGAGTGAACCATCGGCATTTCGGCATCCGGCCAGCAGCCCGTCAACGCCTTCACCAATACGAACCTTGCCGCGGAAGGGGACCACACCGACCTTGGTGTCGGGCGTCGCTCCATCAGGGATGAGCAGCTTGGTCAACTCAACGGAAGCCAGCTTGACCATACTGATGGGAGAACCACGCATGGAACCGGAATTATCGACGACAAAGACCACTTCCAGCTTGTTGAATCCTGCTGCGGCGCTGGCTCGTACCCACTGGTCGGCTATGCCAAGAAAACGCATGAGCAGCAGCTTGACTTCAGCCTTGCCTTCGACGATCACACTGCGGACTTCGGTCCCCGGGGAAACGGATTCGACTATGGCAGTGGGCATGTTCTTTGCGACCATGTCATTGACCGAGGCTTCTACTATCCCCTTCTCCAAATCAGGATCATACGGGAGTTCCAGACTACCGGCCAACGCTCCAGCGTCAACAGCCGCCTGCAGACGTGTATGCGTCACATACATGTTGCCCATGTCGATGGCCAAGCCGGCAACGGCCAGGATGACCGGCAGAAGCAGGGCGATAACGGTACTGGCTGCACCGCTTCGTGAAATATTACGGCAGCGGCATGGTTGTCTGCGCCACGATCTGGAGTGAAGGACTGCCTGTAAGAAGTTCGAGGGCATTTTCGATAAACGGTTGATAAGCATAGGATACCTCTACTGTCACTGAAGTGTTGCCTGTATCGGTTGTCACGAGGGTTGTCAGGGCGTCGGAATCCAGTTCCTGCGTCACCGCCCGAACAAGGCTGTCGATGTCGGATGTGGGCCCTTCCATCAACGCTAGACGAGCGCCTTCACGGCTGGCTTCAACCAAATCGGAATACGCCTGCATGGCATGAGCACCCTCGACGAGCACGAAAAACAACAAGGCCAGGACCGGCAGGATCAAGGCAAATTCCACAACTGCTATTCCGTTGCGTGATTCATCCCTGTGTCTCATTGCCAATCTCCTTTTTATAGATAAATGCCATGGTTCTATTGTGTAGCCAGTCAATGCAGGAGTTGGACCAATTTTAACGCGACTTGACGCAACTGATTACTAACCTCCCTATATCAAAGGAGAAAAAACGTATGTTTCATTTTGCGTGAAATGCCTGACTTTATTGATTAAAACACAAACATCTATTTTTTGTGGACACACCAAAGAATACCTGTATACTTTCAGATAAACCGAATTGGGAGTTTTCATGGTGTCTGAGCGAATACTCATCGTAGATGATGACCGCGCTTTTCGAGGTATGCTTGTCGAGGCTTTGACCGACACAGGCTATCAGGTCGTTACAGCATCCTCGGCGGAAGAAGGAATCAAAAAGGCCGGAGCGGAAAGCTTCGACCTCATTCTCCATGACATCAAGCTCCCCGGCATGTCCGGCCTTGAAGCTCTCCCCCACCTTGCGGACGCCGCCCCCGGCGTCGATGTCATTGTCATGACCGGCTATTCTTCAAAGGATTCCGGCGTGCAGGCCATGCAACTCGGAGCCTATGACTACTTTACCAAACCATTTCATCTTTCGGAAATGGAAGTGGTTGTACGCCGCGCCATGGAAAAACGGCGTATGCAGAGCGAGCTGGCCGAACTGAGGAAACGGGGACGCTCGACGCCGCTCAACAATATCATCGGCCAATCAACACCCATGATGGCGTTGAAAGAGCGCATTGCCCGCGTGGCCGAGCTGAATGCCGACGTGCTGATCATGGGGGAGACAGGAACCGGTAAGGAACTGGTCTCCGACACCATCCATGCCTTGAGCAACCGGGCCAGCGGTCCTTTCATCAAGATAAACTGTGCCGCCATCCCGGAAAATCTCATTGAGAGTGAACTCTTCGGCCATGAGAAGGGGGCGTTCACTGGTGCCACAGGAGCCAAGCCTGGCAAGTTCGAGCAGGCCAAAGGTGGCTCGATCATGTTGGACGAACTCGGCGAGATGCCGTTGCACCTGCAACCCAAGCTGCTGCGCGCCGTTGAGCAGAAACAGGCAGAGCGACTGGGCGGGGCCAAACCCATTCAATATGATGTCCGCATCATTGCCGCCACCAACCAGGATCTGGAGCAGCGCATAGAAGACGGCGAGTTCCGCAGCGATCTATACTATAGACTGAATGTCGCCACGCTGATTCTGCCGCCGCTGCGCGATCGTAAATCCGACCTGCCCGAACTGGCCGACTTCTTTCTGGATCGTGCCAACCGTCGATTGGGTACGGATATCGCCTCGATCTCGTCCGATGCCATGGAAATATTTTTCAACTATGACTGGCCCGGTAACGTGCGCCAGTTTGCCAATGCCGTGGAACGCGCCGCCATTTTCTGTACCTCATCAGTGATTACCCCGGCTGAGGTGGATCAGGCCTTTTCCAACAAGCAGCCTGAACCAGAGCAGCGCGGCATGGTCCTCCCGGAAACCGACCTGCCCCTCAAGCAGGCACTTATCCAATACGAGCGCCATCTTATCGAACACGCACTCCGCAAGGCCGGAGGAACCCAAACCGATGCCGCCGACGCTCTGGGCATCTCTGCCAAGAATCTTTGGAACAAGCTCCAGAAACATGGCATCGATCCTGCAATGTTCAAGAACCGGTAGCTGAATCACACTGTTTATCCATTCTTAGTGGATAGGTTCAGCATCTTACTCGGATCAACATCTGAACAATGCGGGACCATCTATGCCTCAAGCAAAGTCAATAGCGGCTTCCATGCCATCGAACGCGTTTGCCCTGCATGCGAACACCGTGCTCCATGCGCTGCTCGATTGCGTCCGCCACCATCGCTTCATCATAGCGTTGTTCGCGGTCTATGCTTTGTCGTGTGTGGCTTACACCAATTATTTCGGCCTGCAAGCCCTCTCAAGCTTCAGCCTTTTCGGCATCACCGGCGTCTACCTGCTCCTCCTGACCATGGCCTGTTTCTTTATAATGTATTGTGTACGGATGCAGGTGAAGGACCGTCCACGCAAGCTGCTGCCCCATGTTTACGCACGCCTCAAGACCGACTTCTTCTCGTACGAGCGGTTCTTCAGCGCCGCCATCGCCATCGCCTGCTTCTATTTCCTGCTGGCCGTGTTTTCCAACTTCAAGCGCATGATCCCCCTTGTGGTTCCCTTCTATCTGGATACCGCCTTTTTCGAGCTGGACAGAATCATCCACTTCGGCATCGATCCATGGCGATTGCTGCAACCCATCCTCGGCTACCCGCTGGTCAGTTTCATCATCAACTTCCTTTACAACATCTGGCTCTTCATCATCATCATGGTTTTCTACTGGCAGGCCTTTGCCACAGACAACCGGCAATTGCGGATGCAGTATATCAGCGCATTCTTCCTGTGTTGGGTCCTGATCGGCACCGCGGCTGCCACCCTGCTCTCGTCTGCCGGACCATGCTTTTACGGCCAGATAGTCGAAGGACGGGACGTATACGCTCCGCTGATGGACTATCTGTACAAGGCCAACGAGACATTCCCCATCTGGGCACTCCAAATGCAGGAAACCCTGTTCACGAACTACGAAACGCGCCATGTCAGCCTGGTTTCGGGAATCACAGCCATGCCGAGCATGCATGTTTCCATTGCCGTGCTGATGGCTCTCCTTGGCTGGCGGGTCAACCGACTCGCGGGCTGGATCTTTACCATCTATTGCGGATTCATCATGATCGGCTCCATCCACCTCGGCTGGCATTATGCCGTAGACGGATATGTCTCACTGGTCATGACCATTGCCATTTGGCATCTATGCGGTTGGATATCCCGTCGCATGACTTCCGGGAGAGGCTGCACCTCCTCCCACCGACCCATTCACCCATAGGAGGATGACATGTTACGGCTCATACAAGATGAAAGCGGTGCCACAGCTTTGGAATACGGCCTCATAGGCGCCTTGATCGCAGTGGTCATATCCGGCGCGGTCATGTCCCTTGGCACGCAGATGCGGGGCATCTTCAGTTCCATCTCAACTGCCATCACAACGGTAGTCAATTAACGCACCCACACCACCGATATTACAGGTTAATGGAAGAGGGCTGCCCCACGCCGGGGCAGCCCTCTTCCATTGTCTCCACCAACTGTGAATCCACTTTTCATCGGAACACACCCTCAATCCATTTTTAATAGACACTATGTAACTACCTGTAAAAACTGACTCTCTAATGAACTCCGATTTAAATAGTCAGCTTTAGCACCTCCACAAAAAGTGGACCCCTGCTGCTTCAATCAACCGTTTGAATACGCCAACACACAAATTCATTTTTTTATAATCAGTAAATTCAGTGTGTTAAACATAAATTTTCACCAAGCAAAAACCACTGGCACACGGGTTGCTATATTGAGGGCGTGGCTGATGTGCAGAACACAAAAACAAATTTCAAAAAATCCCATACCGGGAAATGTTCAAGGAGAAACACTATGATGACCATCAAGAATCTGATCATGAATGAAGACGGCGCAACCGCTCTCGAATACGGCCTGCTCGCCGCCCTGATCGCAGCAGCTATCGTTGGCGCAGTTACCACTCTCGGTGACGTCGTATCCACCACCTTCAGCTCCATCGCGAGCAGCATGACCGCCGCTACCACTTCTAGCCCCTAGAGGTCGAGCAAAACAGAAATTAGGTACTACCGTTTAACGGAAGCAGCCAGAGCAGCCGAACCGGGGCAGCGGGAAAGCGCCCGCCGCCCCGGTTCAGTCATCTGAGGGGAAAGCAGATGAACTGCGGGAGAACTGGCACCGGGGGGAACCATGGATATTTTCATCACCATCGTGCTGGCAACAGCACTCCTTATCGCAACCATCACCGATCTCAGAAGCCAGAAAATCTACAACTGGCTGACATTTCCACTCATCCTGAGCGGACTGGTTGTTCACTCCATTCATTCTGGCCTGGACGGCCTCCTGCTCAGCGCAGCCGGTTTCGCCCTTGGCCTGATCCTCATGGTCATTCCCTTCTTTCTGGGTTCCATGGGCGCGGGCGACGTCAAGCTCATGGCCGGTATCGGCGCATGGCTGGGCGTTAACGCAACCTTCACCGCATTCCTTTTCACCTGTCTGGCCGGCGGCGTCTACGCACTGGTGATCCTGGCTCGCAGAAGAGATGTCCTGAAGGCCGTTCTCGCCAACATCTGGGGCACCTTCCTGCGGCTCACCGCCACCAAAAAGTACGACTACTCCCCCATCGAAACGGAACAGACCATGCCGCGCCTCTGCTACGGAGTCGCCATTGCCATCGGCACCGTTGGCGCCATGATCCTGAATTTTACCCAGACCGGCTCGGTCATCATCCCATAGGAAGGGAGGGAACAACATGAGCAAGTCAACACGCGCACTCCTGCAGATAGGCCTGGCACTCATGCTGGCATCCGTTGCCGGTGTCCTGATCTTCATGTGGACCAACAAGCTGACCAGCCAGCCCGCACAGACAACTGTAGCCCCGAAGACCGTACCCGTCGTCGTGGCACAGGTCGATATCCGTCGCGGCGCCAAGCTGAAGCCCGAGATGCTGCAGGTCAAGGAATTTACCCCGGACTCCAAGCCCAACGGTTCCTTCGCCACCATTGAGGAAATCGAAGGACGCGTCCTGAATGTCGATGTATCCGGCAATGAAGCGGTCACCAACATGAAGTTGGCCGACCCGTCCGTCATCGGCGGCGGCATGTCCGCCCTGATCAGCCAGGGCAAGCGTGCCATGTCGGTTCGCGGCAACATCGTACTCGGACTGGCCGGTTTTGTCCGCCCGGGCGACCGTGTTGACGTCATTGTCACCCTGCCCCACGGCTACGACAAGAAGCCCGTTACCAAGCTGGTACTGGAAAAGGTCAAGGTGCTCGCCACCGGCAAGCAGATCAATCCCCCGGACGAAGAAGGCATGACCGCCTCCGTCGAGGTGTACACCCTGGAACTGACACCCAAGGAAGCCGAGCGTCTGGCTCTGGCAGCCACCCAGGGAACATTGAATTTCGCCCTGCGCAACGAGCAGGACGACGAAGAGGTGCTGACTTACGGCGTCAATGAACGACAGACTCTGGCGGCTCTTCGCCCAAAGCCCAAGCCGCGCCGCGGAACCAAGCGCACCATACATAAGGTCGAAGTCATAACCGGCGGAGACTCCCGGACCCTGAAGTTTTAGGAGCAAGCCATGACCAATATTACATCATATATAAAGCACCTGCTGCCGATGCTCGTCCTGGTCGCCATGATCGGACTGGCCCCGGCCTCGGCCCCGGCAAAGGGCGGTATTCTGAATACCGAAGCCCCGGATGTCATTCGCCTGGTGCTCGACAAGTCCACGATTCTGACCACCGAGAAGCCCATATCCCGCGTATCACTGGCCCAGCCCGGCGCTGCATCCATCGTCGTACTCTCGCCCAATCAGATATACATCACCGGCAATACACTCGGCACCACCACCCTGACCCTGTGGGAAGGCAAGAAGGTCAGCTCGGTATACGACCTAGTCATTACGCCGGACGTCACCCGCCTCAAGCGGATGCTCCACGAGATCCTTCCTGAAGAAAAGAACATTCAGGTTCTCTCTTCCGGCGAATCCATCACCCTGTCCGGTTCGGTCACCTCCACCGGCAACCTGACCAATGTACTTTCACTGGCCGAAGCCGAAGCCCCGGACAAGGTCGTCAACCTTCTGCGCGTGGACGGTGTTCAGCAGGTCATGCTCGAAGTCCGGGTCGCGGAAATGAGCCGCTCCGGTCTCAAGAGAATGGGCGTCAACTTCGGCGCAACCTTCTCCAACTTCAGCATTTACTCATTCCTGAACAACCTGACCCGGACCAATACGGACGGTGAATACTTCTACACAGACAAGATCAGTGGCGTCGGCCAGTACAGCAACGGCTCCACCAGCGTCACGGGGTTCATTGACGCCCTCAAGATGAACGGTGTCGCCCGCCTGTTGGCCGAACCCAACCTGACCTGCGTATCCGGTGAATCTGCCGACTTCCTGGTCGGTGGTGAGGTTCCGGTTCCTCAGCCCGGTTCTCTGGGTACCGTAACCATCGAGTACAAGCCCTTCGGCGTCGGTCTCGAATTCACGCCCACGGTCCTCAGCTCCGGCCTCATCAACCTGCAGGTCAGCCCGGAAGTCTCGGAACTGGATTACACCAACTCCGTCAGCTTCCAGGGATACGAAATTCCCGGCATCACCACCCGCAAGGCATCCACCGTTATCGATCTCGCTGACGGCCAGTCCTTTGCCATCGCCGGTCTCATCAGTGAGTCACTCAAGGAAACCAATCGTCGCTTCCCGGTTCTCGGCGATGTTCCGGTCCTCGGCACCCTGTTCCGCTCCACGGATTATCAGAAGGGAAAGACCGAGCTGGTCATCATCGTCACCGCCCATCTTGTGAAGCCTTTGGATATGGCCACCCAGACCCTGCCCGGTCAGAACTTCAAGGAACCCAGCGATTACGAATTCTACATGCTCGGCCTGCTGGAAGGACAACACGATGACGAACAACCTACAACGCCAACTTCACGCAACGTCAAGACGAGCGGAGCCGTGGTCCGACCGGAAAACGGATTCGACGGCGAACTCGGCCACTCCTGGCCCAAGTAAGGATGACAGGGAGAATCAAATGCAAAACGTACTTATTTACCTCGCAATCATCGGCATCATGCTTCAGGCCGGATGCAGTGTCGTCCAGGTCCAGCACGAAGAGTCCTCCATCGCCTTCGGCAGCTCCGCCAGACTCGCCATGCGCCAGCAGATACTCAATCCCGAAGCCGGTGGTGACGCCCCGGTAGTCGGCATTGACGGACGCTACGCCGAAACCGTTGCCGAAAAGTACCTGAAGGGTCCGAAGACCAAGTCCGAATCAGGCCAGTCCATTTCGGAAGTCATCATCGGTACTCGATAAGACGAATATACACGGCCTGTCGCTTTTTGGAGATGAAGCGGCATCAGCCTAACGACAAGAGACAACCTCGGGGAAAGGGGGAACCATGAATAACCGCATCATACCAGTCACGCTGGCATTGAATGATTCCGAAGAGCAGAAGAAGCTCGAAAAGATCATCGCATCCAGCCACATGGTGCGCCTGGCCGATGACGACGCCGATGAAATGGGCGTTCTCATCTACGAGCCCGGCGAGACCGTGGACGAAGACATGCCGCACATCATACGTGCGCTCGAAGCAGGAACTGCGGAAGACGTCTACCTTGCCGGTCACAAGGCCGACTCGGACATACTCATTCGCGCCATGCGCAGCGGCATTCGCGAATTCCTGCAATATCCCATAGAAGAAAACGACTTTCGTGCCGCAGTGATGCGGACCGCCATGCGCGAATCCCTGGCAGACGACAGCGCCGAAAAGGGCAAGGTCATCACCATCATGAGCGGCAAGGCGGGCCTCGGCGCCAGCACTGTTGCCGTCAACCTCGCATGGACCCTCAACGAACGCTTCCCCAGCCGCACTCTGCTCCTCGACCTGCGCCGCCCCGCAGGCGAAGTCCCGTACTTTCTCGACCTCAAGTATGAATACACCTGGGGCGACCTCGTGCAGGACATTTCCCGACTCGACTCCACCTACCTCCACTCCGTGGTTTCCGAACACGACTCCGGCATGCATGTACTGCCCGCCCCGGTGGGCGGCGATCGCCCGGACGGACACACCCTGCACCTGATCCTTGAACAGCTTCGTCTGGCTTACGACTTCATCGTCATCGACACCGGCGACACCGAATCAGAAGAGCTGCCCAAGGAAGTCGAAAGCGCGGACATGATTTTCATCATCCTGCAGCTCACCCTGCCTTGTCTGGCCCGCACCTCGCGCCTCATGGAATCCATTCGCACCCAGGACCCGGATTTCGAACGCCGTACCTCCATCATCGCCAACCGCGTGACCAAGGACACGACCATTGCCGTAGCCGATGCCGCCGACGTGCTCTCCCGTCCCATACAGTGGGTATTGCCGGAAGACAGCGCCTCGGTCCTTTCTGCCCTGAATCAGGGCAACCCGCTCGTGGGCGCATATCCCAAGTCTCCCGTGACCAAGAAGATTCTTGAAATCGCCAAGTCAGTGGACAAGAGGGAAACACCCAAGACCAGAAAGTTCACCCTGCCCTTTGCCAAGCTCTTCTCCCGCAAGAAGAACAAGAAGGACATCAACCTCGCAGGAGTTGAATCATGAGCATCGCAGCACGATTGAATCGCAAGAGTTCCAAGTCCGCCCCCAAGCCCAAGGCCGGACAGCGCGGCAAGGAAAAGAAGTCCGACCATACGGACCATTACTTTGACATCAAGACCCGTATCCACGATCGACTCATCGACATGATCGATCTGTCCCTGCTGGACACCCTGAGCGAAGCGGAAATGCGTTCGGAAATTTCCAAGGTGGCCGAGGGGCTGCTGTGGGAAGAATTCCAGAATGCACCGCTGAACCTTGCCGAACGCAAGCGCATGCTTTCCGAAATTCAGGATGAGGTTATCGGACTGGGCCCGCTGGAACCCTACATCAAGGACCCCACGGTCAACGATATTCTCGTCAACGGATACAAGCAGGTGTACGTGGAACGCTCGGGAAAGCTGGAGCTGACCCCGGCTCGTTTCAAGGATGACAACCATCTTCGCAAGATCATCGACCGCATCGTTTCTCTGGTGGGACGTCGCATCGACGAATCGCAGCCCCTGTGTGATGCCCGTCTGCTCGATGGATCACGCGTCAACGCGGTCATCCCGCCGCTGGCCATCGATGGTCCCTCGCTTTCCATTCGTAAGTTCTCCGCCGACCCGCTGGAAGTACAGGACCTGATCAACTTCAACTCCCTGACCCCGGAAATGGCCGATTTGATGGATGGTATCGTCAAGGCCCGCCTCAACGTCCTGATTTCGGGAGGTACCGGTTCGGGTAAGACCACCCTGCTCAACTGCCTGTCGCGCAACATCCCTGAAGACGAACGAATCGTCACCATCGAGGATGCCGCGGAATTGCAGCTCAAGCAGGATCATGTGGTTCGACTCGAAACACGCCCCGCCAACATCGAAGGCAAGGGTGAAATCGATCAGCGTGAACTCGTCAAGAACTGTCTGCGTATGCGCCCCGACCGGATCATCATCGGTGAGTGTCGTGCTTCGGAAGCACTCGACATGCTGCAGGCCATGAACACCGGTCACGACGGTTCCCTGACCACCATTCACGCCAACACACCGCGCGACGCCCTGATGCGTCTTGAAACCATGGTCTCCATGGCCGGGCTGAACCTCTCGCCCCTGTCCATGAAGCGCTACATTTCCTCGGCAGTGGACGTCATCATCCAGGCCACCCGCCTGGTGGATGGAACCAGAAAGGTCATCTCCATCACCGAGATATCGGGCATGGAAGGTGAAATGATCACCATGCAGGAAATCTTCGGATACGAGCAGACCGGTATCAGCACACAGGGCAAGGTGGAAGGTTACTTCACTGCCCGCGGAATTAGACCGAAGTTCGCCGATAAGCTGGATCGCATGGGACGCACATTCCCTGCGGAAATGTTCCACGTCAATCCTCTGGCCAGAAAGGGGGCATAATCATGAACGTCACGTTACTCGTAGCCGCAGGCGTTGCCGTTGTCGCCTTCTTCCTGGTCATGTCCATCGGTGCCCTTTTGCGGGCCGGAAAGGACGAGGCCGACAGCAAGGTCAAGGAACGCCTTCGTCAGTTCGCCCTGACCGAAGTGGAATCCGACTCCATCGACCTGATCCTCAAGCACGGCTCCATGAGCCAGGTATCCTGGTTCAACCGACTTCTTGAAAAGCTCCGTTTCGCTTCCAATCTGGAAGACACCATCAAGAAGGGAGACAGCAAGGGATCAGCCGGTATCTACCTCCTTTTGTGCGCCCTCCTGGCCCTGATCGGACTGTATGTGGGAATATTCCTGGCCAGCCGCATCTGGGTGGGATTCGTTCTCGCCGGAATGCTCGGCTACATCCCTGTCATGTATCTCAACCGTCGCAAGGACAAGCGTATGGACAGGTTCCAGAAGCAGTTGCCCGACGCCCTTGATCTCATGACCCGCGCACTCAAGGCCGGACACACCTTTGGTGGTTCCATGCGCATGGTAGCCGACGAGATGGATGATCCCATCGGTTCCGAATTCCGCATTACCCTTGAAGAGATCAACTTCGGCATGGATGTGGATCGCGCACTCGCCAACCTCCAGAAGCGTGTGGATGTCGATGATCTCAAGTTCTTCATTGTCTCCGTCAACATTCAGCGCGAAACCGGTGGTAACCTCTCCGAGATCATATCCAACATCGCCCGACTGGTTCGCGAACGCTTCGTCTTGTTCGGCAAGATCAGAATCCTTTCTGCCGAAGGCCGCATCTCCGCGCTCCTGCTCTCTGCGCTGCCGTTCCTGATCACCGCGGTTCTCTACTTCATCAACCCGGACTACATGTCACTGCTCTGGACCACCGAAGTGGGTCAGGCCATGGCATGGGGTGCCGTGATGTCCATGGTTCTCGGAACCATCGTCATGCGCCGCATGGTCAAGATCAAGGTATAGGAGGCCGACATGGATATCACTTACATCCCATACATCGCTGCCGCACTGGCATTTGGTTCCGTCCTCCTCGCCGGATATGGCATTGTCGGCTACTTCACCGGGACCAGCAATACGGCCCGCCTCAAGGAACGAGTCTCCGGCACCACCGACTCCGATGGCGCGGATAGCCCGTTCAAGGATCTGCAGGACCGAACCACCGCCATTTTCGAACAGATGGGCACCAAGATCGGACCCAAGGATGAAGAGGAAATCACCAAGACCCGCAGCGCACTGATTCAGGCCGGTCTGCGATCCCCCAATGCCCATATCAAGTTCCAGGGCGTCAAGGGTGCACTGGCTCTGGTCCTGACCGGATCGTTTCTCGTAGCCCGCTTCCTCTTTCTGCACGACATGGAAATGGCCGTGACGGCCATGTGCGCTGTCGGACTCGCCGCAATCGGCGTCTACGGCCCCGAATTGTGGCTCAAGAAGAAGATATCCGCCCGCCAACTGGCCGTATCCAACGAACTGCCCGACGCCCTTGATCTGCTGGTAGTGTGTGTGGAATCCGGCATGGGTCTGGATCAGGCCATTGAGCGTGTCCAGTACGAAACCCGGGAATCCGGCCCGATCATCAGCCTCGAATTCAAGCTCCTCAATCTGGAACTGCGCGCCGGTAAGTCCCGCATCGATGCACTGCGTTCCCTGTCCGACCGCGTTGGCCAGGACGACCTGTCCAGTCTGACATCCCTGCTGATTCAGGCCGACACGTTCGGCATCAGCGTCGGACGCACCCTGCGCGTCTATTCCGATGCAATGCGGACCAAGCGCTCCCAGCGCGCCGAAGAAAAGGCTGCCAAGCTGCCGGTTCTTCTGCTGCTGCCCCTGGTCACGTTTATTTTACCCGCCCTGTTTATCGCCATCATGGGCCCCGCCGTCATCCTGTTCATCGACATCTTTGCGACGCTCGAAGGATAACGGGAAAGGAAAAGGAGAAAATCATGAGAAATTCCATCGCCATCATCGTAGCCATACTGGGCATCTTCGCCCTCACCGGTTGTGCAGCCAAGTCCAGCCCGGACACCACAAGCTTCAACGAGTTTGCCAACCCCAAGGAAGGCGGCGTCATCCTCACTGCCGAGCAGCACGAGCAGGTTGCCGACGGCCAGATGAGCCGTGGCAATCATGAAATGGCCTTCATGCATTACAACAAGGCCCTGAGCCTTGATCCGAGCAATGTCGAAGTCCGCATCAAGAAGGCCGACCTGCTGATCCTCAAGGGACTCGATGAGCAGGCTCTCTCCGAATATATCAAGGTGCTGGAAGAGCAACCGGACAATGCCGTAGCCAACGGCGCTGCTGGCGCCGTCTACTTCCGGGCCGGACTCTACGAGGAAGCCCGCACACATCTGGAAAAGTCCATCCGCATCAATCCGATGCTCTGGAAGTCCCATAACTACCTGGGCATTCTCAATGACCGTGACGGCTCATACGACGCAGCAGCCGAAAACTTTGCCACCGCCCTTGATCTGCACCGCGGCAACAACAAGGCTGAAATCTACAACAACCTCGGCGTCGTCCATATCGCTCTCAAGCAATACAGCCAGGCCATCGATGCCTTCCGTCGCGCCCTGAAGAACGGCGATGTCTCCTCACGTACCTACAACAATCTCGGTCTCGCCCTCGCCCGCACCGGACGCCTGCAGGAAGCACTGGAGTCCTTCAAGTACGCTGGCGGCGAAGCCCGGGCCAACAACAACCTCGGCTACGTTCTCCTCGCCGACAACCAGCCGGGCAAGGCCGTTCCCTACTTCGAACGCGCCATCGAACTCTCACCCAACTTTTACGTCAAGGCTGCCGACAACCTGAAGCGCGCCCGTCTGGCCGATCGCTTTCAGCAGGCATCCAACGTAACCGATACAAGCGGTTCCACCCCGAACCCCCTGCACCGTAAGTCTTTCCCCGACGCGGTGCAGAACCCCGGCGGGCCTGCGGCATCTCCCGCGTCTGCAGGTCCGCCTTCCGGGGATTTCCGAGAGATATCTCTCGCTCCGGGTTCCGGGGACGATATACAAACTCCCTCTTACGGCATCCACGTCAGCTCATGGCGGGACTATGAACAGGCCTTCGGCCACTGCGAACGATTGCAGAAGCAGGGATTCGAGACCTGGGTCAACCAGGTGGACCTCGGCAGCAAGGGCATCTGGTATCGCGTCCTGGTCGGTCGCTTTGATTCCAAGGCCGAAGCAGCCAAGGGCCGCCCGGATGTCCTCGCAGTGCTGGGACTGGACAGTGCCATGGTATTCGAACGTGTGATGCCCAACCCTGATGCCACCCGCATGTAGTGGTGTCTGACAAAACAAAGCAGAAGCACACAGCCACCAGTGGAGCCCCGACCCTGAAGGAATCATCCAGTCGGGCCGGGGCTTCCGGTTCTTCTCTTAACCTTTCTTTTTCGGAGAGATTATTTTACATTTCCAATAAGCGATCCATCGCCGCATTGAACCGCAAACAACTGGAGAAGACATCCGTGTCGCCCAACAACCGCCGCTTCCGAGTCCTTGCCGTCGATCATGATAAAGGCATGCTGACCCGATACAGAGATGTTCTCTGTTTTGAGGGAGAAGAAGCTGCGGAATTGGAAGCGTTGTTCAACGATGACGTCAAACTGCCATCCCAGGACGACATCAGGGCGGAAGCCGAAAATCCCATTTTCGAGGTCGACTCATTCACCAATGCCTCGGATGCGCTGAAGGCCGTTCATAAGTCCATCAAGCATGACGACCCATTTGCGATAGCTCTCATCGATCTCCATCTGAATTCGACCAACACCGCGACCATGCTCGGCGTAGATCTTGCCGAAGAAATCCGAGCACTTGATCAACATATCGAGATCGTACTGCTCTCGCCTCAAGCCAGTGTCCCTCTTAAGGAAATCAACAAACGAGTCCTGCCGCCCGAGAAACTCCTGTTCCTCCAGAAGCCATTCCAGTCCGCTGAGTTGAAGCAGATTGCAGCTTCGCTTTCATCGAAACGGGAACTGGAGCGACGGCTGTATATTCTGAACGAGACCCTCGCCTCAGAAGTCGAGGTACGCACATCGGAACTGAACGCGGCCAACCGCCGCCTCCGGCTCGATATCTCCAAGCGTGCCGCGGTTCTGCGTGAACTGCAGGCCAGTGAGCAGCGGTACCGGCTTCTTTTTGAAAAAAACATCACCGGCAACTTTGCCTCCGACGGTGACGGGCTGATTCTTGATTGCAACATGGCGTTTGCCAACATGTTCGGTTTCGACTCACCCCAACACGCATCAGGAGCCGATGTCTTCAAACTCTGGACGGCCATGGGAGCTGAAGAGCCGCTCAGTAATATCCTGCGGGGAAAAGAGCGTGTCACCAACCTGGAAGTGCTCTTGCAACGGGATGGCATGGACCTCTATCTCCTGGCCAACTTCGACACCGTCCGCAATTCTGATGGCGTGCTCACTGAAATCCGGGGATACATATTTGACATGTCAGAGCCCAAGCGCCTTGAAGAGCAGCTGCGCCAGTCGCAAAAGATGGAAGCGCTCGGAACATTGGCAGGTGGTATCGCACACGACTTCAACAACATCCTGGGCGTCATTCTCGGCTACTCGGAAATCATTCAGAATTCGGCAGAACCCGAATCAGGGCTGGCACGACGCGTCGGCGAAATCACCAGGGCCGGGAAACGGGCACGTGATCTCGTCAATCAGATTCTCAACTTCTCCCGTCAGGGGCCACAGGAACGCCACCCGATCACATTGACGCCCCTGATAAAGGAAGCACTCAAGCTGCTCCGCTCAAGTGTGCCGACCAATGTGGGAATCATCACCCGCATCGAGACCGACAAGGACAGCGTGCTGGCCGATCCCACCCAAATCCATCAGATCATGCTCAACCTGTGCGGCAACGCCTCTCACGCCATGCAGAAACATGGTGGTACACTGACAGTGACATTAAGCGACGTCACCAATGACGACCCGATCATCCCCCCGGCAGAACTGGGTAAACCGGAACGATTTGTCCGGCTGTCGGTCGAGGATACCGGCGGCGGCATCGCTCCCGATGTGGTTGCCCGCATTTTCGATCCCTTCTTCACCACCAAGAAACAGGGGGAAGGGACCGGCATGGGGCTGGCCATGGTCCACGGTATCGTCAAGCGACACGACGGGTATCTGGAACTGAAAAACACTCCGGGCGAAGGGGCTGGCTTTCATGTTTTCCTGCCCAAGACAGATGATGCCGCACGTCCTGTGGCCGAAGCCGCCACCGAACTGGTCTTCCGCCAGGGTCGTATCCTTTTCATCGACGACGAGAAGCCGCTGACGGATATTGGCCGGGAGATGCTGGAGTCCTGTGGTTTCGAAGTTGTTACCCGTACCTCTTCCATCGAAGCGCTCGAAGCATTCAAGCACCGGGCCGATGATTTCGACCTCGTGATTACCGACCAGACCATGCCCAACATGACCGGCATGGAACTGGCGAGGGAAATCCTGAAAATCCGTCGGAACATACCCATCATTCTCTGCACCGGTTTTTCCGATGCGGTGTCCTACGACCGATTGCGTGATCTCGGTATCGGCGACTTCATCATGAAGCCCATACTCAAGCACGATCTCATTGCCAGCATCAGTCGGCAGCTTTCTCAAGATTAGCCAGACATGTCGAGCAAGTAACGCGCTCGCCACCTTTCAAACCTTTGTTCAAGTAATAACGTCTACCCTGTAGCGGACCGTTGAAAAATCGGCTATCTTTGGTAAGCCGAATAATTTCAACTCAGATAGACAGGATTATCATGCTGGCATTCTTAGACAAAATACACTTCGCTACCCCCCGCATCCGGCGCATCATTTTTTGGTTACTGGTCTCCTTCACGGCCTATCTGCTCATCGGTTTTCTAGTTTTACCGCCAATTCTCCAGTCGGTGATAACCACACAGGCTACCAAGGAATTGAAGCGGACCACCTCCATTGATGATATCGATTTCAATCCCCTCAGCATGAGTTTCGAGATTTACGGGCTGAAAGTTGCCAAAAAGGATGGCGACGGGCACCTGATAACCGTGGGCTCGTACCACATGGCGCCCTCTTTCGCGAGCATATGGGAATTTGCTCCTGTGGTTTCCTACATGCAGCTTCGCGACATGACACTGGACATCACCTTTTTCGGCGATGGCAAATATTCCATCTCCGACCTGATCGGTGCGTCACGTCCCGAAAAGCAAAAAGAGGACTCCAAAGACGAAGGGTACAACGTATTTCCCTTTGCGCTCTACGGGTTCGAGATGACCAACGCACGCATCATCTTTGATGACCGCACCCACAACAAAAAGCACGTCATTGAAGACCTCGACCTCATTGTTCCATTCACTTCGAGCATCATGGACATGCGTAAGGAGTTCACGCAGCCCAAGATCACTGCCATTGTCAATGGGGACCGGATAGAACTCAACGGGCTCACCCTGCCCTTTGACCAATCACTGCGTACCGAATTCCAATTGGAAGCGGTGGATATCGACCTTGACCAATATTGGCAGTATGTCCCGTTGCAATCGCCGCTGCATCTGGTCAAAGGAGCTTTCACTTCCAATATTTCACTGTTCTTCGAGCGACCCAATGCCCAGAGGATCAACCTTTTCCTGGGCGGCGGCGGAACGTTTTCCAATCTGGAATTGTCAGTTCCCGGTGATGATACCGTCCTGTCTCTTGATGCATTGAAATTCGAAATGGAGCGTTTCTCCCTTGGCGACAATGAACTCATTCTGAACTCCCTGGCGCTGAACTCTCCCTACTTCAAGGTCATCCGCCGGGAGAACGGAGACATCAACTGGAAGGAATACTTCCCCACCGCCGTAGTTGAGGACAAAGCCGAAGAGGCTGCCCGACCGGAACCGGAAGTTGAACAGGCCCCTGCTGAAACTGCCGATCTGGTAACCGAACAGGCCGAAGAACAGTCCACGCAACAGGTTGCGAATGAAGCCTCGGAGCAGGCCGTCGAGCAAGTTCCTGAACAAACAGTTGAAACCGATGTCGTGGACCCGGCATCGCCATTCCGATTGACAGTCAAATCCATGGCTGTAAACGAAGGCACACTGGATTGGCAGGACAACAACGTCACTGGCGGTTTTGCCAAGACCTACCCGCACTTTTCTTTACAGGCGGAGAATATCCTCTTCGGCGGAGAAGGCGCTTCCTCCTTCAATGTCGGTATCGGAGAAAGTGGTCTGCTTTCCGTCAAAGGCACGGCAACCATCGATCCGCTGAACGTCACGGCCAATGTGGAACTCACGCAGTTCGATATCCCCACCTACCAGCCGTATATTGGTGAATACTTCCCCATGATCGTGGATTCGGCGCTACTGGACGTCAACTCGACCATCAATGTCGAACAAGGGGAGGCCCTCCAGATTCAGGTACAGAACGGCAAGCTGACACTGAGTGATTTGGCGCTACGCAAACCGGAAGCGGATGCACCGAGCATCACCCTTGCCAATCTGAGCATAGCCGGCGTGAACGTCAACGTGGCGGAGCAACAGGCCACGGTACAGGAGATCAGCCTGACCTCGCCAAGTATCGATGTCGTGCGCACCAAGTCCGGTGCCATCGATTTGCTGGAGCTTATGGAGACCCTTCCAAAAGACACGGCAACGCCCAGGCCGGAACAGGAGCAGGAGCAGGATGATAAAGAGCTTGCATGGCAGGCTTCGATCCAGGCTTTCAGAATCAACGAAGGGCAGACAACCTTCAGGGACAACACACTGAAAACTCCGGCCAAGCTGTCGCTGGACAAGATCAATGCTGCCATCGATACCATTTCCACCCAGCAGGAAGAGCCGATGAAGTACGATATTTCGGCCCGATGGGGAGGAAGCGGTACGATCAATGTCGAAGGCACGGCACGCACGGACAACTTCTCGTCCAATGGCCGTCTTCGTTTGAGAAACATCGGTTTGCGTCCGCTGGACAACTATGTCGGTGAATTTGCGGATGTCCTCATCGCCAAGGGAGGCGCGTCCGCCGACCTGCGTTACGACTACTCCGGAATCGACAAAAACACTGTTCGCGTTTCGGGTTCTGCCGGTCTCGACCAGGTCAAGATTACGGGCGACTGGGGGAAAGGTGAACTGGCTGGCATAGAGCAACTTGCCATAAAGGGAATCAGTTTTGAGAACAACCCCAACCAGTTGTCGATAGACAGTGTCAGTCTCAACAACCCCCGCGCCAGCCTCTCGTTCAACGACAAAGGGCGACTGAACATACGCCGCGCCCTTCGCATCCCAGAGCCTGCCCCTGTTGAGGCAACGGATGCAGAGAGCGCCGAAGATTCGGAGGCCGCGGCTGATTCCACTGCCATCGAAGACCACGATGATGCCGAAGCACCCCAGGGAGCCGCCTCTTTCTTCAAAACCTTGAAAATTGCCGAAGTAACCATGAACAACGGAGTGGTTTCATTTGAGGACGATTCGGTTTCTCCCCGATATTCGACCACTCTGAGTCAAATGAAAATGCAACTCAAGGGAGCGTCGCAGGACCCGGAAGCTCGTCCTGAACTGGATTTCAAGGCCAAGCTCGGGCCGACTCCCCTAACAATCGGTGGCGTGGTGAACCCCATCATCACTCCCATATACTCTGACCTGAAGATTACTCTCAACGGCCTGGAAATGGTTCCTCTGACACCGTACACCATACAGAGTATGGCATATCCGGTGGAAAAAGGCCGACTCTATGCCGATGTCTCCTTCAAGACCGAAGACTGGGTACTGAGCGCCAACAACCGCTTATTTGTCGAGCAACTCGTACTCGGCCCCAAGGACAAGCGGCCGGATGCACCCAATGTTCCCGTCAAGTTCGGTCTGGCATTGTTGCAGGACAGCAATGGCGACATGCAGCTGAATCTGCCTATCAGCGGTCGACTGGATGATCCGAACTTCCGCATCGGCGGCATTGTCCTAAGAGCCATTGTCTCCTTGTTCTTCAAGGCGCTGTCCTCGCCATTTTCCATCATCGGCTCGATTTTTGGTGGTGGCGAAGACATGGACTACGTCGTGTTTGAACCAGGCGGCACGCAGATTGCCGGACAAAGCATCGAAAAGATCAACACCATCATCAAGGCATTGACAGACCGTCCCAAACTCACGCTTGAAGTGGATGGAGTCATTGATCCGAGAGCCGACAAAAAGGCGCTGGAGAATATGATCTTCAATGCCAAGCTCAAGCAGCAGAAGTATGATTCCCTTTCGCGCAAGGAGCGCTCCGAAACCACCATGGAAGCCATGACCATCGAATCGGAGGAATATGCCGAATTGCTCTACGAGGCTTACAAGGACGAACCCGATCCCGAGGACGTTCGACCAACAACACTGTTTGTCGTCGACGAGCAACCCGTGGATGTCATGGAAGCATTCATTCGCGAACGTATCCAGGTCACGGATGAAGATCTCAAGGAATTGGAACGAAAGCGCGCAAGAGCGGTGAAAGAGTATATTCTTTCCAATGACCCATCGCTCACTGAGCGGGTGTATCTCCTCGATCGAACCGGCAGCAAGGTGGACAAACCCGGAACACCTATGCACAGGGCGGATCTCGGCGTGAAGTAGACACAACATGATCCGGTGCGGCCCGACCGCACCGGATAACAAGGAGTGCAGATATGAGGGCACGGCAAAGACTGAAACAAGGCCTGTGGTTCACACCACTCGCAGGACTTATGGTCATGCTGTGTGCTCTTCTGAATCCGTGTTTCGCCAACGGACAGGCACTCCGGCCCGTGACGCTGCAACTCCGGTGGTCACACCAATTCCAATTTGCCGGATACTACGCCGCCAAAGCCATGGGATACTATGAAGATGCCGGGCTTGACGTGTCGTTCCGTGAGCGTACTCCCGGCATGGACAACGTGGAAGAAGTGCTTGCCGGGCGTGCAGAGTTCGGGGTGGGGGATTGCGAACTGCTGCTCGATGCCGCAAAAGGGAAACCGCTTGTGGTGCTCGGGGTCATTTTTCAACACGCCCCAAACGTCATTCTTTCACGGGCTGATTCAAAAATCCGCACCCCCGAAGATCTCCGCGGCAAGCGGCTCATGATTCTCGATTCCAATGCAACGCCCATCTGGGCAATGCTCGCCCACATAGGCGTATCGCGTGATGAAATGGAGCTGCAACGCCTGACATGGTCCACCAAGGAACTGATCAACCGCGAAACCGATGCCATGTCAGCCTACCTGACAAGCCAACCATATGAGCTGAAATCTCGCGGTATTCCGGTCAACACCATCAACCCCATAGCCTATGGGATCGACTTTTACGGGGACAACCTGTTCACCACACGACAACTGGCTGAACACGAGCCTGATCTGGTGGAGCGATTTGCCAGAGCATCGTTCAAGGGATGGGAATTCGCCATGACACATCCCGAACAGACCATCACGATCATTCGTAACAACTATGAGACAAAAAGTTCGGTTGATCGGCTCCGCTACGAAGCCAACACCATGCATGAGCTTATTCTTCCACGGCTCGTCGAAGTGGGGTCCATGAACCACAAGCGATGGGAGGATATCTCTGACCAGTATCTGAGCCTTGGATTGCTGGATAATAAACCTTCACTCGATACGTTTCTCTATACTCCCCGGGACCTTCGAAGACAGGAAAAGCTGGCACGCTGGACCCCGATTCTGGTTTCCATAGTTGCCGTCGTTCTAGGTATCGCCCTCTCGCTCCTCTACTTCAATCAGCGACTGAACAAGGGAATCCGCCAACGTACCGAGGAGCTCGAACGCAGCCGGGGCAATGTCAGGCAGGTGCTCGATCTGGTGCCCAACATCATCTACGCAAAGAATAGCGAAGGCCGGTTCCTACTTGTTAACCAGGCAATGGCCAACAGTCTGGGCTTGCAGCCGGAAGATATTGTGGGAACTCTACACAAGGATGTTCACCCGGACAAGGAACAGGTCAGGGCCATGGACCGTGACGACCTGAAGGTCATCGAGACAGGACTCCCGAAAACCTCCATGGAAGAGCCGTATCAGCACGTGGATGGCACGACACACTGGCTCCAGTCCACTCGCCTGCCCTTTACTCCGGCCGATTCCACGGAACAGGCTGTGCTGACACTTGCGGTAGACATCACAAACAAACGGATATCCGACGCCGCCCTCAAGGAGAGTGAAGAACGTTTTCGCGCCATATTCAATCAGACCTACCAGTTCACCTGCATTCTGGATATGGACGGAATCATCATTCATATCAATGAAACCACCTTGTCCACTTTCCGGCTGAAAGAAGTGGATATAAAAGGCAAACCATTTATTGATGCACCATGGTGGCAGGCCGATGAGCCGACTCGTAGCCACATCCAGAAGATCATACACATGGCAACAAACGGAACTACTGTTCACGAGGAAGTAATCACACTGGTTCCGGATGGAGACAGCATCACACTGGACTTCACACTCAAGCCCGCACGCAACGACGAAGAGGAAATCACCCTGCTCATAGCAGAAGGCCGTGATATTTCTGAGCTTAAACGATCCCAAGCCGAACTCATGCAATTGAACGAGGAACTTGAGCTGCGCGTTGCCGAACGAACGAGCAACCTGGAAAAGGCCAAGACCGATTTGATGGAGTCCCTTGAGCGTCTGAACAAGACCCAGGAAGAGCTGATCATGTCCGAAAAAATGGCTGCGCTTGGCGGACTGGTGGCCGGTGTCGCTCATGAAATCAACACGCCGCTGGGCGTGGGGGTGACAGCAGGCTCATACCTCCAAAGCAAGATCAATGAACTAAGCACCAAATTCAAAAGCAACGCGTTGAAAAAATCCGACTTGGAGCGATTCATCCAAATGGGAGAAGAATCGAGCAGAACCATTCTGACCAACCTTGAGCGCGCGGCAGAACTCATCAAGAGCTTCAAACAGGTCGCCGCCGACCAATCGTCGGAAAAAGCCCGGCAGTTCAACCTGAAGGAGTATGTTGACGAAGTGCTCATGAGCCTGCGCCCCAAATACAAACGAACCGAGCACATCATCGAAAACCAATGCCCGGACATCACGCTTTACAGCTATCCCGGAGTATTCATGCAGATCATAACCAATTTGCTCGTCAACGCTCTCACCCACGCTTACAAAGGGCAGGAAGCCGGCCACATCATCATCGACGGCTCTGTTGACGGCGACATCCTGACATTTCGTTTCACGGACGATGGTTGTGGCATAGCACCGGAACATGCAGCCAAAGTATTTGAGCCGTTCTACACCACCGGCCAGGATACCGGAGGAACCGGGCTCGGCCTGCACATTGTCTTCAATACGGTAACCCAGAATCTCGGGGGAACCGTCCGGCTTGAAAGTGAACCTGGAAAGGGAAGCCGATTCATCATTACCATGCCCTTTACTCAGAACGATTTACCCACCGGGAAAAGCACATGACTGATAAAAAAGACGAATTGATCTTTGCCGCCGAAACCAAGCACGAAGACCAGACACAGAATGCAAAGCCATGGAAACTGCTGGTTGTTGATGACGATGATTTTGTCCACAAGGTGACTCGACTGGTCTTTGCCGAGTACCGCTTCGAGGAACGTCCGGTTGAAATTCTTTCCGCGCATTCCGCCGAGGAAGGCAAGGAAATGTTGAGCCGTCACCCGGACATAGCCGTTGTTCTGCTTGATGTGGTCATGGAAACGCAAACAGCCGGGCTGGAAGTGGCTGCCTGGACTCGCGATATATTGAAGAACACCATGGTTCGCATCATCATGCGAACCGGCCAGCCCGGGGAGGCTCCTGAGCAGGATGTCATCTTCAAGTACGACATCAACGACTATAAGGAGAAATCGGAACTGACGTCGCAAAAGCTGGTGACAACCGTAACGGCAGCCATCCGTTCCTACCGCGACATACGTACCATCGAACACAATCGCCGTGGGCTGGCTCGAATTGTCAAATCGACTCCCACACTCTTCAAAACCCAATCCATGAACGAATTCGCATCCGGCGTCCTGACCCAGCTTTCGTCCACAATCAGTGAGGAAGACAATTCTCTTATGGTGCGGGCCTCAGGGCTGGCAGCCTGTAAAAACCATGGGAAGCTCCAGGTCGTTGCTTCAACCGGGCGATTCAACAACGGACTGGGGTATGGCATCGAGCAGATCAAGGATGTTGAAGCGGTAGAGTGTATCAACAAGGCACTCAAGGAGAAAAGCAGCTTTTTCACCGGCAACTCGTTCACCGGATATTTCCGCACCACGTCCGGCTCGGAAAACATCATTCACCTCACGGTTGCCCCTCCGTTGAAAAAGCAGGACCGAGAACTTATCGATATCTTTTCCACCAATATAGCTGTGGCATTCGACAACATCGATGCCAACGAAGAGATGACGGAAACGCAGCGGGAGTTGCTGCTGACGATAGGTGAAGCGGTGGAAATGCGGTCCACAAGCCTGACGAGCCATGTCCGGCGGGTTTCCGAATATGCATACGTTCTTGCCAGGCACATTGGCATGGAAGCGAATCGCGCCGAAATTCTCAGGCTGGCGGCTCCCATGCATGATATCGGCAAAATAGGATCGCCGGAACACATCATCTACAAAGACGACACCCTTGACCCCGAGGAAGTGGAATCCATAAAATCACACACGGAAATCGGCTACGAAATCCTGAAAGGCTCAAACCGCACGATTCTGCGAACCGCTGCATCCATTGCCAGAGAACATCATGAACACTGGGACGGCTCAGGCTACCCCAATGGTCTGAAAAACGACGAGATATCTCTTGAAGCCCGCATCGTCGCGCTTGTGGATGTCTTTGATGTTCTGGGAAGCAAACGTATCCACAAGGGGCCATGGAGCGACGAGGACATCATGGCGTATATCGAAGAGTACAAGGGAGTTCGCTTCGATCCGCATTTAGTCGATGCTTTCATGGACAATCTGGAAGACATCTACTCCATCAGGGAGCAATACCCAGACAATATTTAGATATGGCAGTCGACGCCTTCACTGCGCAGGTAGACAATGACGTCTTCCAACGGAAGCGGAGGACTGTAGTAGTATCCCTGCACCAGTTCACAATTGAATGACTGGAGCATGTCGATTTGCTCTTTGGTTTCGGCACCTTCGGCCACAACGCCGATCCCGAGGTTCCCGGCCATGAGAATAATCGTTTCAACGATCTGGGCATCCGACTCATCCGTTGTGATGTCCCGAATGAAAGAGCGATCGATCTTCAGTCTGTCGATGGGGAAATTCTTCAAATAATACAATGATGAGTGGCCTGTTCCAAAGTCATCAATGGAAATGGACATCCCCATATCAACCAGCATGTTGAGCTTGGCGATGGATTTTTCCACATTGGTCATGAGGGTCGATTCCGTGATTTCCAGCTCGATTTTGGATGGAGAAACGCCGTTCATTTCCAGTTTTTCAGTAATCATCTCAACGAGATCTTCCTGATCAAACTGAATGGGCGAAAGGTTCACGGCAATGGAAATGTCATCACAACCGATACCTTCAAACAACTGCATGGCCTTGCAGGATGCATCCATGACATATTCGCCCAGCGGGACGATCAATCCGGTTTCCTCGGCTAGGGGGATAAAATCCGCCGGGCTCACAACAGTCCCGTCCGGCTTGTGCCAACGCACCAGCGCTTCCATGCCAGTAACAACATCGTTGAAGAGATTGACCTTAGGCTGGAAATAGACTGTAAACTCACGATTCTTGAGGGCCTGACGCATGTCGTTTTCCAGCTTCAAACGCTTGGAAATACGCAGATTCACTTCCTGAGTGAAAAGGAAGTAGGCGTTTTTCCCCTTGGCCTTGGATTGATACATGGCCATATCGGCATTCTTGATCAGCGTTTCCGCGTCGCTGCCGTCATCCGGGTACATGGTCACACCTATGCTTGGCGTGACATGCAACTCCTCTCCCCTGACAACATACGGCGTTTCAAAAACCGCCAGGGCGCGCTCGGCCAGACTGGCCACCTCACGCTCTTCACCCACGCCTTCAATGATCATCAGGAACTCGTCACCGCCAAGACGGGCAATGGTATCCGCATCCGGGAAATCCTTCCTGAGTCGGGCAGCGACCTCTTTCAGCAACAGGTCCCCAAAGGAGTGACCCATCGAGTCGTTGATCTTCTTGAAATTATCAAGGTCCATGAACAGGACAACAACAGAACTGCCGTCGCGCTTGGCATGGGTGATGGCAACCGAGAGGCGGTCATGGGCCAGAGAGCGGTTAGGCAGGCCGGTCAGCGCATCATGATACGCTTGATGCTCGATCTGCTTATCCTTGAGCTTCATATCTGAAATATCATGAAAAACAGCAACGTAATTGCTCACGCTCCCAGTTTTGTCCTGTACCGCACTGATGCTGAGAATTTCCGGGTAGGATTCACCATTCTTCCTGCGATTCCATATTTCTCCATGCCATGAACCATTGGTATACAACGATTCCCACATTTCTCTGTAGAAGGACTCTTCGTGTCTATCGGATTTGAGAACGCGGGGGTTCTTGCCCAGAACATCTTCGGGTTCAAACCCTGTAATGATGGTAAAGGATGGGTTCACGGCAACGATGTTGCCTTGTTTGTCAGTGATGGAAATACCTTCGAGCGCATTCTCGAAAACCATGGCAAACAATTGCAACTGCTGCTCGGCACGGCGGCGCTCGTCGATCTCGTTTTGCAACTCGTTCCGATACTCGCCCAGTCGCTCCATGTACTGATTGAAGTGTGTCGCCAGCTCTGCTGCTTCCCCATACCCATCCACTTCCGCCCGAACAGACAGGTCACCTTTGTCAGCCTGCGACATACTGGTGGCCAGCTTCGTGATGGGATTGGAGAAGGATCGTCCCAGATAATAGGCCAGAGGAAGGACTATCAGTACCGTGAGTATACCGCTGAAAATGAGGAATGACTGGATGCGATACAATGGGGCATAGACCTCATCGACATACCCGGTTGAGCCAACAATCCACCCAAGCTCCGGAATCTCGCGATACACCATGACTTTCTCGGTGTAGGTGCCGGTGCTCGGTTCTTTCCAGGAGTAGGAGAAGCGGCCGTTACGATTGAGGACCATATCGGTAAACAGCGTATGGTCTTCGTCCGGCAAAAATTCGGTAACATGTCCATGAATCCAGGGGTGGATGAGCATATTGCCCTGTTTGGTCATCAGGAAGGCATAGCCTGAGTCGCCCAATGCAAAATCTTCGACTCCGGCCCGGAAATCCTCATGATCAATGAGCTGGTTGAATTCCGAGCGATAGCTCGAAACGGATACAATCCAGTCCCAGGGAGCATAGTATTCCATGTAGAGTGCTTTTTCCCGCTTGGTCAATTCCCCGGGATTCGCCCATGAGTACTCAAGGTACCCCTGTTTCATTTCTGCCTGTTTCTGCCCAAGCCATTCGGAAGAGATATCCTCTCCCTCAAGGGATGAGGCCGGGTGCATGGCTATTTTGCCTGTGGTTTGTATCACATAAACATACCCGGAAGAGCCGATGGATTGACTTCGCAGAATCCGCTTTCCTTCAGCCCGGGCCTGCTCAGGAGTCAATTCCCCGGCATCAACGCGGCGCTGCAACCCGCTGAGTATGTCGACATTTTTTTCGGCTATGGCACGAAGACGGTTTCGTACTGAGACCTGTGCCGCAGTACGGACCATGGATTGGATGGCTTCAGATGAAACGCGCAGTTCAGTGAAGACGTTCTGCTTGATGGTATCACGCACCAGCACATACACCGTCCCCGCCGTAAGAGCGGTGGTCAGTACGAAGAAGAAGGAAAACCACCCCATGAGGCGGTATTTTATGCTGATACGACGATTTTCAAACGGCAACGCTATTCATCCTTGTATAAACTGGCGCACCAATGCGGTGAATCGCCAACAAAGTGAATGATACAGGTTCTATCGACCTTTGAAAAGGTCGTTATTTTGTATAGGAATTGAGCGTCTATCCGCCGATGGATGCCATGCGGGTTCGGCACACGCCCTGACCTGCGGGCATGCGCTCCAGCAGCTCATGTCCCATGGGCTTGTGACGGCTTGCACGGCGCAGAATTTTTTCTACGGCCTGAAGACCGAGCTTGGGGTGTCGAAGCACGGGACGCAAGCGATAGACCTTGTCGGAAAAGAGACAGGTGCGCAGATTGCCGTCCGATGTCAGGCGCAGTCGATTGCACGTACCACAGAAGTGGTTGGTGTATGGTGAAATAAGCCCAAGACGCCCTTTGCCGCCCTCGATTGAGAACATGCGCGCCGGGCCATGCTGACCGCCCTCTTCATCGGTGACCGGCTTGATATCGGCCAGATTCTGCGCCTGGGAGAGAATCTCTTCGGCTGTCCAGACTGCGTCGCCCTTCCAGCCTGTTTCCAGTCCCACCGGCATGAACTCGATAAAACGCATGTCCAGCTTGTTATTACGGGCAAAGTCGATAAAGGCAGGCAATTCATCATCATTCACGCCTTTCATGGCGACCGCATTGACCTTGACCTTCATCCCGGCTTCCAGGCAGCGATCAATATTGCTGCGAACCGTATGGAACAGGTCATTGCCCGTGATGGACTGGAACTTCGCCGGATCAAGTGTATCCAAGGAGATATTGACTCGCTTGATACCGGCATCAGCAAGGGAGTCCACATACTTCCCAACGAGGGTCGCATTGGTGGTGACGCACAAATCCAGCGTCGGGAATTGTTCGGCAGCACGAATCATGAAATCACCGAACCCTTTACGGACAAACGGTTCACCGCCGGTAAAGCGCACCTTCTCCACCCCGAGATTCACGGCCAATCCCATGAGATCAAGGATTTCCTCGTACCGCAAAATGATGGGGTGGGGAATGAACGTCTGCCCTTCGCCAGCACAGTAGGTACATTGCAGATTGCAACGATCCGTTACGCTGACGCGCATATAGCTGGCCTTGCGGCCGTGTCTGTCCTCAAGGAGTTTGTGCATGATTATGCGAATATTTCCTTCTTGGTGACGGCCTCGGCCTTGACCCTGTCCAGAAATTCCGCAAGTGCAGCCTTGACGTTTTCACGGATATCTCCTGCAACGATCAGATACAGCACATCGTCCCCCGGCTTCATCGGACCGGAATAGGCGTGAGCCACAGCACGGAAGATACCTTCCTTGGCCTCGATGTCTTTACGAATCTCTTCGATCTTTTCCCTGTCGGGATTGACCTCGATAGCGGTGACTTCTGCACGATCCTTGCGGGACCAACCACGGACGATGCCGTTGTGAACCAGTATCATGCCCACATTGTCGTTGAATCCGGGTTCTTTTTTCAAATCTGCGATGGCTTGATTGATATCCATGAAACACCTCTTGGGTATTGTGGTTGCGTTCCTTTTCCAAGTAAGCACGCATCAGGGCCGAGGCAAGCCTCATGCATTACCTTTCGGTCCGGCACCCGCATATGCGCTACAGGGCTTCCAAGGCCTCGAGCACTTCGTCGATGAGTATGCGAGGGGTGGATGCGCCAGCCGTCACACCTATCCGTCCGTACTGCCTGAGATTTTCCAAATCCAGATCAGCCACGGTCTCCACATGTTGCGAAGGCGTGCCTTTATCTGAAGCCACCTGAGCAAGTCGACGGGTATTGCCGCTGTTGAACCCGCCTACGACCACCATGTAGTCGACTCCTTCGGCCAGCTCGCTCGCTTCTTTCTGCCGTAGCTTGGTGGCATCGCATATGGTCTGCAAAACCTTGACGTTGACCGAGTCGTTTTCCTGAAGCTTCTTTGCCATCGCCTGAAACAGTTCCCGATCCTGGGTCGTCTGGGCGGCAAGGACATAGGATTTGTCCGGCGACAGAGGGTAATCATCAAGTTCTTCAGGAGCGCCAAACAGGAAGTGACCGTGCTCCGCATAGCTGACCAATCCTTTGACTTCCGGATGATCAGCCTCGCCGTAAAGCAACAGCTCACGCCCTTTCGCGGTATGCCGTGCAATGAGGAGCTGGGCTTTTTTCACTCGCGGACACGTCGCATCCTTGATGACCACATCCCGCGCCTTGAGCTGCGCTTCGACCTCACGGGTGATGCCATGAGCACGGATTACGACATAGGCACCGCCGGGCACTTCGTCCGGCTCTTCGGCGATGGTCACTCCCTTTTCCGCATATCGCTTCAAGACCTGCGGATTGTGAATGATCGGTCCGAGAATGAATATGGGCCTGCCGTCTGCTGCTTTGACCAGCTTATCCAGCCGCCGCAGGGCCAAATCCACTCCCATGCAGAATCCAGCCGTTTCCGCGAGGATCACATCCATAGAATAGAAACTCCTTTCCAGCGGCATCGAACAGCTCCGCGCCGTGGATATATTTTGACTTGACTTGAGCCGCTTGCAGGAATAGCGTTTGTCAAACGGTCGTTTAAAACAATTTCAGCGTAACGAGATGCAATCATTATGAACGAAAAGCAAGACGTCAACACAAAAGATGCTCTCCTGGAAGCAGCCATTGAAGTGTTTGCCGACAAGGGATTCGATGCGGCAACAGTCCGCGACATATGCAGCAAGGCTAACGCAAATGTAGCGGCAGTCAACTACCATTACGGCGGTAAGGACGCCCTGTACATGGCTGTTCTTGAAGTGGTGTTTCCTTCTGACGAATACGAACGCTACACATCTGACGACACGGAACCCGAAGAGCGCCTGCGCCAGTACCTACGCAAACTGGTTCGCGAAATCTATGAGCGCGGCAACAACATCGTCACCGAGCGTTGGTCCATATTCCTCAGGGAAATGGCAAAGCCGAGCAAGAACCTGGATTTTATCGTCAAACGGCAGGTCCAGCCGCGTGCGGACGAACTGCGCGACATCGTCAGCGCATTTCTTGGCCCCCAGGTCTCTGACCGAATACTCGCCTTCACCAGCTCCAGTGTCTGGATTCTGCTGCTCGACCACCTTCTCACCCAGCCGATACTCGACAGACTGACTCCCAAGCGTCCCGCCATTCGCGAGGACAACATCAACGAATTCGTGGAGCATGTGTTGACATTCTCCATCGGCGGCATCAGAGCGGTCAAAGGATAACGGCCAACCAGCCCCACCTTGACCGAACCCGCGTTTCCTGCGAACTGTCATGTATACGAAGGGCGAACAAATCATTCAATTGTTCGCCCTTCGTATACATGATTAATGAGGTCTAACAGGGAGCGCTCCGTGACTCGAATTACCTACCTTCTGGCAACCTGCTTCATCTTCTGCTGCACTCTTGCGCCAGCCTTGGCACGAACGCCGACCTACCCATGCCGCATCATCAACGAGTATCCGCACAACCCTGAGACATACACGCAGGGACTCTTTTTTCATGAAGGGAAAATGTACGAGTCATCCGGGGGATTTGGCGAATCATATCTCGCCATGATCGAGCCGGAATCCGGCAGAACCCTCAGATTATACCCGCTGGAAGGCAAATATTTCGCAGAAGGAATCAGCCGCCGTGGTGACGCGTTGTACATGCTCACATGGTTGTCGGGTACCGGATTCATCCACTCGCTCGAAACATTGGAGCGCATCGGCACATTCGAGTATCGCCAGTCCTGGGAGAAAACCGAAGGATGGGGGCTGACCTCGGACGGAACACAGTTCATCATGTCCACCGGCAAGCCGAGACTGCGCTTTCACACACATGCCGACTTCAAACATCAGGCGGTCATGACCGTCCTCGACAACGGCGAACCGGTCCGACTACTCAACGAGTTGGAGTACGTTGGCGGCACCCTGCTTGCCAATGTCTGGAAAAAGGACGTGATTGCCGTCATCGCCCTGGAAACAGGCAATGTGCAGGCCTGGATTGACCTCAGCCCGCTTCGGGAGCGCCTGGGATCACAGGCAGGTGTGGCAAACGGGATTGCGTATGATGAGCACTCCGGGCGACTGTTTGTCACCGGAAAGCACTGGGACAAACTCTTCGAGATCACCATGGATGCCGTACTCTGGCGGCAACCGGTCACACCGCCTGCCGCCAGCAACTGATCTATCCTATCGATACTCCGCCGGAATGGTCGGATGAGTGGATTCCCGACGATATGCCCAGACCATATACCCGACGCCGAACAGAATCATCGGCAGGCACAGAACCTGTCCCATGGACATCCAGTTGAGCGCGACAAACCCAAGGTGGGCATCCGGTTCGCGGGCAAACTCCACGATGAATCGGAATACGCCGTAGCCCAGCAGGAACAATGCGCCGACACATCCTTTGGGACGCGGTTTGGCCGAATACCACCAAACGATGATGAACAGCAGCAATCCCTCAAGGGCGGCTTCATACAACTGGGACGGGTGACGAGGCATACCCCCTGCGCCGGGGAAGACCATGCCGTACCAGCCATCCGTATGCCGTCCCCACAGCTCCGCATTGATGAAGTTGCCGATACGTCCGAAAAAGAGTCCGGGCGGCACCAACGGTGCGATAAAGTCTCCCACCTCAGGGAAGGTCATTCCATTTTTGCGGCCAAAAAGCCAGCAGGCCAACAGGACGCCAAGCAGACCGCCATGAAAGGCCATCCCACCTTCCCACACGTAAAAAATCTTGTGCGGGGCGTAGAAGTAATAATCGAAATTATAAAACAGGCAGTACCCAAGTCGTCCACCAGCAACCACACCGACCACGGCCCATGTGATGAAGTCGTCCATGCGGGCGGGCGTCATCTTGTTCCATGGTTTTTTGGCACGATACCGTCCCAGCAGCCAGCCGGTGACAACGCCGAAAACATACATCATCCCGTACCAGCGCAACTGGAGCGGACCGATGGAGATCATATTCGGATCAAAATACGGGTAACTGAGCATAATCACATGCGGCGTGATCGCCGTCTTTGTTTTCTCTTGCGATTCGGGTATACTGCGATTTCGGGCACAGGGTGTGCCTTTTTACCCAGTACGTCAACCCCGGACACAGCATGGCCATGGAAAAACCGCAAGAACTCGACATAGTGCAGATGCCGGTGGAAGGACTGGCCGCCTACTGGCTCTCCATCAAAAAGATCCTCGACACCAAAAAAGGGCGAACCATCATTGATGACGAGATCGCCCACACCGACGAACCCTACATTCGCCATCTGCTTGAAACCGTTTTTTCAGGACTGTCCAGAGAACACGTACGCCGTCTGGCCGGGGTCAAACGGGATGTGCTGCTGGAAGATTACACGCGAAAAATCGACCTCATGCGTATAGCCACCTATGCCGTGGCTTCGGGGGAGAACCCTCAGATCACGCTGGTCCGAATGGACTCGAAGTTCGCCACCCCGCCCATCACCGAAGACAAGGCCCTTGAGATGGCTTCGGCCATGTTCAAGGCTATCCAGCCCAGAGGAGTTGATTTCGACATTCTCCTTTCAGTGGACCACAAACTCCAGGCTGACAGGTTGCTGGTCAAGCTGCTTTTCTTCTCGATGTATGCCCGGCGCGAAGGACGCGAAAGCCTTGAAAAATTCCTGCCCCACTTCGGCTCGCACTTCTTCTCTGAGGGCATTTCCCTTGCCATCGATAATTTTGATGCGGATTTTCTGGGAAACCACCTCAAGAATATGCGCGACAATCTCATCAGCGAGACCAAAAGGAAAATGGACATGGCGTTTGAAATGGCCCTCGCCATACGGGACAAACTCTCGTATGAGGACATCTTCCGCATCGCCCGAGCCTACATGCTGTAACCCGAGGTACCCCATGCGCCAACTCAGTTTTATCCTCATTCTTCTCGTCGTCACCCTTTTCGCCTGCGACAACATGACGCCCGCCCGAAAAGGGAACAAGGACTTTGAGCGAGCTTGGCGCTCACTCATGCTCAAGGATTTTGCCAAGGCATCAGAATATTTTACCGACGGCGCAGATGATTACGCCCAGGCGCTGGCAGACGAATCCGACAGCCGCCTCATCGAGTTCGGATCAACACAGGCCAAGGCAGGCATGTCTTTCTACTTTGCCGGTCGCTACCAGGAAGCCGCCGACACCATGAAGACACTGGCCGCTGTAGAAAAGGAATTGTGGGAAGCGCCCCTGTTTGCCGCGCTGGCTCATGGCAGACTTGGCGACCGTGAAGCATTCGTGCATTGGCTTGAACTGTTTCGCGCGAACAACCCCGGCCTGGCAAAGCTCAATGAAACCATGCGGGCAACCACCATCGGGCTGGCATCTCGCGCCATGTCTCTGGAAGAAGCCACGGAGACACTGGAGCAAGGTGTCGTCAGTCAATACATCCACAATGTCCGCATTGGCGTAACCACTGGAACCATCGGCAAGGAGCGTTGTGAGGGCCAGTATTGGTGGCGTTATTACGACACCCCCTGCACAGGCCGGTAACAGGTGTTTATTTGAGCACGTCCAACTGACCGAAATATATTCATTTGGCTTTTTTTCATTCCCGGACTTGACGAAACCGCTCAAATATTCAACCATCCCTCCACTTCAACTGGGTATGCCCCCGATAACGAGCTGTATTGTATTTCATGACCAAGGTCCCAACCATACCGGAACAATATCTCAAAGCGTTCACCAAGAGCGACATCAATGAGATGCCCCTACGTCGTTACGAAGGGCCAATCGAAGTCATACGCACCGAAAAGCAGCGGACACGCGCGCTCAAGGACATTGAAGGAGAAACGCTCCTCGGCTTCGATACGGAAACCCGCCCGGTTTTCAAGAAGGGCAAAAAACCCGGACCACCATCACTCATCCAGCTCGCCACCGCTTCCTGTGCCTACATTTTCCAGATCAATCTCCTGCCTCTTTGCAACGGCTTGTGCGATCTGCTGGCAGATGAATCCATCACCAAGACCGGCGTAGCCGTCCGCGACGACATTCTCGGCCTGCAGCGTCTGGCAGAGTTCACTCCGTCCGGGTTCATCGATCTGTCTGATGTATCCACGGCAGCGAAAATGCAAACCCACGGTCTGCGAAACATGGCTGCAAATCTGTTGGGATTCCGTATCTCCAAGTCAGCGCAGTGTTCCAACTGGGCCAAGGAAAAGCTGACCACCCAGCAGATCAACTATGCGGCAACAGATGCCTGGGTCAGCCGCGAGCTGTACCTCGCATTGCATGATCTCGGTCTTATCCGCTCCTGATCCGTTTCAAGCTTTCTGACTTTCAACCAGGGCTGACCTTCTGATCAGTATTCCTTGCTGACGTCCGGTGTCTTCCGTGCCTTCTTGCGCTGGGCTGTTTGCTTTTTTCGTTCCAGACGGCGGCGTTTTGCGGATTTTGGAACCGCTGTGGACTTGCGCTTTGTCACCGGCTTGAGCGCCCATTGCATCAGCTCCACAAAGCGTTCGATTGCTGAATCCTTATTGGATTTCTGGCTGCGGAATTTCTGGGAGGTCACACGGAGTATGCCTCGTTTATCTATGCGTCGACGCAATTTTCCGTTGACAGCGACTTTCTGAAGCTGCGACAAGGCATTGCTCTTTTCAACACTGAACAGCAGAGTGACCCGCGTATCCGTCGTGTTCACATGCTGGCCGCCAGGGCCAGAACTGCGTGACGTAATAAAGCGGATTTCTTCGTAAGGGATAACGACCTTTTCGGTAATGCGAATCATGACCTAAGAGTGACATGCCAATCAAGGTCCCGCAACCCTGCAATTGCCGATTGACAGACCGTTCCCTTTCTATACAATCCGCCCATCAACAAACTAACCAAGGATAGACACATGACCAAGCCCTGTCCGTGCGGTTCCGGCAAGGAACATGTCGAATGCTGCACCCCGTATATTTCCGGTGAAAAACCCGCCCCGACCGCCGAGGCGCTCATGCGTTCCCGCTACTCTGCCTACGTGCTGAACGAGCTGGACTACCTCAAGCAATCCCTTGCCCCTGAGGCACTCAAGGACCATGACGACTCTTCCGTCAAGGAATGGGCCGAAAAAGCCGACTGGCTCGGACTGGAAATTCATGACACATGGGCCGGTGGCGAAGGCGATGAAGCCGGCATTGTCGAGTTCACCGCAAATTATGCCATCGACGGCGAAGAGCTGTCCCATCGTGAACGCGGAGAATTCCGCAAGATTGAAGACAACTGGCGATATGTTGATGGCCAGATGGTCTCTGGTCCGCCGGTTCGCAAGGAACGGAAGATCGGGCGTAACGAGCCCTGCCCCTGTGATTCGGGCAAGAAATACAAGAAGTGCTGTGGCCGCTGATAGATCGGCTACAGTCTCAATAGAAAGGGCGCTCTCATGTGAGAGCGCCCTTTTATTTGGTCTGTTACCGGATATTAGAAGCGTTCGAAGTCGCCGTCATCATCGTCCATGTCCAGAGACACGCCGGAGTTGCCGGAAGGCTTCTGGGAGCCAAGCTGCTTTGCCGGGGCCACCTTGGGAGCCTTGGCCGGACCAGCCGAAGGCAACTGCGCCTTGGGCTTGGAGCGAACCACCGTGGAACTTCTGGACTGCCTTCGACCGTCGCCCTGACGGACCTTGAAGAAGGCAATGATATCCTGCAAGCCGTTGGCCTGATTGGCGAGGTCGTTGGAAGTGGAAGCCATTTCCTCGGATGCCGCCGCATTCTGCTGAACGACCTGATCAAGCTGCTGCAACGCTGCATTGATCTGCTCGGCTCCGGTTGTCTGCTCGTTACTTGCAACCGATATTTCCTGAATAAGTTCAGCCGTCTTCTCAATATCAGGTACCATCTCGCGCAGCATGACACCGGCCTTTTCGGCAACCTGTACGCTGGAGGATGACAGCTCACTGATTTCCGCGGCTGCGTCACCGCTTCGTTCGGCCAGCTTCCGCACTTCGGCGGCAACAACCGCAAATCCCTTGCCGTGTTCACCGGCTCGGGCGGCTTCAATGGCTGCGTTCAGCGCCAGCAGGTTGGTCTGACGGGCAATCTCTTCGACAATGGAAATCTTCTCGGCGATTTCCTGCATGGCGGAAACAGTCTTGGCAACCGCCTCGCCACCCACACGCGCATTCTCCGAAGCCCGGTTGGCGATGGTTTCGGTTTCCCGAGCATTCTCGGCGTTACCGCTGATATTGGAGGCCATTTCTTCCATGGAGGAAGAGACCTCTTCAAGAGAGGCAGCCTGTTCTGTTGCACCCTGAGACAAAGCCTGCGACGTATCCGAAAGCTCTTCACTGCCGGAAGCGACGCGGGAGCTACCGTCCACAACATCACTGACAACGCTGGTCAGCCGGTCCGACATTTCCTTGAGCGCGGCATAAATATCGCCGATGTCGTCCTTGCGGTCACTTTCGATACGACGGGTGTAATCGCCGCTTGCTGCGAGCTTGAGAATCTGGACGATCTCGACCATGGGCTTGATGATCAATCCGTTCATGTAGAACCAGATTGCGGTGGCGATACACAACAGGGCCAAAAGGGACAGGCCCACGATGCTGATGCCGGACGACCATACCGGGGCGATGATATCTTCATACTGAACCAACCCGACAAGCTTCCAACCGAGTTCATCGGACGTGTGAACAAAGGATACATACTCGACATCATCTATTGTCACGCGCAGTTCGCCGCTCCCCTTGCGAAAACATTCGGCCAACCCACTATCACTCAGATCGTTGACGTTCTTGAAATTGTTATTCTCATTGGACGGATCGGCCATGATGACACCGTCGTCCTGAATCAGGACCACGAAGCCGCGCTTGTTCAGCTTGATGTTCTTGACGATTTCCGTCAGTTCGGCCAGGGAAATATCCAACCCGACAACAGCCAGTGCATCGCTGCCGCTCACCACGGCCTTGACCGTGGAGACCATGGCATCGCCAGTCGTGGAAACATAAGCCGCAGATACTACAGCCTTGTTGGGAGTAGCCAAAGCAGAGGTATACCAGGGACGGGACCTGGGATCATACCCACCGGGCAAACTGATTGCATTGCCGACAACGAATGCGCCCTTGCGCGTTCCGACATAGGCGTCCATATAGCTGTCGTGACTATCGGTCATCATGTTGAACAATACCGACATCCCCTGCCCGATCGGATCGTCGGCGCGGGACTGGGCAGTCAGGCTGTCACCCTTGGCATCTATATAGGAAGTAGTGATGTCGTCCGCCTGCTGCAGGCGAGGATCAAGAGAGAGAAGAACGGTGTTCTTCTTGGCTTCCGTGACAAATGTGGAAAGTATACCGTCCACCTGTTCCAACTGATCGGCAGTGGATGTGACGTTGTATTCCAGCGAGTCGTTATACGTCTGGGATAAACCCAGAATCAAAATAGCGGCACACAACACCACAAGCGACACAATGAAAGACAAAAGTATCTTTGTCCGAATGTTGAGCTTCATATCCATCCCCTTTTGTATTCTGTTGGCAACTGCTTCCAACGGTCTAATAATATGTGCGAATAAAGTCTTACTCCATTATTTTTCTTTCGGGGAAGATGTTATTCCGCCGCTTGGCTTGAGTTAGGAAATATCGTAAAGTCCCACTCCTCATGCAACGAAAGCAAACAAACGCCATATCAGTCGGCAATGTGGGCATAGGCGGAGCCAACCCCATCCGGGTCCAATCCATGTGCAACACCGACACCCGCGACATCCTTTCCACCACTGCTCAGATCAGGCAACTGGCTGATGCCGGGTGCGAAATCGTCCGTCTTGCTGTTCCTGACGACAAGGCTGCGGCAGCACTCAGCGCCATCCGCGAGCAATCCCCTGTTCCGCTCATCGCCGACATCCATTTCGATCACCGACTCGCCCTGGCCGCTCTGGATGCGGGTATGGATGGGTTGCGCATCAACCCCGGCAATATCGGCGATGAATCCAAGGTCGATGCCGTTGTCCGCGCCGCCCAGCAGCATGGTGCGCCCATCCGTATCGGTGTGAACGGCGGTTCACTGGAAAAAGACCTGCTCAAGCAGTTCGGCGGACCAACGCCCGAAGCCATGGTCGAATCCGGTCTGCGCCATATCCGTATGCTCGAGAAGCGCGGATTCACCGACATCAAGATTTCCCTGAAGACGTCATCGGTCCTGAATACCATCACGGCTTACAAGCTGATGGCCGACCAGATCGACTATCCGCTGCATATCGGCATCACCGAAGCCGGTACGCTGGTGCGCGGAGCCGTCAAGTCTGCCGTCGGGCTGGGTGTACTCCTGTACGAGGGAATCGGCGACACCCTACGTGTTTCACTGACTCACGATCCGGTGGCGGAAATCGGTGTGGCCTACGAGATTCTGCGTTCACTAGGGCTGCGCGAACGTGGACCGGAAATCATCTCCTGCCCGACCTGTGGTCGCACGGAAATTCATCTCATCGAACTGGCCGAACAGGTGGAAGAAGCCCTGCGCGGTGTGGACGAGGTCTTCACCGTTGCGGTCATGGGATGCGTGGTCAACGGTCCCGGCGAAGCAAAGGAAGCGGATATCGGCATAGCCGGCGGTCGCGACCTCGGCATCATATTTCGAAAGGGCGAAGTCGTCCGCAAAGTCAAGGGTAACGACAACCTGCTGCCCGAATTCATGAAAGAAATACAAGCTTTTCTCAAAGAAAGGAGATCATAAACTCATGCGTCTTTCCAAGTACTATGCACCCACCTTGAAAGAAGATCCGGCCGATGCCGAGGTCGTCTCGCACAAACTGCTGATGCGTGCGGGCATGATCCGCAAACTCACCAGCGGCATTTACAACTACCTGCCGCTCGGCCTGCGCTCCATCAACAAGGTGGCTCAGATCGTACGCGAGGAAATGGACCGCTCCGGTGCCATGGAAGTACTCATGCCTATGGTTCAGCCCGCTGACCTGTGGCGCGAAACCGGCCGCTGGGACTACTACGGCAAGGAACTCCTTCGCATCAATGACCGCCACGGCCGTGATTACTGTCTCGGCCCCACGCACGAGGAAGTCATCACCGATCTCGTTCGCGGCGAAATCAAGTCCTATAAGCAGTTGCCCATCAATCTGTACCAGATACAGACGAAATTCCGCGATGAAATCCGCCCCCGTTTCGGCCTGATGCGCGGCCGCGAGTTCATCATGAAAGATGCCTACTCATTCGACAAGGACGAAGAGGGTGCCGAGCAGTCCTACTGGACCATGTTTGAGGCATACAAAAAAGCCTTTGCCCGTATCGGCCTGCGTTTCAAGCCCGTACAGGCTGACTCCGGCGCCATCGGCGGTGACTTCTCCCACGAGTTCATGGTGCTGGCCGAAACCGGTGAAGACACCATCGCCTCATGTAAGGCCTGTGAATTTGCGGCCAACCTCGAAAAGGCCAAAGTGGCGCAACCCAAAGGGTTGTGCAACTGCGACGATGATTCTGTCCCGGCATTGGAAGAAGTGGAAACACCGGGCAAGCACACGGTGGAGGAAGTCTGTGATTTCCTGTCCATCCCCGCTTCCAGGCTGATCAAGACCCTGCTCTTTGTGGTGGATGGCAATCCGGTGGCAGCACTGGTACGTGGTGACCGTGAACTCAATGATGTCAAGCTCCGCAACCTCGTTGGCGGCAATGACATAGAGATGGCCGATGAAGCATTGGTAAAAAAGCTGACCAATGCCCCGGTCGGATTCGCCGGTCCCGCTGGCCTGAACCCGGAAGTGCCCATCTACGCCGATCAGGAGCTCTGTGTCGAAACCGATTGGGTCGCAGGAGCCAACAAGGGCGACACCCATGTTCGCCATCTTTCCCTTGGCCGCGACTGCACCATTGAAAAATTTGCTGATCTCCGCGTCATCGAACCGACCGACCCCTGCCCGGAATGTGCCGGTGAAATCGAATTCACCAAGGGCATTGAGGTAGGTCACGTCTTCAAGCTTGGCGTAAAGTATTCCGAAAAGATGGAAGCGACTTTCCTCGATGAGAACGGCAAAGCCAAGCCCATGATCATGGGTTGCTACGGCATCGGCGTATCCCGCATCGTTGCATCTGCCATCGAGCAGAATCACGACGAGAACGGTTGCTGCTTCCCGCCTTCCATCGCTCCCTTCGAGGTCTGCGTGATTTCTCTTGGCGGCAAGGATCAGGCGGTCACGGACAAAGCCGAAGAGCTGTACTCCGAGATCAAGGACCTTGGCGTTGACATCTGCTACGATGACCGCAAGGAACGCCCCGGCGTCAAATTCGCCGAAGCCGATCTCATCGGGTACCCCATGCAGCTCGTGCTCGGTGGCAAGGGACTCAAGAACGGCATCATCGAAGCCAAGAATCGCAAAACCGGCGAGAAGATCGAGCTGCCGCTGGAAGGATTCAAGGAAGCCTTCCAGGAGTGGCGCACCGCCGTTTGGGGCGACTGGGGCCTGTAGCCCCGGCTCTCCCATCGAGAGGAAACACATGATGTATCACGCACCCCGTTCAGAACGGGGTGCGTTTCTTCATATTCGGACCAGTGGTCAAACCCCTTTCAGGCTATTGTCCACGCCCATCACCAATGATATGTTGGCCGGTATAGATTGAGAAACGGAGGCATAGTTGTCAGCCATCTTCACCGTCAGTGAGCTTACCCGCTCCGTCAAGAACCTGCTGGAAGCGGAGTTCCCTTTTGTATGGGTTCGCGGCGAGATATCCAATCTCTCGCGTCCGGCCAGTGGTCATATCTATTTTACGCTGACCGATGGGAACGCGTCCCTTTCCGTGGTCTGGTTCAAGTCGGCCCAGACATCCGGCGAAACCATCAGCCACGGAGAAGAGCGCATTAATCCCCTGACCGGCGAAGTGGAGGAGCAAAGCGGCGCCACCGGATTGACCGGCACGACCATAGAAGACGGGATGGAGGTCCTGTGCGCCGGACGCCTCAACGTCTATGAACCCCGAGGTCAGTACCAACTGGTTGCAGAGCTGGTGCAGGATCAGGGTGTTGGGGATCTGGCCATTGCCTTTGAAGCGCTGAAACGCAAATTGGCAGAGAAGGGCTACTTTGACGAAGACCGAAAGCTCACTTTGCCCGAGAATCCCAAACGGGTCGCGGTGGTGACTTCGTCCTCCGGGGCAGCGATCAGAGACTTTCTGCGTCTGGCCGATACCCGCGGCACCGGGGCGCAAATCCGCATCTATCCTTCACTGGTACAGGGAGATCAAGCGCCAAAGCGAATTGCCAAAGCCCTTGATCAGGCTGACGAAGATGGTTGGGCCGAGGTAATTGTGCTCATTCGCGGCGGCGGATCACTGGAAGACCTCTGGGCCTTCAATACCGAACCGGTAGCTGATGCCATCTACCGCGCTCGCCTGCCTGTCATCTCCGGCATCGGCCATGAGCCGGATGTGACCATAGCCGATTTTGTGGCAGACAAGCGCGCAGCCACACCCAGCCACGCTGCGCAGGAGCTGTGGCCGCGACGCGAGCAACTCGCCCAGAAAATTGATGACCTGGAGATGCGACTGACCCGCCGGTACGCCGAATGGTTGCTTGGCAAAGGCGCGGCTTTCGAGCAGCTCCGCAAGGCATTGATATGGCTGTCACCCGAGCGCAAGTTGGAACGAATGCAGGACCGCTTCGGTCATCTGATCGGCCGATTGGAAGCAGCCGGACAAACGCAGGTCGACCGAAAGCTGCGCGAAATGACCGGCACCGTGCAACGTCTGCACCGGGCTCACGGCCCCCGAGTGGTTCGGCAAACCGCCAGCCGCACCGCATCGCTCGTCGAACGACTGACCCAAGCCATGAACCGCCATCAGGACATCAAGGAGCGCAACTTCGAGTTGATGCAGACAACGCTGGCCGGTCTCGATCCACAGGCGCCCCTCGACCGCGGGTACTCCCTTGTTCGCATCGATCGCACCGGTGATTTTCTCCGTGATCCGAAAGAAGTGACGGCAGGCGATACTCTTGCTATCACCGTCAGGGACGGCAGCGTGAGCGCCGTCGTAACCGAAGACAGCAATGACTCCCGGGAGCAATAATGAAACGTTTGATTCTACTGATATTTCTCGTCACAGCCCTGACCCTTCCCATGATCCCCACATCCGGGACAGCCCAGGAATTCGGCCTGCAGGAAGGTGACGACGCTGGCTTCCTCCTGCCCGGTGAAGCCGTGGCTGCAGAGGCTGACACCGCCGCGGATACCGGTGCTTCCGCGCTGGTTCTGGCTGCTCCGTCGCGAGTCGGCACCGGCCAGCCGTTCATCGTTCGTCTGACTTCGGATCAGCCCCTCGATTCCGTCGCCTTTCACTGGCAGGGCAAATCCGTTGTTCCTTCCATCTCTGTATGGAACAATCGCCACGTGGCCCTTGCCATGCTCGGCACGGACGTCCTGAACGCCAAGCCGGGCAAGGAAGAGCTGTCGGTCATCGCTTCCATTGATGGCAAAGAGAACACCTTCCGCCGCTCCATAGTTATCAATGCCGTGGATTACCCCAAGCAGGAGTTGACCCTTCCCAAGAAGATGGTCACCCCGCCCCAGGAGGTCTACGACAAGATCAAGGCGGACCGCGTCGAGATCGGCGAGGCATTGACCACCGTTTCCCCGGACCGCACCTGGAGCCTGCCGTTTTATCGCCCGGTAGAGGGCAAAATGACCAGCACCTACGGGCTCAAGCGCATCCTCAACGGCAAGCCCAAGAATCCCCATCGCGGACTGGATTTCCGCGCTCCCATGGGGACGCCCATCAAGGCCATTGCCGACGGCACGGTCATTCTGGTCGGCGACCATTACTATGCAGGCAACTCCGTGTATATCGATCATGGCAACGGTGTCATTTCGATGTACTTCCATTCGTCCGAAGTCGTCGTAAAACAGGGCGACAAGGTCGAGCGCGGACAGGTTATTTCCAAGTCGGGCAGAACAGGACGCGCAACCGGTCCGCACCTCCACCTTTCGGTTTCCATCCTTGGCAAACTGGTGGATCCGGCACCGCTTTTCGCGTCCAGCGTTGATGACATGCTCAAATAGGAGCGGCCTTTTTTAACGACAGCAAAATGAGAATTTAGCGGTTGCACCCTGACGGCAACATAAGGCAACCGGATTTTGGAGAAATAAATGGCAAACGAATCGTTTGAAGACAGGCTTGACCGCCTCAAAACCATCGTTGAACGCCTCGAAAGGGGCGACCTTCCGTTGGAACAGGGTGTATCCCTGTACAAGGAAGGGCTGGAGCTGGCCAAAGCCTGTGGCAAGCAACTGGAAGGTGCCCGACACGAAGTGACCATTGTTTCCGATGGTTTGATCAAGGAGTTCGAGGCATTGGAAGCACTGGGAGAAGACAATGACGGCTAAAGAAAAGCTTGCCGAACGCGCAACGGAAGTGGAGTCCTACCTTCAGAGCTGTCTCAGGGATCGAGGCATCCCTGAACGTCTGCTTGCCTCCATGGAATATTCCCTTCTTGCCGGAGGGAAGCGCTTCCGTCCGGTTCTGACCCTCTCCTGGGCAACCATGCTCGGCGGCGATCGAGATGCGGTCATGCCCTTTGCGGCCAGTCTGGAGTGCATCCACACCTACTCGCTCATTCACGACGATCTTCCGGCCATGGATGATGACGACCTGCGTCGTGGCAAGCCATCCAATCACAAGCAATTTGATGAAGCCACGGCCATCCTTGCAGGAGATGGACTGCTCACCGAAGCCTTCGGGCTGATGTCCGCAGCCTCCATCGTCAAGGGATTGCCGGCGGACCGAGTCCTCCGCGCCATCCATGTTCTCGCTACGGCTGCCGGTTCCGGCGGCATGGTCGGTGGACAGGTGGTGGATATGCAGTTCACCGGACGAAACGGTGTTCCGCTCGAAGAACTGCGCACCATGCACGCCATGAAAACCGGCGCATTGATCACCGCGGCCTGCCAGTGCGGGGCCATTCTGGCTGGCGGTACCGATAGAGATATCGACAACGCCCGCGAATTCGGCAAATCCATTGGCGTCGCCTTTCAGATCGTGGACGATGTGCTCGATGTGGTTAGCGATACAGACACCCTTGGCAAACCCGCCGGGAGCGACGTGGCCATGGGCAAATCCACCTACCCCGCGCTATTGGGACTGGAAAAGAGCAAGGAACTCGCATCGCAGCACATTGACGATGCGATAAAACGACTCGATGACTACAGTGGTGACGAGAAGCAATTCCTGACGGAAATGGCTCGTTACATTGTAGACAGGGTGTATTGATTGGCATAGAGTGACCCGCTTATGAGTAACCACGACTCCACATCGCTCCTTGCAAAGATCAAGGAGCCAGCAGACGTACGCAACCTGTCCATGGCAGAGCTGGAAATCCTGGGACAGGAACTCCGTGAAACCATCATCGATCAGGTAGCGGCACACGGTGGTCATCTCGCGCCCTCTCTCGGCGTCATTGAGCTGACCATGGCACTATTCAATTCTTTCAACATCGGCCCGGACAAGCTTGTCTGGGATGTCGGCCATCAGGCATACGCCCATAAACTCCTCACAGGTCGGGCAGATCGATTCCATACCCTGCGCCAGAAAGACGGCATCAGCGGCTTTCCTCGCCCGGAGGAATCCGAATACGATCACTTTGGTGTCGGTCATTCATCCACTTCCATTTCCGCAGCGCTCGGCATGGCCATGGCTCGGGATCTCAAAGGGGATGACAACGAGGTCATCGCTGTCATCGGCGATGGTTCATTGACTGCCGGTATCGCGTTCGAGGGACTGAATCAGGCAGGAGCACTTGGCCGAAAGATGGTCGTTGTCCTCAACGATAACGAAATGTCCATCTCCAAGAATGTCGGCGCCCTTTCGCAATTCCTCAGCCGAAAGATGACCAATCCGTTCCTCCAGCGACTGAAAACCGATGTGGAAGGATTGCTTGGCGGCATTCCCAAAATCGGTGACGATCTGGCCGGGTACGCCAAACGTTCAAGCGACTCGCTGAAGTCATTCTTCACACCGGGCATCCTGTTCGAGGCTTTCCATTTCACGTATGTGGGTCCCATTGACGGGCACAACACGGCGCAGATGGTCAAGGTTTTCGATGAGATCAAGAAGCTCGACAAACCGGCGCTGGTCCATGTGCTGACCAAGAAAGGCAAAGGGTATGAACCGGCTGAGTCGGACCCCACGCACTTTCATGGAGTCGGCAAATTCATTCCGGAGACCGGACTTGCCCGCAAGTTTTCCGGCTCGGGTTTGCCGTCCTACACGTCGATCTTCGGCTCCACTCTTTGCAATCTTGCGAAGAAGGATGATAAGATTTTCGCCATCACAGCGGCCATGCCCGAGGGGACTGGAACGGAATGTTTCCGCAAAAACTACCCGGATCGTTTTGTCGATGTCGGGATTTGCGAGCAGCACGCCGTCACCTTTGCGGCCGGTCTCGCAACGCAGGGATACAAGCCTGCTGTAGCCATCTACTCGACGTTCATGCAGCGTGCCTACGATCAGATCGTCCATGATGTCTGCCTTCAGAACCTGAACGTCAACCTGTTCCTGGATCGCGGTGGACTGGTTGGCGAAGATGGTGCGACCCATCACGGTGCTTTTGACCTGAGTTTCCTCCGCCACATCCCCAATCTTGTGGTCATGGCGCCCAAGGATGAGGCCGAACTGGCCCGCATGATGGCAACAGCTTTTGACCACGAAGGCCCGACCGCCATCAGGTATCCCCGTGGTACCGGCGTTGGAGCCAATGTATCAAGCAATCCCCGCAAAATCCCCCTTGGCAAGGGCGAGATAGTCCATGAAGGCGATGATGCCGTCATCATCACCCTCGGTTCCAGAGTGTATCCCGCAGTGGAAGCAGCCATGGAACTGGAGAAGGAAGGACTGAATGTGGCCGTGTTCAACACCCGCTTTGTCAAACCGCTGCCCAAGGCGCAACTCCTTGAACTGGCAGCCAAATACGACAACATCCTTCTGGTCGAAGAGAACGCCCTCGCAGGTGGATTTGGTTCAGCCGTGTTGGAGATGCTCAACGAAGAAGATGCACTGACCAACCACAAGATAAAGCGCCTCGGCCTGCCCGATGAGTTCATTGAGCATGGAACGCAAAAAGAGTTACGCCATCTGGTTGGAATCGATATGGCAGGCATCAAGAAAGCAGCCAAAGCTCTCTGCAACAAGTAACCGCACATCACATTTAGACGGTAGAAGGTTTTCGTGCTGAACAGCATGAATACAGCTCCCCTTCTGCCGCCCTCTTACCCCGTCAATCATCATAAGATGCTGCTGAGGATGATCGCTTCAGCTACATGCCAGCCGGGTTTCTTTTTTTTGAGAAACAGGCAGGCTGAGCCACGCCTGTACTTTTCCATATATACGATATGGATATACCAGCAACACACCACCCTATTTCGCGCACTAACACCTTCTCAACGCATTGCACACTCTCGATCGGCATGTGTGCGCATAGACGTGTTTCCTTGCGTGAGAATCAAAATATCGACCTTTTTCTTACTTACACGCGCTTTCAGATGCAGAGATACAAACCCATTTTTGCAGGAGATGTAATCCCCACTAAAAAGGCCCGGACAAATTGTCCGGGCCTTGTCTATTCTCAGTCGAATCTGAGTTGCTGCTATTTGGAAGCTTACTTTTTGGAGTCAGCTTTCTTCTTTGCAGCAGGCTTTTTCTCCGCCTTTTCTTCCTTGGCAGGTGCAGCTTCCTTTTCAGGAGCGGCTTCCTGCTTGGGGGCGGCTTTCTTTTTCTTGGGCTTGGGAGGCGTGCCCTGTTCCACCCAAGTGATGCGCTCGGTCATCGGCTTGCGGTGGACGTCTTTCATGTCCAGACACTTGGTGGGACAATGGTCGCGGCAGACACCGCAATACACGCATGCATGCGGATCGCAGGCCCAGGTCCCGGCCTTTTTGTCAACAGTGATGCACTGGCTGGGGCATTTGCGCTCGCACATGCCGCAGAAGATGCACTTATCAACATCAATGATCAACTCACCGCGGTAGTTCGCAAATGGCTCACGAACTTCAAACGGATAGTTACGAGTTGCAGGCTTCTTGAGCAGGTTCTTGACGACTGTAGGTGTAAACAGCATGTCAGATCCTCCTTAGCGTTCGGTGCAGCTGATGCACGGGTCGATGGACAGGACGATAACCGGCACATCAGCCAGCTCGCAATTGGGCATCATGGCCAGCAGCGGCGGGATGTTGGCAAAGGTGGGCGTCCGGATGCGAAGACGATCCAGATGCTTGGTGCCGTTACCCTTGATGTAGTACATGCATTCGCCGCGGGGCTGCTCAACGCGGACGTAGGCTTCGCCTTCCGGCGGGTTGCCCTTGACCTTGACGTTGATGTCGCCCTCAGGAAGCTTGGAGATGGCCTGACGAACCAGATCCATGGACTGGATGCACTCACGGAAACGAACCGTGGAACGTGCCCAGCAGTCACCGGCGGTTTCCACGATCGGCTCAAAGTCGATCTCGGAGTAACCACCATAGCCCAGCATGCGCATATCCTGTGCAACGCCGGAACCGCGGAGGGTCGGACCTGCAGCACCAAGCTCGTAAGCCTGATCCTTGGTCAGAACGCCGACTTCGCAGGTACGGGCCTTGACGGTGTAGTCGTTCATGATGGTGTCCTGGAGCTGGCGGACTTCTTTTTCCACGATGTCGATTTCGCTGAGAATCCAGCGAATCTGATCGGGAGAAAGGTCAGCACGGACGCCGCCGATGACGTTGACAGACACGATAACGCGGCTACCGGTGGTGGCCTCGTTGATGTCCATCACGCGTTCGCGGATTTTCCAGAACTGCATGAACAGGGATTCAAATCCGAACGCATCGGCAAACAGACCCAGCCACAACAGGTGGGAGTGTGTGCGGTGCAGCTCGGACCAGATGACGCGGAGCAGTTCAGCGCGTTTGGGCACTTCGATTTCCATGAGCTCTTCAACAGCCTGCGAGTAGCAGACAGCGTGGATCATGGAGCAGATGCCGCAGACACGTTCACAGACCTGAATCATCTGATGGTAGTCACGGATATCAGCCAGTTTTTCCAGGCCGCGGTGGACGTATCCAAGCGCCGGGATGGCCTCTTTGACGATCTCGTCCTCGACCTTGAGGGTCAAGTGGACCGGCTCAGGGAGAACGGGATGCTGCGGGCCGAAGGGAATTACAGTAGTAGCCATTTCAGCCCCCTATTTTTTAGGTTCGATCTTGACGTTGGACACCAGCGGAACCTGGGTGACCTCGGGGTCAAGGTAGAGCGAACGGTTGAAGTCTAAGACCAGGCCGTCGAATTCGACATCCCACTGGTCGCGGATTTCGTTTTCCACCAGCAGGGCGGCAAAGAGCACCCCGGAAATGCTGGGAATGGGTTTGTCCATATCCGCAACAAGTCGCAGGTGGGTGGTCTCCAGATCCTTATCGAAGTGGTACAGAATGCCGATCTTGTTCTCATCTTCCTGATAGGTTGTGAACGTGACCAGGCGCTGCCCATCATTCTTGAGATTCATGACTTCGCCGACAATATTGTCGACGGTAACGTCTATGATTTTACCTTTCATTTTTCACCTCTTGCGGAACGCCTAGTCGGCCTGTTCCACTTTTTCTGCGAACTTGGCCAAACCGGCGACAACGCCATCAATGATGGCTTCGGGCTTGGCAGGGCAACCGGGCACGTAGACATCCACGGGGATAACTTTGTCGATACCACCGACAACGTTATATGCATCGCGGAAGACGCCACCGGTGTTACCGCAAGCGCCAATGGCGATAACGGCTTTGGGCTCGGGCATCTGATCATAGATGTTCTTGAGCACCTTCTTGTTCCGGTGGTTGACTGTGCCGGTGACCAGCAGCACATCGGCGTGCTTGGGGTTACCAACGTTGATGATGCCGAACCGTTCCACGTCGTAGAGCGGTGTCAGGCAGGCCAGAACCTCGATATCGCATCCGTTGCAGCTACCGCAGTCAAAGTGCATGATCCACGGAGATTTGGCGCGAGATTTCTTTATGAATGAACCGAACATGATTTACCCCGCGTACAGCCAGATGAGGTTAACGACGGACATGCCCATGCCGAGCAGCCAGACACGCTTCAGCATCCAGCGCCAGGTCATACGGGCCATGGTGTTGTCCACCAGGATTTCGAGCATATAGGTACCGAGCAGAAGCGCACCCATCCAGAACAGGTTCGTGCTCCAGAACAGGGCACACAGGCCGAGAACCAATACGGTTTCGTACCAGTGAGCGATCTCGACCAGGGCCAGGTAGGGGCCGGAGTACTCGGTGAGTACACCCTTTACCAGTTCCTGGTGACCGTGGTGAGAAGTGGAGAAGTCAAAGGGAGACTTCCGCAGCTTGATGGTCAGGGCGTAACCCAGAGCCAGGTACAGCAGCGGCATCTTGGCCAGCAGCGGCTCTTCGAGCTGCCACACGGCTTCGATGGAGAAGCTGCCCGTGGTCAGGTAGAAGCCGACGAAGACGAGGATCAGAACCGGCTCGTAAGCCAGAATCTGCATCAGCTCGCGCTGGGCGCCGACCTGGGAGTACGGGGATTTCGCAGCCATGGCACCCATGACCAGGAAAACCGCACCAACGGCCTGAACAAAGAAGATCAGCAGCAGGTCGCCCTGAGCGAAGAACAGACCAACCGAAACGGCGGCTGCGATCAGGTAGATCCACGCACAGAAGATCTGCCACTGGTTGACGACCATTTTCTCCTTACCGAAGAGTTTGGCCACATCATAGAATGCCTGCATGACCGGCGGTCCCTGTCGAGACTGGAACCAGGCGGTGACGCGGCGGTCGAGACCGGCGATCAGGCCGCCGACAAGCGGGCCGACCACAATGCCGATGATGATCAGTATCAGAGTATCCATTAGAGAGCTCCTCCCAGCATGAGGACGATCAGCGCGACCGCCAGAGCGTTGAAGACCGGAGTAAGCTTGCCTTCGGCGAACAGCTCGCCCAGGTACATATTGGAAGCGACGAACGGTACGGTTCCATTCATGGGACCAACATATGCACCGTCATTGTCACCAACCACGTTGGCACCGCCAACGTACGGCGGCATGACCTTGGCCTTGCGGAATCCGGATGCAGCCTTGGCAGCATAAATGACGCCCAGACCGAGTACGATGAACAGCGGGACAACGGCGAAGGAGCCGGTGGAAGCTGTCAGCGAACCGAACTGAAGTGCGAAGGGAGGCGCATCGAACATGGGTGCCAGCATGGAGTTGTAAATCCACGGGGCAGCGATGGACAACACGACAGCACCTGCACACAGGGCCATCAGCGGAATGCGGATCAGGGTAGCCTGCTGTTCGGCCGGAGCATCAGCGTCGCGGCTTGCCATCAGGGAACCGGCCCAACGGGCCCAGTACACGACGGTCAGGGCAGAGCCCATGGCCAGCATGATGATGACGTAGATGTTGGCGGAAGCAGCTTCGATAGCCATCCACTTGGCCATGAGCACACCGAACGGGGGCAGCAGCATGGTCAGGATGCCGATGATCGTGATCAGGGCAGTGCGGGGATGCTTGGTGAACAGACCGCGCATGTCCTCGATATCGCGAGAACCGATAGCCTGCTCAATGGTGCCAACGCACAGGAAGAGCAAGGACTTGGAAATGGCGTGGAAGATGATCAGCATCACCGCAGCGGTGGTGGCCAGCGGAGTGTTGATACCCGCACAGCAGATGATCAGGCCCAGGTTGGAAACCGTTGAGTACGCCAGGATTTTCTTACCATTGGACTGGCCGATACACAGGGCGGCACAGGCAACGAAGGTAAACGCGCCACAGATAGCCACGCCATCGGAGAGCAATGTCCCCATGTAGGCGGGAGCAAAGCGCAGAACCACGTAGACACCGGCCTTGACCATGGTCGAGGAGTGCAGCAACGCGGAGACCGGAGTCGGGGCAACCATGGCACCGAGCAGCCAGGACTGGAAAGGAACCTGAGCGGCTTTGGTAAAACCGGCAAGACACAGGAAACCGATACCGGTAACCATCATCGCGCCCTGCGGACCGGCTGCCAGAATGGCAGAGATGTCGAGGGTGCCGATTTTTGCGTACACCAGCATCATGCCGATGACGAAAGCTACGCCGCCGAAGGAGTTCATCCACAGGGCGCGAACAGAGTTGCGAGTGGCAACTTCGGTGCCGTCATGCCCGATGAGCATGAAGGAACACAGCGTCGTGACTTCAAAGAAGAAGTAGAGCCACAGAATGTTGTTGGAAAGGACCAGACCATTCATGGCGCCCAGGAAGAGAAGCAGGAAGAGGAAGAACCGCGGCTGGCGGGACGTCTTCAAATGCAGATGATCTTCATGTTCCTTCATATAAGGAATGGCAAAGATACAGATCAGGGAACCGATGACGGAAATCACCAGAACCATGATCAGGGAAAGCTGGTCGCCGACCAGGGCGGGAACCGCCACATGATCGATCATAACGAACTCAAACCAAACGAGCAGAGCAGCCTGTGCCAGGGTGAAACCCTGAATCAGGAGACTCCGGTGTTTGAGACCATAATAAAAGATGACACCCAACAGTGCGAAATCCAGGACCGTGATCAGGAAATCGCTGCTGATGCCAAGAAATGAACCGACCATAATCGGTTCAAATGTTCCCTGCGCCAACAGACCCAGCGATGCGAGCGTCAAGATCGCACCGGTGGCTACAACAGTCAGCTTACGAACGGCACTGGACCGAACCAGATAGCAGACCAAAGCAGCTGCGGCAGGCAGGAGAATGAGAAGTAGAAGCAGATTCGACATGAAGACCTCGTCTCATAACATTGAATACGAGTACAACGGACACCCGAATTTCGGATCACCTCCAACCGAAAAACGGATGCGAATGCACCTTACCCATAGCCTATTAAACATGGGTCAATAGGTGAAGTGGCGGCTTAGGTCAAGGGGGGTTCAAAATTTGTTTGATCAATCAACTAGGTTGGTTAAACTGCTGTTTTATAAGTAAATATGATCGTTTTTTTATATTTTACTTAAAAAAAACAGCATAAAAAAGTAGGGAAATTTGTGAATAAAAGTGAAAATAACCGACTCGGGAGATTCTCCCGGGTCGGTCCAATAGAAAAACGTGATAATTTGGATCAGAAATATCCCAACTTGGTCAGCGTACCCATTACTGTCTCTTTTCCCTGTTGCCGACCACCGCGTTCCCCCTCCCCTTTTCCCGGGCGAACCGTGCATGGGCGACACCCCAGGGAGCGGTATCCTTCATCATATAATATACAATATGGAAGCTCGAACCGGGAATGAAATGCCCATATATCCATTTCCGTCCATTCAAGAACAGGATTGATCAGTGTATGGGAGGGGTCATCACGGTGCTCTACCGTAGTTCGATTAGCCCTGTCGGGATGTTCATCGCGTCGGATGCCTGAAATAAGATGTGTGATGCCGGTCTCCCGAATCGCCTTTTTCAAAGGAGAAACCTTGAGATCATGGCAACATGTCACTGCATCCTCTGCAAGCGGGTACGAATCGAGGGAAAGGGTTGGCTGGGCCACATGCAGATCAAGGCCCCACTCGGTGGCCATTGTATCTCTGAACGACATAACTTCGGGGAATTTACATCCCGTATCTATATTAATAGCTCTAATGGGTGTAGCTCGGTGATGCTGCAAAAGCATCAGCCATATATAAAGAACTACGGTCGAATCCTTGCCGCCGGTCCAAGCTACTGCGGCCCTATCCGGCCCTGCCTGTTCAAAAACCTGTTGCAGACACGATTCAGTATACCGTATTTTATCATCCAACGATTGCACAGACATGCATTCACCATCCTGTATTCAAAATAATAGCGCGAAGCGCATTGTTGAGGTAGGCTGTCCCATGAGCAAAAACAAAATGCAACTCATTGACGATCTGGTTTCCAATGCAGATTTTTGCGTCCTTGCGACGACCAATGGCATTGAACCTCTTTGTTCGCTTATGACCTTGTTTGCCGATCACGCATCCATGAAATTTTATTTTCTGACAAACAAGGACTCTCAAAAAAGCAAAAATATCAAACAACATCCTCATGCTTCTATTCTTATTGATAGAAGAGAAGAAAATATCGCATTGACCGTCCAAGGGGTCTACTCCCCTATCAAAACCCAGCAAACCACCAAGGCGATCATGAAGCTCTTCCTTCACAAGCACCCGGAATTAAAAGACTTTGTCGACCAAGACTCCACAGAACTCATACGTATTGTGGGCAAACGAGGCAAACTTCTGACCGGTATAGATGATATTTTTGAAACAAAATTTTAATTTTTTCTTAAAAAGTGCTTGACGTATGAAGGCCTTCGACATAAACAGTCCTTCCACCGCGCGCCCGTGGCTCAGCTGGATAGAGCATTCGGCTACGAACCGAAAGGTCGCACGTTCGAATCGTGCCGGGCGCGCCACAAAAGCAAAAAGCCCTCAATCATCAGATTGAGGGCTTTTTTCATGTCCATCGACAGCCAGTTGATCGTCTTGTCCACCACCGTGCCTGAAAGGCGAACCTCCACCTTCCGCGACTAAACCTGCATTGGACCTACAGATCATTATACCTGGAAAAAAAATATAGATAAGAGACTATACTATCTGGTGTTTCTTTGTTAATGAATCGCCATGCAATGTCCTAGTTGTGGAAAAAATATCCATTCGCGCTCATCTCTGTGCAAATTTTGCGGCGTACATATTGTGCGCAGAAGCGAAAAGATGGCCCGCAAGATGATGATCAACTCCCGCATCGCTCAGGCAAGCGGTGGTCTGCTCATATTCTTGTCCGTGCCTCTGGGCTTTTACGAAGCGTACCTCTTTGCCGCCACAACGCTGATTGCAGGCTCTACACTGCTCTTCATAGGCAAAGCCATCGACTAACCCCATACAGGGCCTCTAAACGAGTATTAGGGACAGGAATACTTGAACCCTATACGCTTGAGAATAGTCATGGCCGGACACCAGTTGGTCAATGAAGACTGGAACAGGTTCATTCCGACAAATGCGGTGAACCAAAGCCAGTAAGGGGAGTGGAAGTGGGCCAGCAACAAGCTGACCAGAATGAAAAAACCTGCCATTCCACGCACAATTCGCTCAACAGTCATCGAACACCTCGCAAGGTCTTCGTCTGCCGAACCATGACAGGCGCTACGACTATCGTTCTGCCAAACCAGAAGCCGTAAACGTCATCGTCCCGATTCCGGCAAACGTGGTTGCCTGACGCACGGTAAGCTGCAACGGGTTCGCATAATCCACCTTGAAGCCATGACCGGTTGATACGGGCACTTCTCCTGTGGTAGCGACCAGCTTGTCACCTGGACCGTTACTCCATGCGTCCTCAAGAACATACTCCCCCTCAGGAAGAGAATAGCTGCCGCCGGGATTCCATGGAATGAACAGGGAGCGCCCCTGCTTGTCCGCCAAACGCAATGCATGGATTCGACGCGGCTCGATGTCGATATAGAAAGTCGCAGGCCGTGTACCGGGCGTTTCACGTACAACACGGTATCGTGTCACGCCGGGACGGCTGGATTCAAGGCTGTACTTGCTCAGAAACGTTTCTGGGTCGAGAATGATCTCCCAGCCCATATCCTGACCATTATTGGCCCAGGGAATGGCGACAAACCCTTTGAGGTTGACCACTTCCTGTTTGTCGCTGCCCCATATGCCTTCAAGGATCAGTTGATCCCCGAACACAGTATTCAGCACTTCGCCCTCACGGACAAAGGTCGGATTCCCATTGAGCCAGCAGACAAAGACCGTCTTGTCGTTCCCGGGTGAATTGGGCATCTTGCCCGTCCATTTGACACGAGCCCTGGCAACACGCTTGCCGTCGCTGCGCAACTCCAACTCGGAAAACGGCTCAAGGGCCATACGATGGGCATTCAGCAGATTTACGCCAGGACGATCAGAGGCAAACAGCGCCAACTCAGGAGCAAATTCACTTGGTCCGGAAGCCAGTGACTCCACAGCGAGAGTGGTCCCGGGAGCGAGAACCAGCGAGGCATCGCCCTGCATGATGCGGCCGTTCACCTGTACCTGTACGTTAGTCCGCGAATAAGCACGTACATCGCTGTCGCTGAAATCGGGCGCAGTGACCGTAACGCCCAGGCGGTCCAGCAGCATGATGGTAGCGTGGAGTTGCTGTCGCACCTTCCAGTCCAGCTGGATGATATCCTTACTGACCTCCACAGCCATGGCCGGGATACCGTGCTCGGAAAGCGCATAGCAAGTCAGCGACTTACGCATCTCGGGGTAACTGGTACCCGTATCAAAGGTCTTGGTATTGAACAGTCTGAAATGATAGTCGGAAGAGAGAATCCCGCGATTCAGTTCATCGAGGACGGAGTTGGCCGTGGCTTCGAGATCGATACCACCGTAATGGAGCGTATCAATGATGATGGACTGTCCGTATCGATTGGGATTGCGAAGATTGTCCACATAAGTGGGATGATAGAAACCGCTTCCCTCATGCAGATGGATGAAGGCGTCCGACTGTGCCAACAGGAATCGGATGACCCGGGCGACACGATCTTCATAAAACCGGTTGTAGTTCTGGTCGAACCGCCGGTTCATATCCACGTTCACCTGCCGCTTGCGCAGGTTGATGGAAGGCACATTGGCCCGAGGCAGGATGATGACATTGCCTTTGGTGACTTTGGCCTGCGTCAGTAACTGTGCCGTGACAAAGCCAGCGGTTTCGTCACCCTGGATGCCGCCTTGTACCATGACCGTCGGCCCCGGCTCACTGCCTTCCAGATACACGACCCGTAACGGGTACTGTGTACCTCCGAAAAAGGAGTGTTCCCAGGAACCGGCAAGCGCTGTCGTGGCTGCGAGCAGGATCAGACTAAGAACGGATATGATAGATAGGATAGGTTTCCGCAAAAAAGATTTCCCCGCCCTTGCTCTTGATTTCGAGTCGCAGTCCGAACAAATCCTTCTGTTCTACACCTTCAGGCAGAAGGAACGTGGTTTTGATTCGTTTGAAACGCTGAATCTGGAAGCTCAAATCGCTTTTCTTGACCTCCGGCACGCTTGTGGAGCCGTCCTTCTTGACGACCTTGACATCAATTGTCCCGGTAACGGCCTTTGAAGCCTGCAGATTATTCAATTCAAAACTGATACTGACTTTGCGCCCGGAAATCTTGGCCTGGAGATTTTCCACGCCAACCTGCTGCGTATCCACACGGGTGAAAACTTTGTTCAGGTCGATTTCCACCGGCTCGGGAGCCTGCTCAACGTCACTTGTTGCTGCGGAAAGGAGCGATTGGAGTTCGGCCGGATCGTAGGATTGAAGAATCTTCTCCATGTTGCCCAGTCGTTCAAGCCGGACTTCCGCATCCACGAGTCGCTGTTCCAGACCCTTGTTTTCAACCTGAAGCCTGTTGTTCAGCTTGAAACCGCGAACGCCCATGTAAATTCCACCAGCGGCACACAATAAGAGGAACACCTGGGAGAAGACGAATATCTTCAACCAGAATGGACTTATGCGATAGCGAGTGACATCCCGGTCATCCCGCATGAATAAAACGCTGTATTTGGAATTGCTCATCGACCCCGTCTCCAATGTTCGCTACCGATTTTCCATGTAGCCCCGTCCGGGACCATCACCATGGTCTTACGACCGATATCGGAATAACCGCCCGCATCCTCGAAACGTTGCACAAAGGCTACCTGAAGCCCTTTGGGGTGTGTGGAAATCTTCAGGTCATCAACGTGCACAGTAACAGGTGGAGTCTTGGCCCACAACGCCTTTTTATAATCAATAATGCGACTTGCGCCTCTCCGATTTCCCTGTACTGCATCGCGGCTGTACAGTTCACCGTAAGCGTCCGCATTCATGCTCAGCCATGCATCGCGCCACGCATCAATGACTTCACGGACTTCTTCGGATTTGACGGCAAGATATTTGTCTTTCAGGTCTTCCCCGGCCGGAACGTATTCACGACCGACGATACGCCACTCGCCTTCCGCATCGCGCATCCAGTAAAACCGCTTGCCGGTCATGGAAACCATGCCGGAGGTACGGTAATACTGATCAAACCACGTGACCCAGTAATCAGGCCCGGGAATGGCACGAATGTTATCGACCATGACGTGAATCCACGGTTTGGCGGCAAAGACATTCTTTTTGTGCGAAACAAAACTGTTGAAGGAACTGCCTTCGGAAACGGACATCAGCGCCGAATCATAATGCTGGAAAAAGGCATCATTCTGCCCTTCCCAATCCTGCGCCCAGGCCTGCAGCCGCGCTGCCAACTGCTTGGCAACCTTGTCGGCTTCGCCCGGCTCGGGTGTCCACTCAACATCACGGGCAATGACAACCGGTGTGCCGAATTCAAACTCCTTGGACACATCGAGCATGTCCGGCACCTTGAGCGCCACACATCCAAGAGTGTCGCGGGGCAGGAATTCCTTGCCACGGCCATGGATCCAGATGCCGCTTCCGGTCTTTCCTTTAATTTTATCTATCGGATTCGGGTAGTTGAGAGAGTACGCCAGGTTCCCGTACAAATCCCAATTGAGCGTGCGATTGATCTTGGGGCCAACAAAATACACTCCCTCGGGAGTGCGCATGTCGCCTTCGACCAGTTTGTCACCAGTCAACTGTCCCGTGGTGCACGGGAAACGTCGAACCTCACGCAGGGGCGATTTACGTTCAAACATCATGAACGTCTGGGACTGCTTCTCCACAGCAATAAGCCGTTCCGGCCCATAGTTGTGCGAGGAGAGCTTCGTCGCCCATCCTTCGGCCAAGGCCGGGACGGCAAACACTAGTATTGATAGTATGGCAGTAACTAATCGCATGGTTCGATCAACCAGCTCCTTGCGGTCGGTTTCCCCTCGCCCGGAACCCCGAGCTACCCTCTTCCGGCGGCCAACAGCTCGGCGCGGGTGAAGATGGAGTGAAGCTCCAATCCTGCTTCCGCAAGCTTTTCCCGTCCGCCTTCCTCTCGATCCAATACAGCCAGAACTCCGGCAATTTCCAGCCCTGCGTCCCGCACGCATTCGGCTGCGGTGATCAGTGTGCCGCCAGTGGTACAAACGTCCTCCAGCAAGACGACCCGATCACCTTCTTCGAAATTGGCCAAACCTTCAAGATATTGATTGGTGCCGTGTCCCTTGGATTTCTTGCGAATGATGAATCCCGGCATCGGGAGTCCTTCCAGGTGGGATACCACGGTCACGCTCGACACCAGGGGATCAGCCCCCAGAGTCATGCCACCAACACCTTTACAATCGAAATCCTTGAGCATTTCAACGAAAAGCCGCCCGATAAGATAGCTGCCTTCAGCATGCAAAGCCGTCTGCTTGCAGTCGAAGTAGTAATCACTTTTCTTGCCGGATGTCAGCGTGAAATCGCCTTCACGGTAAGAGAGTTCAAGCAACAGTTTGGCGAGCTTTGTTTTCATTTCTTTCATAGATATTAATCCTCGAAGACGCGGGTAAAGACCACATCCTCATAGCGTTTGTAATACGAGGGGTCGAACGCTTCGTCAAGTTCGTTAGCCGCAAGATGCTTGTTTACTTCCGCATCCTTACGGATTTCATCCTCGAACTGCACTTTGCCTTCCCAGCATCGCATGGCCACTTTCTGGACCATCTCGTACGCTTCCTGACGCTTCAGGCCGGTAGCGATGAGTTTATTCAGCACACGCTGGGAGTAGAACAGACCGAACGACCCAAGCAGGTTACGCTCGATGTTGTCTTCCTTGACCACCAGACGCTCCAGAACACCGGACATGCGATGCAACATGTAATCCATCAGAGCGGTGGTGTCAGGCATTATAACACGTTCAACTGAAGAGTGGGAGATATCACGTTCGTGCCACAGGGCCTGGTTTTCCATGGCGGCCACGGAGTTGGACCGGATGACACGGGCCAGACCGCACAGATTTTCAGCGGAGATCGGGTTTTTCTTGTGCGGCATGGCGGAAGAGCCTTTTTGCCCCTTGGAAAATCCTTCTTCGACTTCGAGAACTTCTGTCCGCTGCAGGTGGCGCAACTCCAGCCCGAGGCGCTCGATACCACCGGCCAGCATGGCGAGGGAGGTAAAGAACTGGGCATAGCGATCGCGCTGCACGATCTGCGTGGAATGCGGATCGGGATTCAGGCCGAGAATGGCACAGGTGCGTTCCTCAAGCTCGGGGCTGAGGTGTGCGAACGTTCCGACCGCACCGGAGAGTTTACCGACACGGATATTCTCGCGAGCCGCCTCGAAGCGCTCCTGATGGCGCTTGAACTCGGCGTAGAAACCGGCAAATTTGAGGCCGTATGTGGTCGGCTCGGCATGGATGCCATGGGTGCGTCCCATGCAGATCAAGCCTTTGTGGGCGTGGGCTTTTTCCTTGAGCACGGCGAGGATACGCTCAATGCCTGTAGCCAGGATGTCGGCGGAACGGGTCAGCAGCACGCCATTGGCGGTATCGACGATATCCGAAGAGGTGCAGCCAAGATGGATGTACCGGGAGTTGGCGCCGACCTTTTCCTCTACAGCGGTAAGAAAGGCGATAACGTCATGTTTGGTGGTTTCCTCGATTTCGAGGATACGATCCAGCTCGAAGTCCGCCTTTGCGGCGATATCTTCGTAGGCCTCCATGGGGACTTCCCCCATATCCGCCCAGGCCCGGGTCACGGCCAGTTCCACTTCAAGCCATACCCGGAATTTATTCTCCAGGGTCCACAAATTTCTCATTTCCGGGCGGGAATATCTCTCTAACATGCTCTCTTATCTCCGTAAAAAAAGTGATGTGAGCCACAAGAACCAAAAAAAAGGCAGCCATGGCTGCCTTTTTCCTCGTCTATCAGGATGCGGAGCCTGCGGACGAACTATCCGAGGACTCGCTTTTCTTTGCTGGCGCCGTATCGGTTCCGGCGGAATCTCCGTTGCCGGAACCGGCTGGTTCAGCCGCTTTGCCTGGCGTTGAGCCGGACTTGGTTCCACCATACCCGTCTGCATACCAGCCACTTCCTTTTAAATGAAAGGACGAGTGAGAAATCAGACGCTTGGACTGTCCACTGCAATCGGGACACTCCAATTCACGATCCTCAAATCCGGTCTGCCATTCCTCGAAAACGCAATGGCATTCCTGACACTGATACTCATAAATAGGCATAACGTAACTCTTCAGTATTGTTTACAGTTATGAATCAATCAACGAGATAAACGTCCTTGCACACACCGATCCCAATCAATTGCGACTTGCGCAATTTTCCGGATTTCGCCATGCAACAGGACGGTTATCGGGAAAGCTTTTCGCTAGGCCTTTGCAGCCTTGGCTTCCTTGATGCGGGCCTTGATAGCCTTTTTACGACGCTGACGTTTACGATCCAATTCTTTTTTGCGCTCATGCTTCTTGTGACGTGCCATGTTGGTCTCCTTAATATTTCAGCCCGGTTTGGGCTTTTCTTTCTTGCGAGCCGCACTTCATATAACAATCGTCAAGCGTTTGTCCAGTCCCGAGGCCCACGATTTTCCCCTTGACTCATACCGAATGGATGACCATAGTCCCTTTCCAGCGACAACCCCCATGATAAGGATGATATAATGATCAGAAGTGTCAGCGTAAAAAGCGCCATCAAGGATGCCCTGGAAGTCTTTCAATTCGACCAATGGATTCGGTTCTATTACGTCGTCGAAAAAGAGAAAGAGCTTTGGATCGAAATTCCCGAAGCCGTGCTGGAAGGACTGAAGAAAGATTACCCTCACCTGCACCCCTATGCTGATATGGTGAACGAACTCGTTACTGACTATCAGCGCAGTCAGGAAAATGTCTGTTCCTTCATCGCCTCCCGACTTGATGGTCAGAAGTACGAACAAACCGTTCTGCCCCAGGTTTTCGACAGCTCCACATTCAAAGTGGAAATGTACATTTTCAATGTCTGGCTCAAGATGCACGAATCGCACCTTGACGAAGAGCCCATGACCTTCACCGAGTGGCTGGACATGTACGAGGGCTGGAATTCCCTTGACGAAGTTCAGGAATACCGCACCAAGCTGCAGGACTCCGGCACTGATCCCGGAATGCCCACGTGCAGCACCAAACAGTAGATTGACCAATAGAAAAGCCCCGACTCCAATGAGTCGGGGCTTTTTTTCTATCTTCGGAATGAACAGACTTCGCCGGCCTCTTGCGAAACAGGCTCGCCATCGACTACTTTTTCTTATCCTTGCCGGAGGACTTGCGAACGTCCTTCACCTTGCCGCCCTTTCCGGTAATGATCACCTTTCCAGGCTTATCACGGTCATCCTTATTGGCAGCAAGAACGTATGCATCCGGCACATGCGAGATTTGCGCCTGCGAAGTGGCAGGTATTGTCAGCATCATGAGTGCAACAATCATCAGTACGATACGCATCAGATCCTCCACATGGTAAGTTGCAACGTTCGTTCCTGCAAAAAACCGCATACATTCCAAGCAAGAAAATACTTGCGGCAAATATCCCCATCGAAAACTGCGCTGGATGAAACAATCCTTGCGCACCAAACCAGCCGGGACTAGCGCTCCAGATAGAGCGTTGAGACCACCTTGTCGATGGCGACGACACCGTCTTTGTCTCCGGGCTCGACAAGGCCCACGAACTTGAGCATGCCTTCCCGCGCATAGACGATGTAAACCACGGAAACCATTTCGGAGCCGGTGGAATCCCGACGGTCCATCTCCAACCGAAGCATTTTCTTGCTTCCATTGTAGCTGGCTTCCCGCAGACGGACAACAGGTTCACCGCTATTCGTCACATGCTGTTCGCCCGCTTTCTTGACCTGACGAATCACGTGCCGGTTGAAATTGCTGATAAAAGCATCGGAACTGGCTTTGCCCGACAATTCGGAAACCAACAGGCGAACGGTGCTATTGCCGTTCAAGACATACCCGGCTTCCCATCCGACCATATGTGCAGCGAGTCCATCATCAAACTCTCTGAAGTCGGACAACATGTCGTCCGATGCTTCATGCCATTCCTTGGGAAGCCATATGATATACCCCAGCTCCTCATTGTAATAGGGCAGCGAAGCCCAGGCAGGAGTAATGGATACAGCCACGTAAAAAGCGATAGTAACGATGAGTGTCGAAATGTTCCTAAATTTGTCCATGGGAAAACCTTTGCTTCAAGGGTTTGAAGCGTTCAGAGCAGGAAAGGAACATACATTGACGGCGTGATAAATTCAACCTCAAAACCACTATTCTTGACAAACGCATCAAACCCGACAAACGCGGTAATCGTTCATATCAAAGCAAGCGTCGTATATGGACAATCGCACCATTCGACCATCACAATTCAGCTTTTTCAATCTCTTGAAAGAAGCCCTCGGCAACTGTTCCTGAAACGATTTCCATACTTTTTTCACCTTCCCCCTTCCCATAACAGGAAATATTTCTTATATATTCAGCATGAAACAAATTCTCAATCCATACGGAGGCGCGTAATGAAGAGCTACACCTGCATCATTGAAGGAAAGGTTACCGGTGGAAATTTCCAATCCTGGGCACAGTCCACTGCGCAACAGCTCGGCCTGACTGGCTGGGTTCGGAATATCGCCGACAGAAAGGCGGAAGTCCTTCTTCAGGGTACTGCAGAAGCCTATGCCGCTTTCCGTGAACGCCTCAAGGACGAAAGCCCGGTTGTCGATCTGGAAAACATCACTTGTAATGCCATTGAATATGACAAGGTTCACGACCAGTTTTCCGTTCGCGGATAACGGTTCGTTGACAAAACAGCACAGCCGAATGCGCTTTTGCGCGTGAGCCACATGGCCGCCGGAATCGGATAACTCCCCCGAATCCGGCGGTCTTTTTTGCTTCGACTTTACCCGGAGGCCCTACTCCGGCTACTATCCGCCTATGCCACACCTAAAGAACATTTCCATCGCCACCAAACTGACCATCTGGTCGTGCTCGCTGGTTGTGGTTTTTTTCAGCATCGCCGCATACTTGTTCAATCAGGTTCGCAGTGATGCCGAGCTTGCCAATCGCATCGTGGCAGTGAATCACGACCTCGACAGCGCCATCCAGCGAATGCTTGAGCGCCTGGACAGTGTACAGGAAAACATTCGTCGATACCGATTGCTCGGCACCGACAGGGTGGTCGATTTCATCGTCCAGGATTTGAACCGCTTTGGCGAACTGCTGGACCAGACACTTGAAAAGCATCCCGGATACGCTGAAGAATGGCAGGACCTGCGCCAGGAATTCACCATCACCCTGACCCCCTCCGATGAGGGCGGCGACACTTTTGCCCCCAACGCAACGGTTCTGGACTGGACAGATATTCTGGAGCAATCCTTATTGGACAATCAGGCGGACATGGAACTGAGCCTGACAAAAATGCGGGAAGCCGGAGAACGGGCCGCCACCATCGGCATGTACAGTCTCATCATCTGTCTTGCCCTCAGCATCGGTGGCGGATTGATACTGGCATATACGCTCACCCGTTCCCTGCGGGAGATTCGACGCGGCATCCGTCAACTCGGAACCGGCTCTGCTCCTCGTGACGTCAGGGTTCTGTCCCATGATGAACTGGGAGAGCTGGCCGAGGCTTTCAACGCCATGGCCGAACGACTGCGGCATGAAGAGGCCATGCGTGCGGACTTCATTGCCATGTTGAGCCACGAGATCCGCACTCCCCTTACATCCATGCGCGAATCCGTTGACCTTATCGCTGAAGGTACATTCGGTGAAGTCACGCCTAAACAACGACAATTTCTCGATATTGCGGCCCAGGAAGCCATACGCCTATCCGAACTGCTGGAGCGGTTGATGACCGTATCGCGCATGGAGGCCGAATCCCTCCAGTTGCAATTGAAGAGCATTGATAGCGCCGAACTGGTTTCCACGGCGGTGGAACGAATACTGCCCGCGGCCCAAGCCAAGAATATTTCCGTGGAGTCGCTCCTCGACCCCGGTATTGTCTGTCGATGCGATCCGGCCCATATCCAGCAGGTGCTGCTCAATCTTCTGGGCAATGCCATCAAGTTTTCACCGGAAACAAGCATTGTAACCATCAAGGTTGAACAAGCGGACGACAAGGCGGTCTTTCATGTCACGGATCAGGGGCCCGGAATCCCCGAAGAGGAACAGGTCCGTATTTTTCGCAAGTATTATCGAACACCGGAGGTGCGTGAAAGCATTGACGGCGCAGGGCTTGGGCTTTCCATCGTCAAACGGATAATCGATGCCCACGGCGGTACAATCCACATCGAGAGCCGCCCGCAGCAAGGGGCAACCTTTCGCTTCACTCTCCCATTGGACAACAAGGATATCTGATGAGCACAAAGCATATTCCAACGGTTCTCGTCGTTGATGACGATGACAACATACTCCAGGTTATCGAGGCCCGACTTCTGGCATCCGGCCTCAATCCGCTTCTGGCCGACAGCGCAGAAACAGCCCTTGAAATACTGGCCGACCACTCTGTCGACTGTATTGTGTCGGACGTCAAAATGCCCGGCATGGGCGGATACGGCCTGCTCAATGAAGTGCTGAACAACTGGCCGCATATTCCGATCATCATGCTGACAGCCCATGGGACCATCCCAGATGCGGTGGATTCCATCCAGTCCGGTGCCGCCGATTACCTAACTAAACCCTTTGAGGGTAAGGAACTGGTGCGACGCATTCGGGCCATCATGGAACAGGAAGCCAAGCCGGAACCAGAACCGGTCGCCAAACAGCCCGCTTCCCCCAAAGGCATTTGGGGCGGCAAAGCTCCGGCCATGGCGCGCTTCATGGAACTGCTTGAGCGTGTATCCAAGGCAACGGTTTCCGTTCTGCTGCTTGGCGAATCTGGCACCGGCAAGGAGCTGGCTGCGAAATATCTACACGACAACAGTCCCCTTGCGGCTGGTCCTTTTGTGGTTGTGGATTGCGGCTCAACCCAGCCCACTCTCCTTGAGAGCGAGTTATTCGGACACGCCAAAGGGGCGTTTACCCATGCAGTCAAAGACAAGACCGGCCTCATTGAAGCGGCAGATAGCGGAACGTTGTTTCTGGATGAGATAGGCAACATATCCCCCGAGATGCAGACGCGCCTGCTTCGCTTTCTGCAGGAAGGCACCATCCGTCGGGTCGGCGAGACTCGTGAACGGCAGGTGCAATGTCGCGTGGTAGCCGCCACCAACGCCAATCTTGTCGAGAAGGTGGCGCAGGGAGAATTTCGCGAAGACCTGTACTATCGGCTGAAGGTCGTGGCCCTTACCATACCGCCATTGCGGGAACGCATGGAGGACCTGCCGGAACTGGCAACGCGCTTCGTTGCAACACTCGGCAAGGAACAGGGGGTAAACAATGCCACTATCACGGAGGGAGCCATGGATAAGCTCCTCCACCACCAGTGGCCCGGCAATATTCGGGAACTCAAGCACACATTGCAAGGTGCTCTGGTCTTTTGTGCTGATGGAACCATCACTGCGGACGATCTGCAAATCGACCCTGTTCCGATGGATTCACCAGCAGCAACGGGCAACTCGCTATCGCTGGAAGACAATGAACGCGAAACCATACGACGCGCCCTTGAGAAAACCGGCGGCGTCAAGAAGGAAGCGGCCGACATTCTGGGAATCAGCCGACGCGCCATTCACTACAAAATCAAAAAATATGACCTGAACGGGTAACGATTATAACGGGAGTATCGAGAAAGCGGCACAACCGGGCTTGCAAGTAGTGAAGAGCTTGGTATATATGCTATGTTTCAGACCTGCCGCTTTATTTAAAGACCAGAACCGGAGACATCTTTCATGCCCGAAACCAATATTCTACTCGAATCCGGAACCAATGAACTGGAAATCGTCGAATTCTACTTGGACGAAGACCGGGGAAAGGATACGTATCGAGGGTTTTACGGCATCAATGTCGCCAAAGTCCTTGAAATCCTGCAGATGCCAGAACTCACTGACATGCCTGAGGTTTCGCATCCGGCAGTCCTTGGTGCCTTCAATCTGCGCGACGAAATCATCCCCCTGATCGATCTGGCCGGATGGCTCAACAAAAAGCGGGTCGAGAAAGAGGCGCCCAAAATCATCGTCACGGAATTCAACCGGACGAAAACCGCATTTCTCGTGTCTGGCGTCACCCGAATCCATCGCATCAACTGGAAAGAAGTGGAAGCGCCCACTGGGTATGTTTCCTCCCTGACAGTCAATTCCATCACCGGCGTGGTCAAGATATCCAACAGAATCATTTTCATTCTGGATATGGAAAAGATCACCGCAGCCCTCAATCCCGATCAGGCACCGATTGAGGAACCGGCTGAAAGCGTGAAGCAGGAAATAGAGCAACGTCGCATCAAGGCTCTGGTTGCGGATGACTCCACCATGGCCCGCAAGATGATTGTCTCCATTCTCCAAAAGGCCGGGATACATGTTCACTCAGTTGAAAACGGCGAGTTGGCGTTGCACTATCTCAACCGCTGTAAGAAGCAGGCTCTGGAAGCGGATCTTCCCATACAGGACTACGTGGATGTCGTTGTCTCCGACATTGAAATGCCGATCATGGACGGTCACACCCTGACCCGCCAGATCAAGGAGGACCCCTTTTTCCACGGTGTTCCAATTGTCCTCTGTTCCTCAATCATCACTGAAACACTCCATCACAAGGGTATTGCCGTAGGCGCCGACGATCAGGTTTCCAAAGCGGAACTCAATGAACTGGTGAGCAAAGTGTACAAACTCATTCAGCACCCCACGGGTTCTGGTGCCTAAAAACGCATGTTCAAATTCGAAACCGCTGACAGATTTTTCGCCTATATCGGCAAATATTATCCAGTAATGTGTTCGTCAGGGGCGTTCCCCCTGATGCCGCCTGTGGCAGACGCCGCCAACTGGCTGGACAGATACGATGAAGTCAATGCCAAGGCCATTGCCAAGCATCTCGTCAAACTCAAAAAGTTTCGCAGTGATTTCGAGACCATGGAGATCAAAGGCGGTGCCGTAGCCAACAGGGCCACCGCCCATGCCCTTGCCATGTGCGCATCAGCCGCCATTGCCGAGCTGGAGATCATCCGTACCTGGGAAACTTCGCCAGACTTCTATTTACGCATCGCCTTTACCGGTCTTGATCAGGCCATGAACATGCCTGCCAAAAGTGACCGGGTGCGAGAAAAACGATTCCTGAAACGGCTCAAGGCAATTCCTGCCCTTTTGGCGGAAGCCGAAAACAATATCGAAGCGGTTACGCCCACTGCTCGCGGCCGTGCCCAGACAATGATCAGGGATTGCGCCCGATATGTTTCCGCATTGAACGAAAGCGATTTGGGTAAGGCTGGCAAGGCGCCACGGTATATTGCAGCCTGTTCCATTGCTCTCCGGGATTATGATCGTCTGCTGTCCATGTGCAATGAAATTCCGGAACGGGAAGGACCGGCTTTTGAGGTCATGCTGCGCTCCGTACTGGGGACGCAGAAAACGCCGGATGAGATTTTCACCATTGCCGAGGCTGAATATGAGCGCAGAGTGGAGTCCATCCGTTTTCTCGAATCCGAGATAGGCACTCCATGGGCTACCGCGCTGGAAGGATATGCCGGGCCTGCCCGAGAAGGTGAAGACGCCATCGACTGTATTGTTCGAGAGGTGCACCGTCTGCGCAATTTCATTTTTGAAAGCCCGCTGGCTCCCATCCTTGAAGACAGTTCGTTACGTATCGCCCAACTGCCGCAGTACCTTGCGGCTACCTTACGCCCGATCCATTACGATCCGGCCCTTCAAAGCGACATTCCCTCTCACTGTTTCGTGAGTCCGCAACTCTTCTCCGGACGAGGCTTCCGGGACGACCCAACTCGCCTTGGTCGCATTCGACGCGAATACCTGTTTATGGCTGCTCGCCAGTCCTATCCCGGCCGACACCTGCTCGATACCCAACGCCGTGGTATCAAGAATTCTCCACTGGCACAGATCACCAATCCCCTGTTCATGGAAGGATGGTCATCCTTTGCCGAAGACATGCTCGAAGAACTGGGCTACCTGGAGAAGCCGCTGGATCGGCTGGTACTTCACCAACGCGGCCGTATTCGAGCTGCGCTGGCAATGATCGATGCCGGACTTGCCGTGGGCAATCTTGATCAGGACAAATGCCTGAACATATTGATGGATTCAGGATGCTCCAAAGAGGAGAGCCTGGCTCGCGTCCGCAGCATTCGACTGGAACCGGGCAACCGCGTCATGCCGGTACTCGGCCTGCATGAAATCCGGTCCCTGCGTCGCATGTCCAAGCAGATGCTGCCGCAGTTCTGCAACACCATCCTGTCCCACGGACAGATTTCCTTTACCCACCTGGGCGAGATTATTCGAGAACAGACCTAGCGAGATTTTGCTAGAGAGTTGAGAGATTGCCGATTTCCGAGAGATGGGTGACACGAGTGGACCTGACCCGTTCCGAGAGCATTTCAATGGTGTCGACATTGGTCAGGAAGAAGTCGACCAGATCGCTGTCCAATTTACCGCGATCCCGCTCCTTTGAAAGGATTTTCAATGCCTCACTTCGGGTTCGTGCCGGTTTGTAATGCCGCTCCTGCGTGATGGCGTCGTAGATATCCACAATAGCCATCAATCGGCTTTGCAGCAAAAGCTCGGTGCCCAGCAGACCATCCGGGTACCCGGAACCGTCCATCCGTTCGTGATGCTGACGAATGATCGTCAGTAGATTGTCGTATCCTTCCTGAAGTGGAATGTGCTGGAGAATCCGCTCGCTCTCTGCGGGGTGACGTTCAATCTCATCCCGTTCTTC